>CAYPRZ010000132.1:0-7703 GCA_964413315.1 uncultured Desulfovibrio sp. | reverse complement strand
GCGAAAGCGCCGTGGGGCTGGCAGTTTCTTCTTTTTCAATGCTGGGAAAGGCAAAGGAATTTGAAGAGTTGATTCCAGAAATATTCATGGTGGCATCCTTTATGTTGATGACCCGCAGAGGGGTCAAATTTTCCGCATAGCGGCATGGTTGCAACAAAGGATGCAAAAACGAGGCCACTCAAAGGCGTGGCTGCTTGCGGTCACGGAGGGCCGCTGCTGGCAGTTGGGGCGCTACGCTGGGCGCGCCCACCGATCTTGTTCAGGCAGATTTTTCCGAATTGGGCACCTGATCGGGGTAGTGCAATAGGCATTGGCGCAAGCGGGGAGAACCGCCCCTTACATTGATCCAGTGCAAGCGGCTACGGCGGGCGTTCCAGTCCAGTTCTTCCTGAAAGCGCAGCCGCACGGCTACGCCATTGTTGTCTACGCTTTTGCCAAAGCCCGCCCGCTTAGCAAGAAACACGTAGGGCGGAACTGTGGCGGGTACGACACTTGGATGCAGAAAAAACAGGTAGGTGGGGTCGCCGCCAAAGGAGGGCATGGCAAGCTCATCGGGCATGCAGATGCACGCGCCGCCTTCAGAAATGTCAATAACATGGGTTTGAGGCGCGGTTTCCTTGCTGTATGCCCTAAGCAGGGCGCGCAGGTCGTTGCATGTGTCGGGGCGGTTGGGTGCAAGCAGTACGTTTGCCATTCTGCTGTACTCGTCGCACCATGGTATTCTTTTGCCATTGCGCAGTTGCCGCACACTCACGTGCCGTGAAAATCGCATTCGCATGTACACCAACTCGCCGGTCGGCCCCACAACAGTTTCAAGTATGCTGCCCGTACCGTACACGCCTACACGTACAGCGGCGTCTTCTGCTATTTGGCGCTTTACGCTGAAATAGTATGCGCCGCTATTGACCTCGGCCTTGGGGTTGGGTGCTCGCAGAGCCATGCTGCGTACAAAAAAATGGGCTTCCCTGCCGTTTACTTCACGCAGCAGGCCTTCCAGCTTCATGTATGCGGGCTCGCCCTGCCATAGGCAACAACATTCCAGATGTATGTTGGCCCCGCTGTCTTGAGCGTTGAGCAGTAATTCGTGGCAGTTTGAATTCCAGAGGCAGAACGATGCGTCAGAAGCCATACTTTACCTTGCTAGATAGATTGATCATTCAGAATATTTTAAGCAGTGTTTTATGTCAAAAAAGAGTTGGTATTTGCAATATTTGTGTGATTATTGGGCGCAATAAATATATGCTTAAATTATGGTGAGATGCGTAATCAATATCGCTAAGCTAAGATTAATATTATCGCATTTTGGAACTTACTGAAATAAATTAATAAAGAGTTTTTTATGGTAGGTGTTGCTTGTGGCAAGGCTGCCATTTCGGTCTTGTGTTACAGACTGCTGGTGGTAGTGCAGCCATGTAAAAAAGGGGCCGCTTCTGTCGAAGCGACCCCTTTTTAAGATCCAACCAGAATCAACCGGCATGTCTTCTACTTTCCGGGAGAGGTCTTTAGACCACTCACAGTAGTGCCTGACGCGGGCGCAGAAGAAATGTGCGTCTCCGGTCTGTTTCTAGCCTTCTTTTTTAACCTTGGACTTGGTCATGGCCAAGCCAATGCCTTCGAACAGTTCGAAGATGGCAAAGCCATACCACAGCGTATAGAGCACATAGAATATGAGCATGCCAGCCATCAGCAGTACATGTTCAGACACCTTGGCCGCAGTAACACTGTAAAAGTTGTTACCGGGTTCAATGGCGCGGCGCAGAACATGGTCAACAACCTGCGATTCAGCAATCAGGCGCTGCTTTTGCAGTTCCTTGATGCTGGGCGACAGGGTGTACCACCATGCAGAGGCCACTTTAAGTGCGTTTTCGCCGCCGTATTTCTGCGACACCTTGTCGGCATCGTTGTGGTACAGGGCATCGGCATCGTCGGTGGCAGAAGCAAGAATCTTGCCCAAGTCGCCGGTAAAGGTAACCTTGCCGTCGGTGGCCGACACGTCGGTAGCGCCAGCCTTCTGCAAAGCCATGGCTGCAACAGGAGCAAGGGCGGCTTTTTTGAGCTTTACGGATACCGTCACTACCTTGCCATCGACTTTCTGCAAATTACTGCGAACGCCGGGGATAAAGTACGAGGAACCCTTGGAAAGCTCGTTGAACACGCTGTCGGCGTATTCAAGGCCGGTCAAATGTTTGCCGTTTTCGTCACGCATGATGGGCATGAGCAGAGCGGCAAACAGAACCAGAAACGAAACGAGCATCAAGCTGCCCCGGAAAAAGGGGGCTTTGGCGTGAATAAGCATAATCAGGCCTCCCCTCTCAGCTTGCCGAGGTTGAAGAAGAACTTGCTGAACACCCAAATGCCGAAGAAGGCAACAACAACCCAAAACACTACGTTGCCCACGTCTTCAATGATGCCCACAACGCTGGGCGACCAGTTCAGCACTTCAAGTTCAACAAGCTTCTTGGGCAGGGTGGCGGCGCGGTTGATAAAGCCAGCAATGATTGAGATGGCGTAAAAACCGCGAATGTGGATGCCCTTGACCACCTTGGTGGTCAGCGCGCCAACCTGAATGCCCAGCAGCGAACCAAGCAGCATGCCAATGGCCAGCGTGTAGAACACGTAGCCGTAAATGGCGTACTGGCCGATGGAAGCAAAACCGGCGGTGAAGATGATCTGAAGAATGTCCGTACCAACGGTGGTCATGGAGGACACGCCAAAGATGTACACAAACATGGGGAAGGTGACGAAGCCGCCGCCCACGCCCATGATGGCCGCCAAAAGGCCCACGATTACGCCGCCCGCAGCAACGATCCAGCCAGAAATGCGGCGGCCGCCGGGTACGAGGTCTTCGTCAAAGGTGATCATGGGCGGCACGGCAAGAGCCTGAAGCTTCATGGCCACGCCGGTCATGCCAGCGCTGCCGCCGTGTGCGTCCTGGCTGGCAGCGGCACCGCCGCGCGAGCTCTTCAAAAAGTCAAACAGTGCGTAAAAGCCCAAAAAGCCCAGCAGCACTGCATAGATGGTGCTGATGAACAGTTCGGAAAGCAGGGGGTCAGCATTGTACAGGCCCTTGTTGATGGCACCGCCAATAACCGTGCCCACGCCAGAACCCACCAAGAAGGCGATGGCCAGCTTGGTGGAGACGTTGCCCAACTTTTTGTGCACCGTAGTGCCCATGATGGCCTTGGCGAAAATGTGGAACAGGTCAGTGCCCACCGCCAAGATACCCTTAACACCTGCGGCCATAAGGGCGGGCGTGATGATAAAACCGCCGCCAGCACCGATACACCCGGTGATCAAACCGGCTGCAAGGCCCACTGCAATGGATGCAAGAAAGATTGTGTTGGTGTAGAACGCCGGAGCATAAGCGGTCTTGCCGCCCAGCATTTCATGATACTCATAGGCTTCGGCCAAGCAGCCTGCCAGAATAGGCAGTGCAAGAGCCAGAAGAATAAGCATCTTCTTCCTGTTTTTGAGAATGGAAGTTGATACTTCCAAATCCCATTTGGCGTAAGCCTGGGAGCTGCTCAGCAGAAATTCATACACCTGTCTGCCAAAACTCATACTCTCCTCCAATACGATTGTTCCGGCCAAAGGCCGATGTCGTGGCCCCAAACAAACAAACCGATTAAGGCAATGCCGTGCGTCGCGTCATACACACAGCTGGGTTCTGTCAGTAGATATATCTGAAATTTTTGTATTTTTTAAAATTTTTCCAGCTCATAAAATGCTGTACCAAATCATCCTGACATATTTGTGGGGATTTGTAAAAGAAATTTATCACGAGCGCCAAGGTTCTGGATAAATCTCTCAGAAAATATTCCCGCCATTAGCCAGTTTTTTGCTATGTCAGAATACGTAATGACCACCGCTGGATATGAAAAAGCGCTCCCGCGCAATGCTGTGGGGGGCGCTTTTTTGCCTTGGTTGTGAAATATTGGGCAGATTATTTTTTTGCCAAGCCTTCGCTCTGCCCGAATATCACCAGTTCCATCCAGTCCAGCCCAAAATCAAGGGCGGCTTCATCGCCTTTCTGGCTGTCTTCCAGAATGGCTGCCTTGCGTTCTTCCGTAATGCTCACGTGTGAGAACACACGCATGTTTGTGATGAGCTCACGGAATTTGTCAAGCTGGAACAAACAAAGCACTAGCATGGTTACCAGCTTGGGTTCAAGTGGTTTTCCCGTTGCCCGCACCATGGCCATAAGGCGCATGTAGCGGTCGTTGGATGCGTTGTAAGGCAGCAGCTCCTCGTTTTCGAGCCACTGGCGCGGCGAGCGTACCGTGCCTTTTTCAAAGCCGAGGCAGTGCGGCTCACGCACAACAAAAAAACGTTCGGATACTCCGTCTGCCGCCATTTTTGTGCCGCGCCCCAGTGGGTAGTAGCGGCACGCGCCGGGGCGGTCTTCGTACACAGAGCAGCCAGCGGGCGTCACAAAGGGGCAGGGTTCGTCAGGCCCGTCGAGCATGCGCAGCATGGGCAGGGGAAAACCCGTATCAGGAAAGGAACGCAGGGTGGTAAAGGTAGCAAGAAATTCCTCGCTGCCAAGGCCCAAATTGTGGCGCAGGCGCAGCACATCGTAGGGCGTGAGGGGCAGGGTGAGCTCGGCACAGCAGCGGTTAAAGCAGGGCACATCGGGGTTGCAGTCAAAGCAGAAAGTTTCGCCGGGCTTCAATTCTGGCAGGCTATCGAGCAGTTCACGGCTGGCGTCAGAGGACATGGAAACTCCTGGTTGCATGCCCGTGGCGCGGCGGCGCGGGGCGAAAAAAACAGTGCTGCCCGCCGCGCGGGCAAAAGACGGCCCGCTTGCGCAGGCCGCCTTGCCGTATGTGATGTGTGCAGTCTGGCAAAACCAGACAGGCAGACCCACACGGGCAGGCTAGGCCAAACAGCCCGCCCCCCGCATAATCTGCAAAATGCCTAGATAACCTTGTTCAGCGCGTATTCGATAATGCCCTCGGCACCCGCCACGCGCAGACGGGGGATAAGGTCGCGCACCACGTCTATCTGCACCACAGATTCGACCGACAGCCAGCGGCCGTCGCGCAAGGGTGAAACCGTGGGCGAATTGAGCGAGGGCAGCATTTCAAGAATGGCGGGCAGGTTGTCTGCCGGGGCGTTCATCTTGAGGGCCACCAGATTTTCGGCCTTCAGCGCGCCCTGCAAGAGCAGGTCGAGCTGTTCGATTTTGGCGCGTTTGGCGGGGGCTTCCCATGCTTTTTTGTTGGCAATAAGCACGGGGTACGAAACCATGACCTCGTCAATGATGCGCAGACCGTGGGCGCGAATGGTTGTGCCGGTTTCGGTCACTTCCACAATGCCGTCGGCAAGGCCTTCCACTACCTTGGCCTCGGTGGCCCCCCACGAGTAGAAAACGTCCACGTCCACGCCCTTTTTGTCAAAGTAGCGTTGGGTCAGGCCCTGAAGCTCGGTGGCAATGCGTTTGCCAGCAAGGTCGGCGGCAGTCTGGTAGGGCGAGTCGCCCGCCACGGCCAGCACCCAGCGGCAGGGGCGGTTGGAAGTTTTGGAGTACACAAGTTCAGAAACGTGCACTACCTTATCTTCGTGGTTGCGTTCGGTCAGCCAGTCAAGGCCGGTAATGCCCACGTCCAGCACGCCCGCTTCGATATATTCGCCAATTTCCTGCACGCGGCAGAGCGATGCGGATATTTGGGGGTCGTTGATGTCGGGAAAATAGTTGCGCGTATGCTTGCGGATTTTCCAGCCCGCGCGTTCAAAAAGGTTGATGGTGGCGTCTTCAAGCGAGCCCTTGGGCACGCCAAGCTTGATAATGGGCATGGTATCCGCGCTCATGAGAGTTTCCTTCTATCGACCGTAGACTTTTTTGGGGTCAAAAACCTGCGGGCTGCATTCCCGCACCGAGCCTTGCTTCAGTTCTCTAAAAAAGCAGGAGCGCTTGCCCGTATGACAGGCCGCGCCGCCAATCTGCTCAATGAGCAGCAATATGGTGTCATTGTCACAATCAAGCCGCACAGAGCGTACCTTTTGCACGTTGCCCGAAGTGCCGCCCTTGTGCCACAGCTCTTTGCGGCTGCGGCTCCAGTAGTGGGCCTCGCCTGTTTCAAGGGTTTTGCGCCAAGCGTCTTCGTTCATATAGGCCAGCATTAGCACTTCGCCGCTGTCGCAATCCTGCGCAATGGCAGGCAAAAGCCCCTTGCTAAAATCGGGCTGGAACGTGGGGTTGCCCTGCAAGGCCTCGCCGCCAGTATGGGAAGAGGTCATGGAGCCTCCTTTGTTGTGCCGGTGGTGCGGCATGTTGTGCGGCGCGCCATGGCAAAAATATACGGTTAATCAGGCGCGTTTTGTTTCGCGCAAACAGTTAAATCTACCTGCAAGCGCCCAAGGACGCAAGCATGGTGTTGCGTGGGCATACAGGGTGTGCCCCGCAAGGCGCAACTTGCGAATCAGCGGCGGGTGTGGCATGCTGGCACGTTAGTAAAACACTTAGTTATGGCGGGTGAACCGCCGGGAAAATACATGGCAGAACAAGATTATTCTGTGAATGAACATGCGGATGCTGCAACTGACGGCGCCCTGCAAGGCATATCCGTTAGTGAACCCGAAAACTCCCTCCCTAGGGTTACTCTTGATGAACTGCCGCAGGCCGTAGGTGACGCCTGCCGCCGGGCTGGCTGGCAAAGCCTGATGCCCGTGCAGTCGCTGGCCTTGCCCTACCTGCTGGCCGGGCGCGATATTATGGTGCAGTCACGCACCGGCAGCGGCAAGACCGGCTGCTATCTTTTGCCCATGCTTCCCCATATTTCAGCCGATCTCAAGGCCCCGCAAGCTCTGGTGCTTGCCCCCACGCGTGAGCTCGCCGTTCAGGTTGAGCGCGAGGCAGCCATAATTTTTGCAGATACTGGCATTCGCACTGTGGCCGTTTACGGCGGCGTGGGCTACAAAAAGCAAATGGACGCCCTGCGCGACGGTGCGCAGGTTATTGTGGGCACGCCCGGCCGCGTGCTTGACCACCTGCTGCGCCGCACCATGGAGCTGCGCGACCTGCGCGTGCTGGTTTTTGACGAGGCCGACCGCATGCTTTCCATCGGGTTTTATCCCGACATGAAGGAAATTCAGCGCTATCTGCCGCAAAAAAGTCTGCATACCTGCCTGTTTTCTGCCACGTATCCGCCCCATGTGCTCAGGCTTGCGCGCGAATTTATGGCAGAGCCAGCCATGCTTTCGCTTTCGCAAAAAGAAGTGCATGTGGCTGAAGTGCAGCACCTCTTTTGCGAGGTGAAGCCCATGGACAAAGACCGGGCTCTTGTGCGTCTGCTAGAAACAGAAAACCCCGCTTCGGCCATAATTTTTTGCAATACCAAGTCTAATGTACACTATGTGACGGGCGTGTTGCAGGGCTTTGGCTACAGCGCCGACGAACTTTCTGCCGATCTTTCGCAGTCGCGGCGCGAGGCCGTACTTGAAAAGATACGTCAGGGCAAGTTACAGTACCTTGTGGCTACAGATGTGGCTGCGCGCGGCATTGATATTCCGCAGCTTTCGCACGTTTTTCTGTACGAGCCGCCAGAAGATCACGAAAGCTACATCCACCGTGCTGGACGCACGGGCCGCGCTGGCGCTGCCGGTACGGTCATTTCGCTGGTGGACGTGATGCAGCGCATGGAGCTTGACCGCATAGCCAAGCACTACAAAATTGGCATCATGAACTTGCCCCTGCCCACCGA
>CAYPRZ010000131.1:0-7801 GCA_964413315.1 uncultured Desulfovibrio sp. | reverse complement strand
AAGAAAACTTCTGGTATTTGTAGTTACATTTATCGCCATGCTTGAGCTGGCATCTTTTTTATACATAAAGTACGTAAATACCAATATCCAAATGCCGTCTTACAGTTTTGTAAACGTAAACAGCAAATTCTGGACGTTTAGCGACGAGCATTTTGGTGTATGGCACCACCCTTCCTCTACGTATTTGCATAAAAAAGCGTGCTTTACAGAAGCCTATGCCTCCAACGCATATGGCATGCGCGATAAGGAACGCACCAAGAATTCCGACCAGCAACGCGTTGTGATTTTGGGCGACTCCTTTATCGAGGGCTGGGGCAATAAGGCAGAAGACAGACTCTCCAACCTGCTGGAGGCCTCTACAGGCAAAGAAGTGCTCAATTTCGGCACATCAGGCGGTTTTGGAACCATTCAGGAATGGCTGCAATACAAATACATGGTAAAGCAGTTCAAGCACGATGTTGTCATGCTGGGCATTTTGCCCCGTAATGATTTTGAAGATAACAGCCTTGAATTCTATCATACGCAGGATACGGACGATTACAGGCCTTTTCTTGTGGGCGAATACCCAGACTACAAGCTGTTTTATCCAGTAAAAAATCTGCCCAAGCCCACGCGCTTGCAGGCCTTTGGCAAAAGCCTACAGCTCTCGCTGCTGGAATGGAGCTGCCTGTACCGGGTGGCCATTTACCTGCACGATTTCAAAATCGAAAACATGAAGCTTGTGCCACGTTGGACCCCGGAAAACACCAACGGTTCTTCCGGCGGCTCCATGTACTATTCTGTGCCTGACACAGAATGGAACATCATGCGCTACTCGCTTGAGCAGCTGGTGGCCGAGGCGGGCAACCGCAAGGTTATCTTGTTCACCATTCCCGCCTATCAGGATTTTGAGCATTATGACGGCAAGGAACCGCCTCTGGCCCGCAAACTGCGTGAGTTGGCTAGCCGCACAGGCGTAACCTATGTGGACCTGATGCCCGCCATGCTTGCAAGGGGCATCAAATACCCCGACCTGTACTTTAGCTGCGACAAGCACTGGAATGCATTTGGCAATGCTGTTGCTGCCGACATTCTGGAACCCTACGTGCAAGCCGCGCTGCAATCTACCACTGTTAAAGGTAACTGATGCAAGAACGCAAACTTTATTTCGGCTTTTTGCCTGCTGATGTAAGCAACAAAGAATGCGCCGACACCTCCATGGCCATGACTTTGATAAGTCTGCTGGTCATATTGTACACCAAGTCGCTCACCTTGCTGCCGCTGCCCATTGGGCTTTTGCTGCTTGGCATGGTGTGGCCCCGCGCCTACTCGCTGCTTGCCCGGCTTTGGCTTGGCATTTCGCTGCTGTTGGGCTCTATTATGTCGCGTGTGGTGCTCAGCATAATCTTTATGGTTGTTGTTACGCCCATTGCCTTGGTCATGCGCCTGTTCGGGCACGACCCCATGCGCCGCAAAGGCTGGAAAAAAGGCACAGAATCCACATTTGTTTCACGCGACCACCTTGTTGAAGCCAAAGATCTGGAAAATCCTTTTTAGGACGCATCCACAGGAGATAGTGAATGGAATTTCTTAAGGATATGCTGCGTTTCTTTATGCAGCGCAAAAAGTTCTGGCTGCTCCCGCTCGTTCTTGTACTGCTGCTTTTTGGCGTGCTTGTGGTTATGACCAGTGGTTCGGCCATTGCGCCCTTTATCTACTCTGTTTTTTAACCACGCTTGTCTGGCGCGCCGCGCCCGCAATATACGGAGCTTTTAATGCCCAAGGCCATTCTTGGCATATCTGCCTACTACCACGATTCTGCCGCCGTACTGCTTGTGGACGGCAAAATTGTGGCCGCCGCGCACGAAGAGCGGTTTTCGCGCATCAAGCATGATTCTGGCTTTCCGCGCAATGCTGCGGCCTATGTGCTGCGTGAGGGCGGGCTGAAAATTGCCGATCTTGACGCTGTGGCTTTTTACGACAAGCCCTACCTCAAGTTTGAACGTCTGCTTGAAACTTACAACGGCTTTGCCCCTGCCGGTTTGCGCAGTTTTCTTTCGGCCATACCCGTGTGGATCAAGGAAAAACTGTTCATGCGCGGCATGCTGCGCGATGCCATAGCCGAGCTTGGCCCCGGTTCACCCAAGGTGCTTTTTCCAGAGCACCATTTGTCGCACGCGGCCAGCGCATTTTACCCTTCGCCCTTTGACAGGGCGGCCATTTTGACCATCGACGGCGTGGGCGAATGGGCAACTACCACCATTGGTCTGGGCGAAAATGCCCAGATACGCATTCTCAAAGAGCAGCAGTTTCCCCATTCTCTGGGGCTGCTGTACACGGCCTTTACAGCCTATTGTGGCTTTAAGGTGAATTCGGGCGAGTACAAGCTCATGGGCCTTGCGCCCTATGGCGATACCGACATGGAGCTTGTGGCCAAGCTCAAGCAATGCATTTGCGATACCTTGGTGGATATTCGCGAAGACGGCTCGCTACTGCTGAATATGGACTATTTTGACTATGCCACGGGCCTGCGCATGTACAAGCGCGCCAAGTGGGAAAAACTGCTTGGCATACCCCCGCGCGATGCAGAGAGCGAAATAGGCCAAGAATATATGGCTCTTGCGCTTGCAATACAGCAGGTTACAGAAGACATTGTGCTTAAGCTGGCCCGCACTGCGCGCGATCTCACCGGCTGCGAAAATCTGGTGATGGCTGGCGGTGTGGCGCTTAACTGCGTGGCCAACGGTCTGCTGATCCGCAAGGGTATTTTTAAAAATGTGTGGATTCAACCCGCATCGGGTGACTCTGGCGGTGCTCTGGGCGCTGCCTATGCCGCTTGGCACATTTGGGCGGGCAACGAGCGTCCTTCCCCCAATGGTGTTGAGGCCATGCAGGGGGCATATCTTGGCCCGGAATTTTCGCGCAACGATATAATGCGTGTTGTGCGCCGGTTTAACGCCCCCCACAAAGAATACGCAAACATCCAAGAGCTGTACTCTACCGTGGCGCAGCATTTGGCAGACGGCGCTGTGGTTGGCTGGTTTCAGGGCCGCATGGAGTACGGCCCCCGCGCTCTGGGCGACAGGTCTATTCTGGGCGACCCCCGGCGGCCGGAAATGCAAAAAAAGCTGAACCTCAAAATCAAATTCCGCGAAGGCTTCCGTCCTTTTGCGCCCTCTGTGCTAGAAGAATACTGCGCAGAATGGTTTGATCTTGAGCCCATGTCGCCCTACATGCTGGTGTGCGCCCCGGTGGCACAAAAGCACCGCATCCCGCTGCCAGACAACGTGCGCGAACTGCCGCTCTACGACCGTTTGTACCTGCAACGCTCTACGGTTCCGGCCATTACCCACGTAGATGGCTCTGCCCGCATTCAAAGCGTGTCGCGCAGCACCAACCCCCGCTACTGGGGGCTCATTGATACCTTCAGGCGCGAACAGGGCTGCCCCATGGTGGTAAACACAAGCTTTAACGTGCGCGGCGAACCCATAGTCTGCACGCCACTTGACGCTTACACCTGCTTTATGCGCACAGAAATGGACTATCTTGTGCTGGGTGACATGGTTTTTGACAAGCGTGATCAACCTGAGTGGCAGGAAAATGTAGACTTCAAGGCCATTTTCACCCTCGACTGATACACTATTGCATAGCCAGAGCATTTAAGGGCAGAATTCCTGTGGAGGAGTTCTGCCTTTATTTTTTTAGCATCAAACAATTGCACCACATACAACAACTGGTATTTTACTACTACTTACGAATTATGATATTGATTATCGTTAAACAAGATATCTAAAATTGTTGCTGTTCTAAAAATTATTATATAAATTGCATGTAGATACTGGTCAAATCCATGCAACGTATTGGGCACCTGCCATTCACAATACCATATTGTATTCGCGGAGCATGAGTGGAATTACACATTCCAACAATTTTTGTAATGCTTATTGCAGGCTGCATAACACTAGCAGTGTCTGCTCTTGCGGCTTCTGAAAAAAACGCAGGCGATGGCTTGCGTGAATGGGGCCTTGCTCTTTGCGTACATGCAACAAGCTACATTCTTTTTGCCTTGCGCGGCAGTATCCCTAATTTTTTATCAATTGTGTGTGCAAACAGCTTCTTTTCCATTTCATATGCCATTTTTTTCTATGCAATTCATATTTTTATGGGCATTCGGCCCCGCAAGCCATGGCTTCTTTTGGGGCCGCCCCTGCTGACGACTCTTGGGGTTCTTGTTGTACTAGATTACACCACACCCCGCGTTTTATGGGTCAACGCCATGCTCTTTTTTCAGGGCTTGCTGGTTGCGCACCTTCTGCTGACCCATAAATTTGATTTCCCCGTGCGGGGCCGCAACCTGATGGTATTTGGCATTGCGCTGTCACAAGTTGCGCTTGCATGGAAGTTTTACGCCGGCCTTGCAGCGCCAGAGCAGGTACAGAGCATTTTTCTTACCTCGCCGGTACAACTGACCCTGTACCTCATTACCTTTATCTCTTTAGTCATGGTATCCAGCGGTTTTGCGCTTATGGCCAAAGAACGGTCAGACGCCTCACTGCGCAGGGCTGCCCTGCTCGACGGCCTGACCGGCTGCTGGAACCGCGTGCGCATAGAAGAAATTTTGCAGCACGAATTGGATATTATGCGTCGTTATGGCCACCATGCGGCCTTGCTGATGCTGGATCTGGATAAGTTCAAGCAGATCAACGACCAGTTTGGGCATCTTGCTGGCGATGAAGTTTTGCGGGGTTTTGGCAGGCTGCTGCGCACAGACATACGCGCAACCGATGTGCCCGGCCGCTGGGGCGGCGAAGAATTTATTGTTGTATTGCCTTCTTCCACTTTTTTTGATGGCGTAACCTTGGCAGAGCATCTTCGCGAACGTTTGGCAAACCTTAACTTTTCATTTGGCGCAATCGTTACAGCAAGTATTGGCGTGGCTGCCTGTAGGCCTAATGACAAAATTGATGACTGGATCAAAAGGGCAGATCAGGCCCTCTACAGGGCAAAGGTAAATGGACGCAATCAGGTAATGGTTGAAGACCTGAG
The DNA here is from genome assembly GCA_964413315.1 of uncultured Desulfovibrio sp. Taxonomy (GTDB): domain Bacteria; phylum Desulfobacterota; class Desulfovibrionia; order Desulfovibrionales; family Desulfovibrionaceae; genus Desulfovibrio. The sequence goes on along the minus strand of CAYPRZ010000131.1, from coordinate 2,776 downwards.
CGGCAGTATTGAGAATTATCTGAGTAACGCATCGCGCACGCTGCACCTGCAATGGAGCAAAACCTACGAATGCGGGTATGCAGAAATAGACAAGCAGCACCGAAATCTGTTTGCAAAGGCAAATCAACTGCTGCAAATGAACAGCAAGGATGCCAACAAAGAGAATATAGCGACCATAATTAAAGAACTGCTCGAAGAAACAGTTGCGCACTTTGCGTATGAAGAACAAATTCTTGAACAGTTAGACCATCCAGATACTTCAGTGCATGCCCTTTCACACCAGCGCCTGCTTGATAAAACCAACATTCTGCTGGATAAGCTACAACGTGGCGGCGCAGATCTTGGCGCTCTACTCCACTTTATGATTTACGAGCTCACAGCACAGCACATTATGATTGATGACAGGTGCTTTGGCAAAATTACAATTTCAGAAGCAGAGCCTGACCATAATCAAGACGGGCGAGCGCCTGATTAACAGACACCCGCCCGCACCAATTGCGCAGCAACACTACTGCGGCCAGCGCTATGACTGCTAGGCCTTTTGTTTGCCCTGACGCACAAAATGTCCCACCACCCCCAATATGCAGGCGGGCACTATCCAGCCAAGCCCCACAGCCTCAAATGGCAAATAGGCTGTAAGCTTTATGGGCAGGCCAAAGCCCTCAAGCACGCTCATGGCACTGCTCAGCAACGCGCCGCCTGTGGCAAACCGAAATACATTGTCGTTGTGTATGTGCTTGTCAAAAAGCGAAAGCACTATCACTACCAGAGTTCCGGGGTACAAAAAGGTGAGTATGGGCGCGGCAAAGGCAATAATGCTGTCGAGCCCCACGTTTGAAACCACCATGCTGAAAAGCCCAGTGCACACAGCCACACATTTGTAGCTTACCCGGCCCTTGCTGAACTGCGAAATAAAGGTTCCTGTAGTGCCAATAAGACCCACAGCAGTAGCCATGCACGAAACACTCATAACCAGCGCCAACACCACATTGCTGGCCCGGCCAAACAACCCGCCCACCAGATAGGCCGCCAGCGCGCCTTTTTCCGTATCTGCCGGATACAGACCAGAACCAGTTGCCCCAAGATAGCACAGCCCACCGTAGATAACGAACAGTAACGCACCGGCCACGAGACTTGAAAGCCCCACAGAGAGCGCCTTTTGGCTGCCAGAGGTATAGCCTTTATTCTTAAGCGCGCTCACAATCACAAAACCAAACACCAGCGAGGCCATGACATCAAGGGTCTGATACCCAGCCAAAATGCTGTTCCAAGCCACGTTGGCATCGTGCACCGAAGGGTTGATTTCGCCCAAAGGCCAAACCACAGCGACGATAACGATTAAAATGAAGCCGCCAATCTTGATAGGCGACAAATAGCGGGCAATGGCATCAACCATGTTGGATTCGCGGTAGGCCAATATGGTTGAAATACCAAAAAAAACTACAGAATAAAGTACCTTGGCAAACGTAATGCCCTTGGAGGAATAGCCCAGCGGTGCAAAGGAAATGGCAAAGGCCGTTGCCCCGGTGCGGGGAATGGCCAACAAAGGCCCAATGCACAAAATAATGGCGCTCATCATAAGCATGGCAGGAATACCGCCAAGCCTGTGCAACAGCCCTTCCTTGCTGTCAATGCAGTCTGATGCAAGCATGGCGTAGATCGTCAGCAGCGCAAGTCCTACGTCTGCCGCATAGTAGCACAAAAATCCTGTAAACCACTGATTACCAGTTGTAAGCCCAATATAGAGAGGAAACACCACGTTTCCTGCCCCAAAAAACATGGAAAACAGCGCCGCACCAACTATAAATGAGTCACGCACAAGTCTTTTGTTCATATAGTCCCAATAATAAATGGATTTTCTGCCATTACTGTGTGCAGTGGCTTTTTGCCAAAGCGTCAGCCGCCGCCTCAAATAACAGAATGTACCAGCGGAAGCCATATACTTGTGCAAAATTTTTTCTGGCAAAACTGCATCAACAACTCAATTTTTTAGAGCAAAGTATTGCCAGCCCAATACAAAGCGGCCCAACTGTAATGCAACAGTTAGGCCCCAACAGCAAGCAGACCGGGGTTTGCGGCAGCTTACAACGGTATTTTTCTCAAGCTATTTGGGCACAGCCAGAATAACCTGCGAAGCTTTCACAATGGCGGTAACCTTTTTGCCGGGTTCAAGGCCAAGGTTTTTGATGCTACCCATGGTCACGATGGACGCAATGGAGGCTCCGCCGGCCAGATCAACGATGACTTCTGCATTGACGGCACCGGGGGTAACCTTGCTTACCGTACCAGCAAACTGGTTGCGGGTAGAGAGCAAATACTTGTCCGCATCATTCATCAACAGCACAAAGCTTGCCTTGATGAGAGCCAGTGCGCTAGCGCCGGGCTTGAGGCCAAGATTGTTGGTGCTCACCTTGGTGATGGAAGCAACAATGTTAATGCCGCCTTCAACAGCCAATTCAACTTCATCATTAACTGCACCTGAGTTTACAGCAACAACCTTGCCGCTAAAAACGTTTCTTGCACTGGTTTCCATATTATTCTCCTGTTGTTGCGCGGAGTGATTATCATAACTCTTGGGGGGAGGCAGCCCTCCGCTTTGCATGGATCAACCCTACAAGCTCTGCCATAAAAAAGCTAACACCACACAACATAACATGAAATAATTATTATTCATTGTAATTATAAATAGTTAAATGATCACTATTTTACATAAAAGCGTGATTCGCGGTTTCAAGTTCAAAGTGCAACACCCAGTCCTTGGGTATTGGCGTCTTCT
>CAYPRZ010000130.1:0-7881 GCA_964413315.1 uncultured Desulfovibrio sp. | reverse complement strand
TGACGGCGATGTCAATTTTTGGCTCTGACGTCGGAAGGAATTTTTCAACATGCTGTTAACAGCCCAGATAACCGTCATTTTCACCATACTGCATGTTACCGCACCATGAAAGAGCGGGATATGAGCGGGATAAATTAGCTGTGCAACAAAAAAAGGGTTCATGGTGTAACCCATAAACCCTTGATTTCTGTGGAGCCAGCTAAGAGACTTGAACTCTTGACCTGCTGATTACGAATCAGCTGCTCTACCAACTGAGCTAAGCTGGCAACCGAGATCAATTGCCTGAAAAACAGGCGGTTGTCAAGCGAATAGAATCAGATGGGCTAGACGCACTCAACCACAAGGGGAATAACGTGCAGCTCGCGGTTGACCTCTTCGGTATGGCCGAGCTTCCACTTGGTGGCCTCTGCAGGCCAGCCGAGGTGGGCCGCCACATCGCGGGCAACGCCCGCAACGTTAAGAATGGGGTGGCGCTGAAAAACCTGCGGCAGGCCGTAGGTAAGGTTGCAGGCCAGACATTTGCCGGGGCGTTGGCGCAGCTCAAAGGCCAGTTTGGCCTTTTGAGCTTCTACCCCACGGCAGACAAGCCCAATGTCGTAAGCGCCTTCTTCCGCGCCGCCAAAAAGCGCGTCAAAAAAATCATCTGCTCGGCTGGCGGGAAAAATCTTGTCCAAAAAGCTTTGATCCAAGTCTTGCATGGTCATAAACATCCTCTGTCTGCATGAGCGGTGTTTGTATCAAATGGCCATCAGGCCACAAGTGCGTGCAGGGCTTCGTCTTCAATGCGTATGTCTTCTGGTGGAAGACGCAAAAGCGAAAAGTGCGGCAAAAGTTCCGCAGGGCTGGCAGCCTTGCCGCCAGCATTGCACCCTGCCAGTGCTCCCAAAAAGCCGATTATACGGCGGGGGGCTGCACCCATCTGGCGCAGGCTGCGCAACGTAAGGCTTTGATGCCTTTTGGCAAGCCTTTGCCCCTCGGCATCAAGCAGCAGGGGCACATGCGCATAAGCGGGAGCACCATAGCCTAGGAGCTTTAGAAGAGCAATCTGCCGGGGCGTAGAAATGAGAATGTCTCGCCCGCGAACCACCTGATTTATGCCCATGAGCGCATCGTCAACTGCCACTGCCAGCTGGTAGGCCACCACACCGTCCGAACGCCGCAAGGCAAAGTCGCCCCCGCAGTCGGCCAGTGTGTGCGATTGCGGGCCAAGCACAGTATCGGTGAAGTTGATTGGCCCCTCAGGGCAGCGCAAGCGCAAGCAGGGGCGGCGGCCAGCGGCCAGTTGTGTTTTTTGTTCTGTGGGCGAAAGGTTACGGCAGGTTCCGGGGTATGGTGCGCCAGCGTCGTCCACATGCGGTGCTCCCGCCATGCTGCGCAGCTCCTTGCGGGTGCAAAAGCAGGGATAGGTCAGGCCCGCACGTTCAAACTGAGCAATAGCTGCCGCATAATGGCCGCCACGCTGGCTTTGCTCAAACGGCCCCAGAGGGGCATTTGCCGCTGGTTCTGGTTTGTCCGGGCCAAAATCCCAGTCCAAGCCAAGCCATGTGAGGTCTTCAATGAGGGCCGCCGCGTATTCTGGCCGCGACCTTTGCGGGTCAATATCTTCAATGCGCAACACAACCTGCCCGGCAGCACTGCGCGCGGCAAGCCAAGCCAGCAAAAAGGCCCAAGCATTGCCAAGGTGCATATAGCCGGTGGGGCTGGGAGCCAACCTGCCGCGAATGGCTGGCGCGGCGTTCATAGCCCTATTTTTTGTTCCAAGGCATGGCTGCAAGCAACAGACCCAAGCCGCAAAAGCCTGTAAGCCCGGCAAACATCAGCCCTGCGCCCACAAAGGCCGAAAGCCAGAGAAAAGAAGGCCACACCAGCGAGCCCAGTACGCCAGCAAGAACCAACCCGCCCGCGCCAATCTGAATCTGGCGAAAAATGGGCAACGGTTGCTGCGTGGTTTCCACCGGCAGCCCTTGCTTGACCCATGCGCTCACGCCGCCTTCCATCTGCCAAGCAGGGCCCGCGGCCAGCTTTTGCAGCAGATCACTGTTCTTGGTGGTGCGGTTGCCCGAATTACAGGTAAAGATAATGGGTAGCTCCGCTGTGGCGGGCGACAGGTTCATCCACGAAATAACCGAGAGTGGTGCAGCTTCTGCACCAGTAATGCGCACGGCGGCCAGTTCGTCTGCCTCGCGCACGTCAACAAGGCGTGCCCTGTTGTCCCGCAGCATTTTTTGTGCCTCTGCGGGTGAAATATTGGAAAGCATGCACAGATCCTATGAATTGTTATCCCGTTTTTTTTCGGGAGCTTTTTTGCTTTTGCCGTTGTCTGACTTAGAGGCGACCTTGTCGGAATCAGACTTTTCCTTCTTGCCAGAGTCTGCCTTGGAAGCTTCGCTCTTGGACGCGCTGGATTTGGAAGACCCGGACTTGCTGTCGCTCTTGGCAGCTTCCGGCTTGTGGTTTTCGCTTTTGCGCGCTTCAGATTTGGCTTCGGACTTTCGGCTTTCGCTCTTGTGTTCTGACTTGGCGGATTCCTGCTTGGACGAGCCGGACTTGGACGCGCTAGCGCTGCTCTTTTTGTCCGACTTGTCTTCCTTGGCAGAAGATTTGGATGAAGACTTGGAAGAGGATTTGTCCGACTTGTCGGCCTTTTCCACTTCGCTTTTGCGGCTTGAGCTGCTCTTTTTATCCAAGCTGGCCACTTCCACAAATCTGTCACGAGATTTGGAGCGGTCTTTGTCTTTATTTTTGCCGCGCTTTTTGCCGTGGTCGTCGTTGGCAGTCGCGTTTTGTGAAGGCTTGTGGCTGCGATAGATGTCGCGCACAGCCTTTTCTTCGGCGTAGTCGTTGAGCCGGCTTTCTGCTTCGGCAACAAGATTTTCCGAGCCGTCCGTTTTTATGCGACGGGCTCCAAGAAATGTGCCTTTAAAATAGGGGTCATCAAGCGAATTGATGCGCACGGTGGTGCGGCGGTGGGGGCTGTGGATGAATTTGCCATCACCCACATAGATGCCGGTGTGGTAGCCCCGGCGGGGATGCCGAAAGGCAACAATGTCGCCAACCTGCATGTCTTCCACATTATTGATGCGTTTGCCTACTACAGACTGCTCACGGGCGGTGCGGGGCAGGTTTACGCCCACGCTTTTGTAGGCCCAGCACACAAAGCCGGAGCAGTCAAACCCGCCGGGGGACATACCCCCCGGCACATATGGGGTGCCGATTGCAGACCTAGCCTTGCGCAAAAGCTGCTGATTGCCCTGCTGTTCGTTGTTATCAAAGGCTGCTTCGTAAGAGCGGCGAAAGCGTTGTTCTGCCTGAGTGCTGTAGGGATCACTCTTGTAGCTGCCTTTTTGGGCGCAGCCAAAAGCCATGGAACAAACAAGAGCCAGCACGCACAGTTTCAGATATTTACCCATCGGCACTCCGTGTGGGTTGCGCCGCAGCAAAGGCCACGGCGGGTCACGCAAAAAAACGGGAATAAACCCGCTTGTCTGTAGTTGGTCAGGCCTTGATGTCTAATAGTGTACCCAGCATGGTATCACTGGTGCGAATAACCTGTGCGTTAGCCTCGTAGGCATGCTGGGTAGTGATCATCGTGGTGAATTCTCGCGAAAGATCCGTGCCACTGGGAGCGGATGCTTCAAGAGGAAGGCCTGAGGTGACGTCGTAGACTGCCTTGGCGGCAGCCCAGTCTGGGTTTTGGACAGCGGCAGAGCCGGTATCCTTGAGTACGGCGTCAAAACTGACACCCTGATTGTTGGGATTGCTAGAGTAAACAGCGCGCCGAGGCTCAAAACCAGCCGTGCTAACGTTGGCCACATTGTGCGCTGTTACAGCCGTGCCCCACGAAAAGGCATTTAAGGCTGACGCGCCGATTTGTAGGCTATTGCTGCTACTCATCATTCACACCTTACGGCATTACTAACATAAGTATTACCCGAATGCAAAAAACTTTTTTTGTCACGATTGCCAAGGGTATAGGGCATACAAACCCCAAAAACTCGTATGCTGTGCGGGTATGCACGGCCTGTACTTGTCTGAAAGGCAATGCTTGTTAGGCTGTAGGCCGTGCGGAGAGGTCGCGCTCAATGCGGGCAAAGGCATTGTGGTTGTGGATTGATTCCATGCTCTCAACTTCAACGCTAAACCATTCAACTTGCCCGTGCGCCGTAAGCCGCTGGGCTACATTGCGCACCACATCTTCCACAAAGGTGGGGTGGGCAAAGGCGTTTTCGGTCACAAATTTTTCGTCTTCGCGCTTTAGCAGGGTGTACACGGCAGACGAACCCGATTGCTCCGCAATATCAATAAAGTCTTCGATCCACGAAAAAGCACGCATACGCAGACGCATACGCACCATGGCTCGCTGGCTGTGTGCGCCTTCTTTGCTTATGGCCTTGGAGCAGGGGCAAACGGTCATTACCGGCACGTCTGTTTCAAGCACAAACGACTGCCCTTTGTCATCCAGCTCGCCTGTCAGGCGGCATTCGTAGGCCACCGTAGCAGCGCTGCCGGAAGCAGGGGCTTTTTTTACGATAAAATACGGAAAGCAAAAACGGGCATATGCCCGCCGTGCCCCCAGTCGCTCCTTTATATTGACCAGTAGCCGTCGCACCGATTGATAGCTTATTTCATCATTCCATTGCTCAAGAGCCTCAACAAAGCGGCTCATATGCGTACCTTTAAAGGAGGAAGGCAAATCCACCCCCAGGTCTACGGTAGCCACGGTCTGTTGCTTGCCCTGACAGCGGTCGCGCACCAGCAGGGGCAGCTTGAGATCGCGAACACCCACGCGGTCAATATTAAGGGCAACCTGCGGGGCGTGGCTCTGTACGTCTTCCATTATGCCAAATCCTGTCCTGTGGTGGTGGCTGTAAAAGTGCCGTGCTTAACGCCACGGCATGAGATCAGTTTGTTGGCCAAGGCACGCAAGCGTGTGGGCTCGCCCTTGAGAACCAGAACCTCAAGGCAGTTGTGGTGGTCAAGGTGCACATGCAGCGTGGTGACGATAAGGTCGTGGTCGTCGTGCTGAATGGTCATAAGGCGGCGGGCCAAGTCGTTTTTGTGGTGGTCATACACCAGAGTGAGGGTGCCCGCCCCGGAGGGGTCGTTGTTCCAGCGCTCTTCAACCAATGCCTTGCGGATAAGGTCGCGGATTGCCTCTGAGCGGTTGGGGTAGCTTTTTCGTTTGCATAGGTCGTCAAACGGTTCCAGCAAGTCCTCATCCAGTGAAACACCAAAGCGTGCCAGGTTTCCCATGGTATTTTCCGTTCTGCCCTGTGGGCTAAGTGCTGTGGTTGAAGAATGCCGCCCGTCAGGCCCGGCGGCAGATTTCCCAAACGTGCACGGTTACCGGCACGGGCTGGGCGTATAAAGGCTCGACCGTTTCGGTATACACCCGGCGGCCTTGCCAGCCGCCGCTTTGCAGCGCGTGCAAAAAGGCATCGTACACAGAGCGGCCCGGTTCTGCCACCCATGCCGCGCCGTCAAGGGCAAGGGCATGGTCAAGAAAGCGCAGCACTGGGGCCACAAAGCGCTTTTCATACATGATGTCGCCGCCCCAGATGCGGTGCATGCTCTGCGCCCGCACGGCAGGCCGCCGCCAGTCCATAACTGTCCAATGAGGCTGCGGCACGTTGTTGAGCGCGGCGTTGCGAAAGGCAAAATGTAGTGCGTCTTCTTCGTAATCCATGGCGGTCACCTGCGCGCCAAGCCACTGGCCCACCATGGCGGTGAGGCCCAGCCCGCAGCCCAAATCAAGGCAGCACTGCCCGCTTATGGTTTGTTGCTGCTGTGCCAGCCAGCCAGAAAGCGCCACACTTGAAGGCCACAGCTCTGTCCAGTAAGGCAGGCGTTCGTCCTCAAAATCGTCGGGCGCGGCGGTCATGGCATCCCACAACTGTTCCAGATCGGCTGCTCTTGTCAGCCGCCACACGCGGCCAGCTGCTCGCACAGAAATGTGCGGTGTGTATTCGGTGAGGCCGTGTGTTTCAGAAGCAGAAAACTCAGAAGTCGTTTCGATCATCTATCAACTATAACGCAACAGGGGGGAGCTGTACAGACACGGCAAATGGCTGGCCCCGGTATGGATTTATGCCGCAAGGGCACAGCAGCTAGGGTCGCTTGCCTGTGCGCAGCGGGTTTTTTTGAAAAGTAAGGGCTTGAGAAGCATTTATTGCGGGTATATAAAGATTGGCCTTACAAAAATGCGTTTTTAGACCGCAAGGGCGGCCATGCGCGAAGCCTCGCAAGGACATTCTCATGGACAAGCACAGCGAATACCTGAATCGTATCCTTTTAAGCCGCGTGTATGACGTGGCGGTAGAAACCCCTCTGGACGAGGCGGTCAGTCTTTCGCGCCGCACAGGCAACAACATTTATCTCAAGCGCGAAGACCTACAGCCTGTTTTTTCTTTCAAAATTCGCGGCGCCTACAACAAGATGGCGCACCTGTCCAAAGAAGAACTTCGTAGGGGCATTATTACCGCCTCGGCTGGCAACCATGCTCAGGGCGTGGCCCTCGGCGCGCGCAAGCTGGGGTGCGAGGCCACCATTGTCATGCCCGTAACCACACCCGCCATCAAGGTTGAGGCGGTAAAAAGGCTGGGCGGTCAGGTGGTGCTTTCTGGCGAATCTTTTAGTGATGCATGGCAGCATACGCTTGAAATGATTCAAGAAACAGGCTGCGTATATATTCCCCCCTTCGACGACCCCGACGTTATCGCAGGGCAGGGAACCATTGCCATGGAAATTTTGCGTCAGCACCCCGGCGACATCCACGCCGTATTTGTGCCCATTGGCGGCGGCGGCATGGCTGCGGGCGTTGCCGCATACATCAAGAATTTGCGGCCCGAAATCCGCGTTATTGGTGTGGAACCGGTGGATTCTGACGCCATGCGGCGCTCTGTCATGGCTGGCCACCGTGTGGAAATGCAGGATGTGGGACTGTTTGCCGACGGTGTGGCCGTGAAACTGGTGGGCGAAGAAACTTTTGTGCTGTGCCGCGATCTGCTCGACGACATCATTACGGTTGAAACTGACGCCATCTGCGGTGCTATCAAGGATATTTTTGAAGATACCCGTGTGGTGGCCGAGCCTGCGGGTGCGCTTTCGCTGGCTGGCTTGCGGGCTTATGCCAAGGCTGGCGGTTTGCAGGATGCCACCCTTGTGGCCATTGTGAGCGGCGCAAACATGAATTTTGACCGCCTGAGCCACGTTGTTGACCGCGCCGAAATCGGTGCGCAGCGTGAGGCCCTGCTGGCCGTGACCATTCCTGAAACCGTGGGCAGTTTTCGTCAGCTGTGCGCCTCGTTTGGCAGCCGCAACATTACAGAGCTGTGCACGCGGTATTCTGATCCGGTCAAGGCCAGAGTTTTGGTGGGTATCAAGATCAACGGGCGCGACGACGTGGCCCAGGTGCTCAAAGAGCTGCGCAACAAGGGCTTTGAGGCCATTGATCTGACGGATAATGAACTTGCCAAGGTGCATGTGCGCCATCTGGTGGGCGGCAATGCCCCTCAGATTTTGCACGAGCGTCTGCTGCGTTTTACCTTTCCTGAGCGCCCCGGTGCCTTGCTTGATTTTATGGATGCCATGCGGGTGGACTTCAGCATCTCGCTGTTCCAGTACCGCTACCACGGTGCAGATTTTGGCCGGGTTCTTGTGGGTTTTGAAGCGCCGGAAGAAAAAAAGGCTGCCTTCGAGGACTTTCTCAAGCGGGTTGAGGCCATGGGCTACCCGCATGTGGAAGAATCCAACAACGAGGCCTACAAGATGTTTCTTGGCTGGCACGAATAGGCTTTTGCCGGTTATGGGGCCGCGCCTGCTGGGCGCGTAGCCCTTGGCGCATAAAAACGGCTGTCCTTGCGGGGCAGCCGTTTTTTTATG
>CAYPRZ010000129.1:0-7927 GCA_964413315.1 uncultured Desulfovibrio sp. | reverse complement strand
AGCCTGCGGAAAGGCAATGGTGATGGCCGTGGTTGTGCCCGTCAGTTCATTGAAAGTGTCGGGCGTTTTTTTGGCCGGGCATTTTTCGGTGCATGCGCCGCAACCCGTGCACAGGTTCCAGTCCACATAGGTGGTGCGTTTGCGGATTTTGACCGTAAAGTTGCCCACATAGCCCGAAATGTCTTCCACTTCAGAATAGGCGTAGAGCGTGATGTTGGAGTGCTGGGCCACATCCACCATCTTGGGGCCCAGAATACAGGCCGAGCAGTCTACTGTGGGGAAGGTTTTGTCGAGCTTGGCCATCTTGCCGCCAATGGTGGCATCGCGCTCTACCAGCACAACGGGTATGCCGCCGTCGGCACAGTCAAGCGCGGCCTGAATACCGGCAACGCCGCCGCCAATGACCAGCACGCGCTTGTTGACGTCAAAGCTTTTGGCCAGCAGGGGCTTGTTGTTGCGCAGTTTTTCCACCGCAAGCTGCACCAGTTCGGCAGCCTTGTTGGTGTTGGCTTCCATATCTTTGCCGATCCACGAAACGTGCTCGCGGATATTGGCCATTTCAAGCATATAGCGGTTGAGGCCAGCGCGTTCCACCGTGCGGCGGAAGGTGGGCTCGTGCATGCGGGGCGAGCACGAGGCAACAACCACGCCGTCGAGCTTGTGTTCGTGGATGGCAGCTTCAATGGCCGCTTGGCCCGGCTCGGCGCAGGTGTACATGGGGTCGTCGGCATAGACCACATCGGGGTAGGTGCGGGCAATGGCCGCCACCTGGGCGCAGTCAACTGTTCCGGCGATGTTGCTGCCGCAGTGGCAGATAAAGACGCCTATTCTCATTACCTGCCTCCTTCAGCGCGGCGCAGTTCTTCGAGCTTGCGCATAAGGCCGTTGGGGCTCACGCACAGCTTGTTCAAGCCCAGCTCTTCTTCGGGCAGATCAAAGGCAATGCCCATCATCTGGGTAAAGTAGAGCACCGGCATGTTGAAGCGCGTGTCCATTTCCTTGGATGCCTGATCCTGACGCAGGTCAAGGTTCATCTGGCAGAGCGGGCAAGCCACCACAACGGCGTCTGCGCCAATGCGGGTTGCCAGCTCAAGGATGCGGCCCGAATTTTTGGCCGTCATGGGGCGTTCGGGAATACCGAACGATGCGCCGCAGCAGGCTGTTTTGAGGGGAAAATCGAGCATTTCTGCCCCACAGGCCGACATCATTTCTTCCATCAGCGTGGGGTTTTCCGGGTCGCCAAAGTTCATCACTTCCGCCGGGCGGCTCATAAGGCAGCCGTAGTAGGCCACCAGCTTGAGGCCCTTGAGGCTCTGGCGCACGCGGGCGGCAATGGCGTTCATGTCCATCTGCGCGGCAATGCCCTGCATGACAGAGGTGACCGGCGGAAACTGCTTGGCCGAGGGGCCGTCCAGCAGTTCGTCCACCCGGCTGCGAAAAGCCGGGTTTTCCATACGCTTTGCGGCCATGCGCAGGTTGGAAAGACAGCTGGGGCAGGGTGTCAGCAGCACTTCGGCCTTTTGCTGGGCGGCAATATCAAGATTGCGCACGCACAATGCGGCGGAAAGCTCCGTATCCACGGCATGGGCCGGGGTAGAGCCACAGCAGTTCCAGTCGGGAATATCCACAAGCCTCATGTCCAAGGCTTTGCACACTGCCTGAGTGGACATTTCGTAATCTTTGGAAGAGCCCCTAGCAGAGCAGCCGGGGTAGTAGGCAAAATTCATGGGCGCACCCCCTCGCGCTTGGCGCGTTCCTTGTAGCGCGTAAAGATACGGGTGACCGGCCCCGCCCCGCCGGGCAGAATGTGGGGTTTGAGCCCCAGCTTGCCCTTCTTGAGGGCTTCGGGCGCGAGGTCAACGTCGGTAAACACGCGCAGTGAGCGCATCATGTAGAGTGCCATGGTGCCGATTTCGTGGGTGCGGCCAAAGGTGCGCACCGTGTCGAGGAAGGAAAACCAGAACTTTTCCACCTTGGGTACGGTAACGCGGCCTTCCTTGCGGGCCATGTGACGCAGTGTCTCCATGACTCCGGCCACGTCGATGTTGTTGGGACACCGCTGGCTACAGGTGGAGCAGGAAAGGCACATCCAGATGGAACGCGAATCGAGTACCGCGTCCTTCAAGCCCAACTGTACCGCTCGCATGATCTGGTTGACCTGCATGTCATAAACGAAACCTGCTGGACAGCCGGCCGTACAATTGCCGCACTGATAGCAGGTGGACACTTTCTGCCCGCTGTGCGCGTCCACTTCCTCCGTAAAGGCGGGGTCGCGCAGGCGGTTCAGGTTGATGGCATCGTTCATGGGAACTCTCTGGTTAGAAGCTTATGGGGTGCCGCTGTGATATAGCTGTCTACAACGCTACAGCAGAAAAAGTCAAAAATCTAGGCTCGCACCCATACAAATCATTTACTGCGTATTGGCTCTGGTTTATTTTGCGTTATTTATCACAAGCGTATGAGCTGCGCGCAAACCCAAAAGATAACTTTCTACGCCAAAGCCGCAGATGCTGCCCGCACACACCGGGGCCAGCACAGAATGGTGCCGAAATGTCTCGCGGGCGTGCACATTGGACATGTGCACCTCAACCACAGGCATGGGTAGTATGGCCAGGGCATCGGCAAGGGCATAGCTGTAGTGCGTCCATGCCCCGGCATTGATAACCACGGCGTCCACGCCTTCGCCTAGCACATGGTGGATACGTTCTACCATTTCGCCTTCGTGATTGGTCTGAAAGCTTGCAACAGTGACGTCCAGTTCTTTTGCAAGACTTTGCAGAGCCGCATTGATATCTGACAGGGATACTGTTCCGTACTGTGAGGGGTCGCGCTTGCCGAACATGTTCAGGTTTACGCCGTGTAGCACAAGGATTCGCATGAGGGCCTCGCTTTTGACTGGTTAACGGGGCTGCTGCCCCAGAGCTGCCTCAAGAGCGTGCCGCGATTCTGGCGGCAGGCCTTGCCCTGTCCAAAGGCGAAATTGTGCATCGCCCTGTCCAAAAAACATCTCAAGCCCCGAAATGCAGCGGCGGCCAGCGGCGCGGGCCTCGCGCAAAAAACGTGTTTCAAGGGGGTTATACACAATGTCGTAAGCTATGGGCGTTGCATTGGCATCACTTGCGGGTGCAAGGGGTTTGGCCAGCGAAAAATCGTAGGGAGAGTCTTGTTCTGCCTTGCCGCGCATGCCAAGGGGCGTGGTGTTGATGATCAGCAAAGGCGCGGGCTCGTGCCGGTCTTGCCACAGCAGGGGGGTAAGGCCAAATTCTTCGGCCAGAGGCAGGTGGGATTTGTCTGAAGGCGTAGCCACAAAAACTCTGGTAGGGCGGTTTTGCGGGGCAGCCGTTACAAGGCCAGCGGCAACGGCCCGCGCAGCGCCGCCAGCGCCCAGCAGCAGCACATCTGCGCCAGCGAGGGGCACGTTGGCAAGCGGGGCCATAAAGCCCGCCACATCGGTGTTTTCACCGCAGAGGCGTTCACCCTTCCAGTAGATGGTATTGGCCGCGCCCACACGCATGGCCAGCGGGCTTACCTCATCCAGCAGGGGCAGCAGATCTACCTTGTGGGGAATGGTAACAGAGCAGCCGCGAATATTGAGCAGCCGCACGCTTTCCACAAAGGCGGGCAGTTTTTGGGGCGGTACTTCCCACTTCATGTACAGGGCATTGATGCCAAGCGCTGCAAAGCCCGTATTGTGCAGCAAGGGCGAAAGGCTTTGGCTCAAGGGCCACCCGGTAACGCCATAAAGGGCTGTGCCGGTTGTAGGAGAAACGGCTGCGCTCATGTGGGCGTGCTCCTGAAAAAAAGTGCCGCAAAACCGTGTGTTTTTATAGAATAATCCGCAACACAGTGGAGCACTGTACCCTATGGAACGGTCAGGGGCAATGCCACACCCCATGGATTACCTGCTAAATCCCAGAGTTTGCATAGGTTGTGGCCTTCACGGGTGGGCGCGGGCAATCAAAAGCCCCGGCGAACCGGGGCAAATGTGCGGGTGCTGGGCATCCGTATGCTGAACCGTGGTGTTCCGCTACGAGCGCTTGAGCTCCATGGCCTTTTGCAGCAGTTGGTCAGCCGTGGTCACAACCTTGCTGTTGGACTGAAATCCGCGCTGGTTGACAATCATGTTGACCATTTCTGTGGCCATGTCCACGTTGGAATTTTCAATGTTGTAGGCATTGATTTTGCCGTAGTTTTCTGTTCCGGCAACGCCCATTTCCATCTGGCCAGAGTCTTCTGTGGCAGAAAATACGTTGTTGCCTTCGCGCCGCAGCCCGTCCTCGCTGGTAAAGCGGCAAACGGGTATCTGCCAAAGATCCATGCTCTTGTTGTTGGAGAACTTGCCCACAACGGTTCCGTCTGCACTGATGCTGATATTGTTCAGCGTGCCAGCTGAGTAGCCGTCCTGACTTTTAGAGCGCATAACCGGGGAGGAGTCAGTGTAGTTTGTGGTGGCATCTGCGGCGCGGGTGTAGGCGTTGCCCATGCTGGCCAGCGCTGTGGGGTCTGTGCCCACGCTGGCCGCATTGCCTGGCGTGTTTTGCCAGCCGCCTGTGGCCGAACTGCCCAGGTTAAGCGTGACGGTCGAGCCGTTGGCGGTCATTTGCGGCAGCCCGGTTTCAGAAAGCGTGGCCGCGTTCCAGTCTGCAAGGTCTGTACTGCCAGCGGTGGCGGGCGTGTAGGCCGACATGCCCGTAAGCTCACCTTTGGTGTTGAAACTCATGGTTCCCATCATAAGGGCTTGTGCCGTGCCGCCGTTGCTGTCGGCATCGGAGGCAACCATGTATTCCACCGTGGTTCCTGTGCCGGTGGTAGGCGCACCGTCAAAATAGATGGTGGCAGAATGGGCCGTGCCGTCTGTGCCGTACAGGGTGATGCTTTGGGCATAGCCGTAGCCAGAGCTGCTGATGGGCGGCGTATTGGCGGCATCGTACTGGCCGAGAAGGCTAAAATAGGGGTTTGTGGCGTCCACAGCCGTGTCTTTTGACTGCGCCACATTCATGCGTAAGTCCAGAGCTGTGGTGGCCTTGGCGGGCATTTGGGCAAATCTGTCAATGGTAACTTGTGCCAGCCCGCCCTTTGTGCCGTCTTCGGCAAATTTGTAGCCCATAAGGGCCATGCCCGCAGGGGTGCGCAAAACACCCTGATTGTCAGGGCGAAAATCACCAGCGCGTGTATAATATGGTGAACCGTTTTTGTCGGTTACCTGAAAGAAACCCTTGCCGCTGATGGCCATGTCGGTGACGGTATTGGATGACTCAAGCGCGCCCTGATTGTATCTGGTAAGCACGGCGTCCATCTGCACACCCTGACCAACTTGCCCAAGGGCCACCTTGGAATCGGTCTGCGCATCCCACCAGCCGCCAATGCCACCCTGCTGCGCGTAGAAAACGTCAGAAAACAGCGCGGTCTGCTGCTTGTAGCCGATGGTGCTCACGTTGGCGATGTTGTTTGAGATAACGTTCATGCCGCTACCCAAGGTCTTCATGCCAGTGGCGCCGATGTACAATGACGAATTCATGCTCTGCCTCCTGCCGGGGGGAATTATTTTCCCGTATGCCCGGTAACGGCATGTCTGCCCAGCTAAGGGGTGCTCATGCCGCTGTGCCGCGTAAATGCGCGGCACGCCTAGTCTGCCGCAAATATGGGCGGCCAACGTAAAGGGCGAAGAGGAAAAACATTCCTCTCCGCCCGTTGTAGAAGCAGAATCTGTGCCAGTGGCAACGCCGCTTGCATGGTTGCTGACCCCTATTTCTGTAAGGGCAAACCAGCCTGTTGCCAGGCGGTGATGCCCTGATTCATGTGCAGAATGTTGGTAATGCCCTCTGTTGTCATGGCATCGTATGCACTGGCCGAGCGGTTGCCCGTGCGGCAGTAAAGCAGAACAGGCTTGTCCTTGGGCAGGGTGAGTATCTGCGATTCAAAGGACGCGCCAAAAAAATCCATGTTTACCGCGCCCGCAATGTGCCCCTCGCGGTATTCTGCTGGGGTGCGCACGTCCACAATGGTCAGCCCCTGCGGCGGGTTTTGTACAAGATCCGCAGCTTCCTTGACGGTGATGTCCTTGGCCGAAACCTGAACGGCCACCAGCAAAACAAGGCATGCAAAGGCCGCAACAAAACCACAAAGCAGCCTGCGTGGTATTTTTGCATACGGTGATTGCGTCATGTTTGTTCCCCTGTGGGTTCTGCGGGGCAGCCTTGCCACCCCGCGCGCATGAAAAAAATTATTTGTACGCGGCGCGGGCCTTGGCAAAGCCATCGGCGGCATTGCGAATGACCTTTTCGTCCACGCAGAAGGCAAGGCGGAAGTGGCCGGGGCAGCCAAAGCCTGTGCCGGGCACTGCCAGAATGCGTTCTTCAACCAGCTTGTTCACAAAGGTCACGTCGTCGCCGCCGGGAGCCTTGGGGAAGAAATAAAAGGCCCCAGCAGGCATCTGAAATTCGTAACCAGCATTTTTGAGCACTTCGCCCATGGCCTTGCGGCGTGCGGCGTAAATGCTCAGATCAACCTGACTGCCAAGGGCGGCGGCCATGATGTGCTGGCCCACAACGGGCGGGTTCACAAAGCCGAGAATGCGGTTGGTAAGGGTAAGGCCAGCCATGAGCTCGGCCTTTTCGTGCAGCAGGGGTGACACGGCGGCAAAGCCCACCCGTTCGCCCGGCAGCGAAAGATTTTTGGAAAACGAGCTGATAACCACCGCATAGGGGTACAGGGGCAGCACCGAAGGCACTTCGGCATTGTCATAGGCCAAAAAGCGGTAGGGCTCGTCGGCCACCAGCCAGATGGGCTTGCCGTATTCCTGACTCTTGTTTTCAAGCAGCTCGGTCAGGGCCACCAGATCTTTGCGGCTATAGATAACGCCGGTGGGGTTGTTGGGCGAGTTTATGAGTACCACACGGGTTTTGGGGCTAATGGCTTCTTCAAGCGCCGCAAGGTCAGGGGCAAAGGTGTCGGGCTTGCTTTTAACCGCGCGGAAGGTGCCGCCGTGGTTGGCAACATAAAAGCCGTATTCCACAAAGTAGGGCGCAAAGCCCAGCATTTCTTCGCCGGGATTGATGACGGCGCGCAAAAAGGCATTGAGCACGCCAGCCGCGCCGCAACCCAGCAGCACATCGTTGGCGGTAAGGTCAACGCCCTGTTCCTTGCTGAGGTGGACGGCCAGTTTTTCACGCGCCCACACAAAGCCACCGTTGGGCATGTAGCCAAAGGCAAAGGGCTCTGAAGCGTGCTCGGCAAAAGAACGCAAACCGGATACCACGGCGGGAGGTGCTGGCAGGTCGGGGTTGCCTAGGCTAAAATCATAAACATTGTCCGCACCAAACTGGGCCTTGAGCTGGCCACCGGCCTCAAACATGCGCCGGATCCACGATGCATTTTCCAGATACCCCGAAACACTGTCTGCAAGAATGGACATATACTGCTCCCACTGGTTGTTGTATTCGACCTGACTATTGGTTATGCTTCCAAAAGCCATATAAAGCAATTGTCATTTGGAGGCTCTGATGCGTTTTGAATTTTTAGGCAAAGCCCGGCGTGTGCTCATTCCTGCGCTGTTTGCGGCGGCACTGCTGCCAGCTTGCGCCTCCAAGGAGACGCAGGATGTTCCTGACGGCATGGCCGTTACCGTTACCCTGCGCGATGTCCATCGGTGCTCACGCATCTCGCCCGAAATTCAGGTGGCCCAAACTCCTGCCAGCACGGATTATTATGACGTGCGCCTCATGGAGTTTACCAGCGATTCGCAGGAGATGTTTTTGGGCGGCGGTCTTTGGAACAACGATGGCACGGGCATCATTCCTGAAGGCGGCCTGACCCGCCACTACCGCGGCCCTTGCCCGCCCAGCGGGCAGAGCAGGGAATACGCCTTTGTTGTGGCAGCCATGACCCGCCAGAGCATGCAGCCCTTGTCTGTTCGTATTTTCCGTTT
>CAYPRZ010000128.1:0-7950 GCA_964413315.1 uncultured Desulfovibrio sp. | reverse complement strand
CCCGCCAACCGCCACGGCGGGGCCTGCGCGCAGGGGGCCAACCCTTACGGCCCGTGCGGACGCAGGTGCGCCCAAGGCTTCACCCCCCGTAATAAGCGAATCGCCGCCAACGCCAATGGATACCGTGGCCAGCGCCCGCACCAAGGTGCGCCGTCCCTCAAGCCGCATGCCGTCCCTGTCCACCACGGGTGAGCCGTCCACAAACAGGGCAATGTCGGTGGTGGTTCCGCCCATGTCGAGCAGCAACGAGCAGCCCTGCCGCATGGCATCGCTGCCGTGGCACAGGGCCAGCACGCCCATAACGCTGGCCGCAGGGCCGGAAAGGATGGACTGCACCGGCTCGCGGCGCGAGAGTTCCAGCGGCACTGCCCCGCCGTCTGCCTTGAGCAGACGCACCTGTGCGCGTATGCCCGCATCGGCCAGCGCGGCCTCAACAGCATCCAAAAATTCGCCGTGCAAACGGCCCACGGCAGCATTAAAATAGGCTGTTGCCAAGCGCCGGGGAAAGTTGAGCCTGCCCGAAAGCCTGTGACCTTCGGTAAGGGGCATCTGCGGCGCAGTTTTGCGCACGGCATCGGCCATGGATTGCTCGTGCGCGGCATTGCGGGGCGAAAATTTGCTCACACACGCTACAGCAGCTACGCCCTCGTCCTGCCATTGGGCTGCCGCCTCACGCAGAACATCGGCTCGCAGGGGGCTGACTTCAACACCCCGGTGGTCTAGCCCGCCGGGCACAACGCACACATGCTTGCCGATAGCAAAACGGCGCGGATCAAGCCCCGGCCCGGCAGAAACGGCCAGCCCCACGCTGTCGGCCCTGCCTTGCACCAAGGCATTGACGGCAAGGGTTGCCCCAAGGGTTACGCGTGTTATGCGGCCAAAATCACACTGCGGTGCAGCATTGGCCAGCTCGGCCAGCACCTCGCGCACAGAGCGGGGCAAATCGTTGTGCCGCGTGCGCACCTTGGCGCAGCCCAACAGGCGGGCAGCGGGCGCAGCCGCGTTGTTTTCGGGTTTTGCCGTGGCGGGGCAGGCAAGCAGCACGGCATCGGTATGCGTGCCCCCGGCGTCTATGCCCAACACATATGTTTCGCTCATAATTTCGGCCTCATAATGCGTGTTTGCAGGCCTGAACATACGGCATCACCAGCCGCAGGGCCAGACCTTTATTACCCGCCTTGCCGCAGCCTACACAGTGGCAGACCCGTGCAATTACGGATATTCTTTTCGGCCATAGGCGCAACTGCTTGCCATATGCGGCCATTTTCAGTAGATTTTTGCTCTTGCGGCAACCGCCGGGAGTGCCCCAGCGACCCGCGTCAAAACAGCAGGCTACTGCGGAGGAAAGCCATGCCGAACACAAAGTTTATCTGGTTTGACGGAAAAATGCTCCCTTCTGAACAAGCACAGGTTCATGTGCTGACCCACGCCCTGCACTATGGCAGCGCCGTATTTGAAGGCATTCGCGCATACGCCTGCGCCAATGGCACCTCAGCCGTTTTTCGCCTAGAAGACCACTGCAAGCGCCTAATTAACTCCGCTAAGATTATGCGCATGGAAGTACCCTTTACGGCTGACCAGCTGGTAACCGCCTGTGTTGAAACCCTCAAGGCCAACGAACTGCGCGAAGGTTACGTGCGTCCGCTCTCCTTTGTGGGCCACGGCGAAATGGGCGTCTACCCCGGCAACAATCCGGTGCAGACCATTATTGCTGCTTGGGCTTGGGGCGCATACCTTGGTGCAGAAGCTCTTGAAAAGGGCATTCGCGTCAAGACCAGCAGCTTTGCCCGCAGCCATGTGAATACCAGCATGTCCAAGTCCAAGGCCGCCGGTAACTACATCAATTCCATCCTTGCCAAGGTGGAAGCCAAGGAAGACGGCTACGACGAAGCCGTGATGCTCGACACCAACGGCTACGTTTCCGAAGCCACAGGTGAGAACATCTTTATTGTGCGCAACGGCGTGATCAAAACCACACCTTGGACGTCCATCTTGGGCGGCCTTACGCGTGATTCTGTCATGACCTTGGCCAAAGACCTTGGCTACACCGTGGAAGAACAGCAGTTTACCCGCGACGAATTCTATATCGCCGACGAAGCCTTCTTTACCGGCACTGCGGCTGAAATCACCCCCATCCGCGAGCTTGACCACCGCCAGATTGGCGTTGGCCACGCGGGCCCGGTGACCAAGCACCTGCAAAAGGAATACTTTGCCATCGTCAAGGGCGAAAACCCCAAGTACGAAGGCTGGCTGCACCGCTTTAGCGTGTAATAACCACGGCGGCGGGCTGCACTGCCCGCTCTGATATGTTTGATCCAAATTGGGCAGTTCTGCATTGGTGGAACTGCCCAATTACACCACAAGCCTGTTTTGCCGCAGTGCGCGCCGCCTCCTTTTGTGGAGCTTACGCCACCGGCAAGTCAGACAAACTGCCTTTTCTGCGGGTTCGCACTGCGTAATCCGGGACTGCCCGACAGCCCGTTGGTCATCTTTAAAAGGCAACGAGCGCCATGAAACATCTCTCTCTCGCCGCACGGTACAGGCCGCAAAACTTCGCTCAGGTAGCAGGTCAGGACATGGTCAAGGCTGTCCTTTCTCGTGCTGCGGCCGAAGACAGGCCCGCAGCCGCCTACCTTTTGAGCGGCACACGCGGCGTGGGCAAAACCACCATTGCGCGTATTTTTGCAAAGGCGCTCAACTGCCAGCACGCGCCGGGGCCAGAGCCCTGCAACCAGTGCGAGCAGTGCCGCAAGATCACTCAGGGCGTGCACGTAGACGTGACGGAAATCGACGGTGCTTCCAACAACAGCGTCGAAGATGCCCGCTCGCTGCGCGAAACCATCGGCTACGCGCCCATGGAAGGCCGCTATAAAATTTTTATCATCGACGAAGCCCACATGCTCACCCGCAACGCCTTCAACGCCTTGTTGAAGACGCTGGAAGAGCCGCCGGAGCGCGTGGTCTTTATCTTTGCCACCACCGAGGCGCACAAGTTTCCCATTACCATTGTGAGCCGCTGCCAGCACTTTGTGTTTCGCCACTTGAGCGAAGAGGCGCTGTACGCGCACCTTACCGCTGTGCTGCGCAAGGAAAACGCCGCATTTGAAGAGGGCGCGGTGCGCCTTATAGCCCGCCGTGCTGCTGGCAGCGTGCGCGACAGCATGTCGCTGCTCGACCAGACCCTTGCCCTTGGCGGCGAAGAGCTGACCGTGGCCGCCACCCGTCAGGTGCTGGGCCTTGCAGGGCAAGAGCTGTTTGCCGAACTGTTTGCCGCCCTGCACGGGCAGGACTGCGCCGCCGTGGCAAACCTCTGCACGCAGATTTTGCAGCAGGGCGTGGACATCGGCTTTTTTATGCGCGAACTGGCGGGCAACCTGCGCAACCTGTTTTTGCTGCGGCAAAGCGGGCAGACCATTGTGCCCAGCCTGCGTCTGCCAGCCGACGAAGCCGCCATGTGGCAAGAAATTGCCCCCCGTTTTTCTGCCGCGCACCTGCATGCGGCATGGCAAATGACCCTTGACGCGCAGCGCGGCATAGTGCAAAGCCCCGAACCGGCGGCAGCGCTTGAACTCTTGCTGCTCAACCTTGCCCTGCTGCCGCAGCTGCTGCCCGTGGGTCAGGCCACGCCCGGCCCTGCCAGTCAGAACGGAAGTGCGCAAGGCGGAAGCGCAGCGGGCGGAAGCTCAGTGGCAAGCGGTGCACAAAATTTTGGACAGGGGGCAAGCCCACAGCAAGGTCAGGCATTGCCCACCGCAACGCAACGTATGGATGGGCACATGGAAGGCAACGCGGGCAAGCCTGCCGCCAGTGCGCAGCCCGTGCAACCGCGCCCCAGAGATGCAGCCAGCGGACAGCACGCCGCCAACGATGCGGATGACGCCGACTCTGATGAACCGGACGCGGCATCTGGCAGCAGCGCCCCCGTCAGCACAGCACCAACACACCGCCCGTGGCGGCCAGCTATGCAGAATGGAGGTCTACCCCAGACCGCTGGCAGTGCTGATCAAAATGACCATGGCTCAAGCTCAAATACTGCCAGCGCTGCGCCAAACCATCTGGGCCAAAACGATATGGGCCAATGCATGCCAGGCCAGTGCATGCCGGGCCAGCCTCAGCAAAATCAGTGCGAGGCCTCGTTTGTAACTGGCGCTGGTGCAACTTCTGCTGTAACAAGTCCAGCGGCTCCTGCTCCGCAAAACCAAGCTGGGCAGCAGAATCAGGCAGTTTGCAACTGGGCAGCCTTTTGTGATTTTTGCGCCAACAGGCCAGAGGCCGGGCGCGACATGCCGCGCCAGCATCTTTTGCGTGGCGTCAGCGCCACATGGAAAGACGGCGTGCTGCGCCTTGCGCCCAAGGCCGAAACCCAGATGTTTCAGCTTGAGCGCGGACGTGAAGAGCTGCTTGCCGCGCTGGCCGCTTACGGCGCCGGGGCAACGCAGCTTGAAATTGTAGCTCCCCGCCCTTACCGGCCAGAGGCAGAGCTCATTGACGAATTCAGCCAAAAGCCAGAATTGCAGCCCTGCCTCGAAGTGCTGAACGCACGTATCAAGGGCTGCCGCCCGGTTGACCAGTAGGGCCAGTCTGCGGCACACAACAAGGCACAACTTTCCGTCTTCGTCCGGCCCAGCCGCCGAAACCGGAAGCATGCAACATACGCAAGGAGAAACACATGCGGAACATGAACGACATTCTGCGCCAAGCGCAGGTTATGCAAAACAAGATTGCCAAGCTTCAGCAGGATCTGGGCGAACACAGCTACGAAGCCAGCAGCGGCGGCGGCATGGTCAAGGCCGAAGTTTCTGGCAAGCAGGAACTGCGCAAGCTTGTCATCGACCCCAAGGCTCTCGAAGGCAATGATGTTGAAATGCTTCAGGATCTCATTCTGGCTGCCGTCAACGAAGCTGGCCGCATCGCCCGCGAAACCATGGAACGCGAAATGAGCGCCATTTCTGGCGGCATCAAGCTGCCCGGCCTTTTCTAAACCATGCACGAAAGAATTCCCGAACCGCTCAAGGCCCTGGTAGAACAACTTTCGCGTCTGCCGGGCCTTGGCCCCAAATCTGCCATGCGCGCGGCCATGGCCCTGCTCAAGTGGCCAGAGGCCGAAACCCGCAGGCTTGGGCGCGGCATCCACGACCTGCGCGACAACCTGCACCTGTGCTCTCGTTGCGGCGGGCTTTCTTCCACCGACCCCTGCGCAATTTGCGCAGATACCGAACGTGCCCGCGACACCCTGTGCCTTGTGACCGAGTGGGACAGCATGCTCACGCTTGACGAAGGCGGCTTTTACCACGGCCAGTATATGATACTGGGCGGTCTGCTAGCCCCGCTTGAGCGCATGGATTCTGACAGCCTCGACATGGACAGGCTGGTTAAGCGTCTGGCCGAGGGCGAAGTGCACGAGCTTATTCTTGCTCTGGGCGCTACCCTTGAGGCCGAAAACACAGCCTCGTTCATCCGCCAGATGCTGCGCAGGCAGTTTCCTGCGGTGCGCGTGTCGCGCTTGGCCCAAGGCATTCCCCTTGGGGCAGAGGTTAAGTACATGGATAAAGAAACCCTGCGCCAGTCGTTGCAGTTCCGTCAGGATCTGGCCTAAATCCCCTCTTCGCAATCCC
The DNA here is from genome assembly GCA_964413315.1 of uncultured Desulfovibrio sp. Lineage (GTDB taxonomy): Bacteria > Desulfobacterota > Desulfovibrionia > Desulfovibrionales > Desulfovibrionaceae > Desulfovibrio. The sequence continues at coordinate 2,335 of CAYPRZ010000128.1, read as the reverse complement.
CACCCAGCCACTCGTCTTTTTTTTCACTCGGCCTAAATTTTTTGGCATATCTGCCGTAAGAACGGCAAAGCAGAATTGCAATGGTTGCGCCACACGGGCGTCACAGCGCTGTGCCGCCCGCCCCCTGTGATTTGTGCACATTTGCACATACTCCTTGTTATTCTGCGCCTGAGCATGTATTATTGATTACTTAATACAAGCTGGGTGTTTTTGCCAAAAGCGGACCCATCGTAATTTTACAGAAATCTCAGTGGGATGGTTTCTGTTTATGCGCTGGTTTTGCTTTGCACTGGCCAACTGACAGCGCCCAGGCCACATGGTGTTTGCCAGCAAATCAACGGCGCAGGATGAGGTTGCATTTCATGAACATGACTTTAGCTTTCCGCATCATTTTTGTTTTTGTTGTAGGCCTTGTACTTGCCTGCATTGCAATGCTGATTGGTTTTAACATAGCCCTTGGCGATAGCCTCACAAGCGCAGCAACACTAAAAGCGTTGCTCATTGGGCTCGGCATTACAGCCATTTTAGCCATAGCAGGATCATTTTACATATGCAGTAGGCTCTGCCCCATACGCAAGATAGTATACTACGCCAAGGCCGTTGCCGCTGGCGATGCCAAGGCAAAGCTCGATATAGACAGCAGCGACTGTCTGGGCCATTTGGGCCAGGCCCTGCGCGAAATGGTCACCAAGCTTGAAGGACAGGCCCATTGGTACGAAAGCATACTCGACACCCTGCCCCTGTCCATTTCTGTTACAGATAACAACATGGTGTGGACTTTCTGCAACAAGGTCGCCCTCACCAGCATGAGCAAATATTGCCAAGAGGATGTTGTGGGCAAGCACTGCTCTGAAAAGCAGGGCAACATCTGTAATACGCCAGAATGTGGCATTGAGCAGCTGCGCCTTGGCAACAAGCAGGTGATCAACCACATGCCCAACGGCAAAACCATGCAGATCATGCTCGACTTTCTTAAAGACCGCCAAGGCAACACAGTAGGCCATGTAGAAATTGGCTAAGACATCACCGAACGCATTGCGCTTGAAAAGAAAGCCAACGAGGCCGCACACAAGGCCCGCATGGACACCGTAAACCAGCTTGAAGGCGTGGTAGATACCTTGCAGCACGCCGCCAATACCTTGGACAAATCGCTCAACGATGTGCGCGAAAAGTCGGGCACGGTGGCCGACCGCATGGCCGAAACAGCCACCGCCATGGACGAAATGAACTCTACCGTGCTTGAAGTGGCCCACAATGCCGACGGCGCAGCCGATGCGGCCACCTCTGTGCAGGGCCACGCGCAGGAAGGCGCGGGTGTTGTGCTGCGCACCATCAATAATATGCAGGATGTGCAGGAACGGGCCTCTGGCCTCAAGGGCGAGATGGGCACGCTGGACAAACAGGCCCGCGACATCGGCGCAGTGCTTACCCTTATTCGCGATATTGCAGACCAAACCAACCTGCTGGCCCTTAACGCCGCCATCGAAGCCGCCCGCGCTGGCGATGCCGGGCGCGGTTTTGCCGTAGTTGCCGACGAAGTACGCAAACTGGCCGAAAAAACCATGAGCGCCACCAGCGAAGTGGAAAAGGCCATTGCCGCCATTCAGGAAGGAACTGCCAAAAGCTCCACCACGGTTGACCAAACGGTCAGCTCTATTGAAGAGGTGGGCCGCATGGCACAGGAATCGGGGCACTCGCTTGAGCTTATTGCCAATCTTGCGGGCGATTCCAGCAGCCGGGTTTCTGCCATTGCCACCGCTGCCACCCAGCAGTCTGCCGCTTCGGAAGAAATCAACCGCAACATAGCCGCGGTCAACACCCTGAGCGCGCGCATTGCCGAGGCCACCAACGCCGCAGCCGGGCAGGTGCGCGACCTCACGGCGCAGGTGAGCATTGTTACCGGCATTCTCGATGCCATTCGCAAGGGCGACGTGCAGGCATCCAACTAGGCAAGGCCACCGTTCTGCTGCAAATAACCAAAACCGCCAGAGGCAATTCTGGCGGTTTTTTGTTTCCTTTTGCCCAAAAAGCCTGTCGGTCGGTGCGCAAACAACAGCATTAGCAAGTTTTTTGATTTTTTTTGCCCGCCCGCTCTGGACGATAACGGAGAAGGACTTACATATTGTTCGCACCTGACCACAGGTGCTGATTTTTCCGCGCACGCCGCCGTTTGCGGCCCCCCTGAGCCCCCTCGGAGGTGGTAGCGCGAAGTTAGAAAGAAGTTTTCCTGAGGAGGATTCAGATATGTCCAAGATCATAGGCATCGACCTGGGTACTACGAACTCCTGCGTCTACGTCATGGAGGGCAAGGACCCCAAATGCATTACCAATCCTG
>CAYPRZ010000127.1:0-7986 GCA_964413315.1 uncultured Desulfovibrio sp. | reverse complement strand
TTACAGTGCTGTTCTGGGCACGTTGGGCCGGTGTGCTGGTTTCTTCATCCAAGATGCACGAACGCCCCACCCACGGGCATCCCAAGCCTTCTGTCATGTTTGCCCTGCGTTCGCTGTGCGGGCTTGCGGTGGTCTTTTCGTTCATTTCACCCTTGGTACTGAAGACCTTTGTGGAGCCTTCGGTATCGGGCGTGTATGCACGCTTTAACTTGCAGACAGAAGGTTTCATTCCTGGCGCTACCCTTACCGGGGCCGAAGGATATGTGTGGATTTACTTCCTGTTCCTGCTGTTGGGTCTGGGAGTGTGGTATGCGTGGCGCGAGGCACGCAGGGTTCCTGAATCGGCCCATGCGCAGCCCTATTGTTCTGGCCTTACGCAAGTGAAGGATGGCGTTGTTGGCTTTAAGGGCCCCATGAATGCCTTTGAACCCGTGCGCGTGTCCAACTTCTATCTCAGCCAGTACTTTGGCGAGAGCAAGATCACGCGGGCCATCGACATCATTTCCACCGCATTTTTGGTCGTACTGGTAGGAGGTCTGCTGTAATGCTCACCATCTTCAGCGCAATCGGCGGTTTGATTCTGTCGCCTCTGGTGGGCGGGCTGCTTACCGGGCTTGATCGCCGCATTACGGCGCGCCTTCAGTCCCGGCTTGGGCCGCCCCTGCTTCAGCCTTTTTACGATATTTTTAAACTGCTGGGCAAACAGCCGCAGGTAACAAATGCCTGGCTGGTGTTCAGCGCGTACGTAACACTTCTTTCATCGGCGCTTTCGCTGCTGCTGTTCTTTATGGGCGGCGACCTGTTGCTGCTGTTCTTTGTGCTTACCGTAGGTGCTGTGTTTCAGGTGGTGGGCGCTGTGTGCGTGCCTTCGCCCTACAGCAACGTGGGCGCTCAGCGCGAGCTGTTGCTCATGCTGGCCTATGAACCTATTCTGATTCTGGTGTTCGTGGGTTTTGCCATGTGCACGGGGTCGTTTTCTATCGCGGCTGTGTTTCAGCTTGAACAGCCCCTGCTGCTCAAGATGCCGCTGCTGTTCCTTGCCCTTGGCTACGCCCTGACCATCAAGCTGCGCAAGTCGCCCTTTGATATTGCGGCCAGCCACCACGGTCATCAGGAACTGGTGCGCGGCGTGCAGACCGAATATTCTGGCCCCTACCTTGGGCTTATTGAAATTGCCCACTGGCTTGATCTGGTTCTTATTCTTGGGCTGTGCGCCATGTTCTGGCACACCAGCGTTGTGGGAATGGCCGTTCTTGTGGGTGCTTCGCTGTTCACAGAAATTCTTATCGACAACATCACCGCCCGTTTGACTTGGCAGTGGATGGTGCAAAAGAAGTCCCTGTTGCTCGGCATGGGCCTGGCCCTGGTTAATCTTTTATGGCTGTACGTGGCGTAAGGAGGCCGGAATATGGGTTTCGTCGACAATATGATCAAGCGGAGTCGCCTTAAGTCTCCGTGGATAGTTCATTTTGACTGCGGTTCCTGCAACGGCTGCGACATCGAGGTGCTGGCCTGTCTGACGCCCATGTATGACGTAGAGCGTTTCGGGGTAGTCAACGCGGGCAACCCCAAGCACGCCGATGTGCTGCTGGTCACCGGCACGGTGAACCACCGCAATCAGCACGTACTGCGGCAGATTTATGAACAGATGCCAGCGCCCAAGGCCGTGATATCCATTGGCGCATGCAACCTTTCGGGCGGCGTGTTCAAGGATACGTACAACGTGCTGAACGGCGCGCACAATATTATTCCTGTGGATGTGTTTGTACCGGGCTGCCCGCCCAAACCCGAAGCCATCATTGATGGCGTGGTGCAGGCCCTTGGCGTGCTCAAGGCCAAGATGGGTCTTGGCCCTGAACCGGTGCCCACCTTTATGCCTGGCGACGAGGACGGCACTCCCGACATGACGCCGCAGGCGGAGTCCGCGCCGGAAGAAGCCCCCGAAAAGCCACAGCAAAACGCGGGTTAACCCGGAAAGGATAGAGCCATGTTTTTTGAAGCCAAGGAAGTGACGCCGCAAACGCTGCTTTCAGAAGTGCAGCAGCTGGCTAACGCCAAATACCGTTTTGTGACCATGTCGCAGACTGTCATGGACGAGCACACGCTGCGGCTTTTTTACCACTTTGACGTAAACCTTACCATGTCTGACCTGCGCCACAACGCCGAGCTGTGCGTGTGGGAGCCCACAGACGCAAAGGGTATGGTGCACCTGCGCATGGATGTGAACAAGAAAGACCACATCCCCAGCATCACGCCCGTATACTTCTGCGCCGTGCTCGTCGAGAACGAAACGCAGGATCAGTTTGGCGTGCGTTTTTCGGGTCTGCCCCTCGACTACGAAGGGGCCATGTATCTGGAAGGCGAGGTTACCCATGCGCCGTACTTTACCATGACCACGGTTCGGCGGTCTGCCGCCAAGGCCGAGGCCGCCAAGGATGACACGGCCAAAGGAGAGAAGGCATGAGCAACCGCACAACCGTGATTCCTTTCGGGCCGCAGCACCCGGTGCTGCCCGAACCGCTGCACATCAAGTTTGTAGTGGAAGACGAAACCGTGGTGGGCGCTGTGCCGCAGCTGGGTTTTGTGCACCGTGGGCTTGAAAGCCTTGTGCGCCTTAAGGACTACAACCAGATGGTCTTTGTGGTTGAGCGTATCTGCGGCATCTGCTCGTGCATCCATGCCAACTGTTACTGCAATGCCATTGAAGACATGATGGGTATTACGGCTCCGCCCCGTGCCCAGTTTTTGCGGGTAATCTGGTCAGAACTGCACCGTATTCATTCGCACATGCTGTGGCTTGGGCTTTTTGCCGATGCCTTTGGCTTTGAAAGTGTGTTCCAGCAGTTCTGGCGCATTCGCGAGCATGTCATGGACATCTGCGAAGCCACTGCGGGCAACCGCGTTATTTTGTCGGTCAACGTGGTTGGCGGCGTGCGCCGCGACCTGAGCCCCGACCAGATTCGCTGGATGCATGGCCGCTTGGACGAGCTTGAAAAGGGCATGCGCGAGCTTACCCGCACCATGCTTGACGACTACACCGTGCAGGAACGCACGCGCGGTATTGGCATGCTGAGCAAGGACGACGCCCGTCTGCTGGGTGCTGCTGGCCCCACCCTGCGCGGCAGCGGCTGGGAAATTGACGAACGCATGCACGGCTACGCAGCCTACAAAGACCTCAACTTCATTCCTGTAGTTGAGCACGATGGCGACTGCTACGCCCGTTCAAAGGTGCGTTTTTATGAAGTGCTGCACTCCATAGAACTGATCCGCGAAGCCCTGAACCGTCTGCCTGAGAGCGAGTTGACTGTAAAGGTTACTGGCAATCCTGAAGGCGAATCGGTCTTCCGTGTTGAACAGCCGCGCGGCGAACTGTTCTATTACATACGGGCCAACGGCACAAAGCATTTGGAACGCATGCGTGTGCGCACGCCTACCTTTGCCAACGTGCCGCCCCTGCTGCACATGCTGCCGGGCTGCAAACTGCCCGATGTGCCGGTTATCGTGCTGAGTATCGACCCGTGCATCTCATGCACAGAGAGGTAGCCCATGTATATGCTTCCTAACGTGCTGCGCAACCTTTCGGGCAAGCCCGCTACGCGGCTGTATCCCTTGGAAGAGCGCGAACCATTCCCCGCCTACCGTGGCGTTATTACCAACGATGTGGCAAAGTGCATATTCTGTAATTCCTGCGCCAGAGTATGCCCAACAGACGCCATTACCGTAGATGCAAAAGCCGGAAAGTGGAATTATGATCCATTTTTGTGCGTATACTGCTCTGCGTGTGTGGAAAAATGCCCCACAAAATGCTTGCAGCAAGAGCCGATCCACCGCAAGCCCTCTATCAGCAAGTTTGTGGTGCACCGCACAGGAACCCCCCGCGTTAAAAAAGCCAAGGCCGAGGCCAAGGGCGGGGAAGAAACTGAAAAGTAAGTGAGAGAGAATAAAACAAAGGGCCTGAAAAGGCCCTTTGTTTTGGAGTGCTGACCGCGTCAGCACGACCGGAAAACAGGAGCAGGCTGCGGCTTAGCCGCGCCGTTAAGCGACTGGTTTCCGTGCTGCAGATAATCCGGGCTTGGCGGCCTGAAAAGGCCCTTTGTTTTGGAGTGCTGACCGCGTCAGCATTTTTACTGCTCCCACCGTCTATTTGCCGGACGGGTTTGGCGGCGCATGCTCCCTGTGGGTATGCGCCGCCATCTTTTATATGGAGCAGGTTTGCTCCTGCCGCGCACATCCGGGGCAGATGCCGGTCAGCTCCACAGTATCGCCCTGTAGCTGAAAACCCTGACGCTGCATGGTTGAAAAAATGGTCAGGTACAGGGCGGGGTCATTAACTTCCCGGCTTTTCCGGCAGCCGGGGCAAACCAGCATAAAAACCGGCGCGTGCCGTTCTGGGCAGCATTCCGCACAGGCCACATAGGCGTTGAGCGTGCCAACTTTGTGCACCAGACCCTCTTGCAACAAATAGTCGAGCGCGCGGTATATGCTGGCCGGGGTCAGGGCCTTGGGGGCATGGTGGCGCAGTGCATCCAGAATATCGTAGGCTTTGACGGGTATTCTGGCATTGAGCAGAAACTCAAGCACCGTGCGTCGTACACGCGTGAGGCGCAAGCCGCGCTGGGCAAAGAGCTCTTGTGGGGTGCTGGCTGGCGAGGAGCACTCAGTTTTGTTCACTTTCGTCTGTCGCATAGGGTTCCACCGCAACGGCCTTGATGCGATAGCCCGCATCGCCGATGTCGCTTTCTGATTTTTCAATTTCAAGTTTGCCGTACACCATCACTGTATCCATCATCTGAATACCCATTGGTTTTTCAAGAATAACGTAGACAATCTGGTTGGCTGGCGGCGGTGGTACGTGGATGCACGCGCCAAAGTATGGGACGAGCAAAAATTCCGAAAGCTGGTCGCCCCCAAGGAAATCAAGAGGGGCCACAAACCCGGCAATGCGCACCAGTTTGCCACCAAGCTCCTTGTTGGCTGGCGCATTGCTCCAGAGGGTCTGAAATTCCTTAAGTGCTTTGTCGGCCCTTGGGTCATCGTCGTTGAACTTGTCAAAATTGAATTTGTCAAAGACCTTGGCAGGATCCCAAGTGGGAGGGATAAGGTTTTCCCATGTAATTTCGGTATATTTTCCACTTTTTTTGGCATCTTCGGCCTTGGCTAGTTCTTCGCGTGTGGGCTGCCATTGTTCGGCTTGTTGCCGCGTATAGTCATCGGTAAGGGCCAGAGCCGTTGCGCTGTGCCAGCAGCAGAGCAGCAGGGCGGCCAACAGACAGATAATGTGCCGTGTAACCTTGATCATGCAGTGTCCTTATGGTGCCAATGTATCATGCAGAGGCGTTGAGGCCGTCGGCCAGACTTATGCGGTAGGCCCGCCATGCGGGAATTAACCCGGCCACAAAACCTGCGGCATTGATTGCGCCCAGCAGTTGCCATTCTGTGGTTGTGGGCCAAGAGAGGGAAATGGACAGGCCAAAAGCGTGGGCCAGCACCGGGCTAAAAACCGCCAACAGGGTGGCCGTGATGGCAGCGCCTGCCAGCGTGCCCGTAAGCACCAGCAGCAGACTTTCCAGCGAAAGCAGGGCCACAATATCCCTTGGGCTTGCCCCTGCTGCGCGTAAAACAGCCAGCTCGCGTCTGCGTTCACCAAGTCCCGCAAGTATTGTTGCCACAAGGCCCGCAAGGCCAGCCACGGTGACCAGCCACGAAAGAATCCGCAGGGCGCTTTCGCCCGTGCGTAGCAGGTTCCATAGCTGGTCAAGGGCCACGCCGGGCATCACTGCCATGAGGGCTTCCTGCTGGTCTGCGTTGATCTCGCGTTGCGCTGCAAACACGCGGGCGCGGTTTTTCAGCCCCACCAGCACTGCCGTAATGGTCTTGGGTGTCAGGTTAAATTTGCTTACTTGATCTGGCCGTACATGAAAACCCGGCGTCGGCGCACCGCCCTGCCAGTCGATGTGTATGGCTTCCATGGCGGCAAGGCTTATGTACAGGGCGCGGTCCACTGGCGTGCCGGTGGGGGCCAGTATGCCGCACACGGCAAAGGGTTTGTCCGCATGCAAACTGAGACGTGAATCGCCCGTGCCGTGGCTCAGCAGCACCCGGTCACCCAGCTTGTAGTGTTGCTTTGCGGCTACCTCTGCCCCCAGCACAACATCAAAAATCCCTTCAAACTGCTGACCCTGCGCAAACTGCAAGGCGGAATGACGGCGGTACTGATAGCGGGTAAAAAAATCTGGCGTGGTGCCCACCACGGCAAAGCCTTTGTGCGAATCGCCAAGCGATACGGGAATTGTCCATGCCACATCGCTGCGCTGGGCTATGCGTTGGGCGCTTTCCCACCCCATGTTGTTAGTGGCCTTGCCCATGTGGAAAACAGCATAGAGCAGCAGTTGCAGATCGCTGCCGCGCGCGCCCACCACGAGGTCTGTGCCGGAAACAGCCTGAACAAAGTTTTCGCGCACTTGAGTACGCACGCGTTCCATGCCCAGCAGCAGGGCGGTGGAAAGCGCTATGGAAAAGACCACAAGGCACAGCGTAGCTCTGCGGTTCCAAGCGCTGGACAGGGCCAGCGACAGCAAAAAACTGCACCGCGTCATGGCCGTTCCCCGGTATAGGGTCTATTTATATGGGCAAGGCTGAGGCATCGGCCAAACTCAGCCGCCAGCGCAGTATCGTGGCTTACAAACAACAGGCTCGACCCGGCATCGGCACATTGGCGCAGCAAAAGACGCAAAAAATCCTCTCGGCGGTCAGTATCGAGAGCAGAGGTCGGTTCGTCGGCCATGATCAGTGGGGGAGCGCCCACCAAGGCGCGAGCGAGAGCTACCCGTTGCTGCTGCCCCACAGAAAGCCGGGCCACGCTCTGGCTCCACAGGTCGCTGCCAAGGCCAAGGTTATCAAGCAGATGCTGGGCTGATTGTTCCGGGCTGCCGTCCTTTGCTGCTGCCCGCCTTGCTCGCACTGCCGAAAAGCGACAGGGCAGCAGCACGTTGTTGAGCATGGAGAGGTGCGGTATCAGATTAAACTGCTGAAAAACAAGGCCAATGTTATCACCCCGCAGGGCATCCCGCATAGAAGGGGGCAAATTGTCCATGCGTGTGCCGTGGACGTGCACGCTGCCCGTATTCGGTTGCAAAATGCCAGCAATAAGGCTGATCAGGGTGCTTTTGCCGCAGCCGCTAGGGCCGGAGAGAAAAAGTGTTTCACCTTGCCCAAGGCAAAACGAGGGGATGTTGAGTGTGGGCTGCTCCTGACCGGGCCAGAAAAAAGTAATCTCTTCCAGCTGTACCGCCAGCTCGGCACAATCTGGCGCTGGAGGTACAAGAGACTTTGAGTTGGCTACCATTGGAGCGTGTGCGCCTTTGCGGTGAGCTCGGCAGCATGTTGGCCTGTTGGGCTGACAACCTGAACACGCAGCTCGTGCAGGGCGGGCCATGCGGAAAAGAGGGCCACATCCATGCTTTTCAGGGTTTCGGGCTTGGCGCATTCAAAAACAAAGGATGCGTCCAGATCAGCGTGCTGCGCCTCAGTGGCGTGGGCGTCATGGTCGGCATGTTCTGGTTTTGCGGGCTGCTGCGCGGTGCTGGCATCAAGCAGTTCTGCGGGCAAAGCTTCTGATTGCAAGGTAACAGTTTTCAGGCGGCACTGGGCCGCAGCGGGAAGGATAAAGATTTTGTCTGCCCGGTGCAGGGCGGCAGCCATGTTTTGCACGGCCTCCCGCTGGGCAGGGGTGGAGGGGGCGTGCTCAAAGGCTAGGGCATTGGCCAGTGGGCTCTCTAGGTCGATGGAAACGGTTGATCCGTCTACGGTTACGTCAAGCCGGGCTGCGCCGTGTTCGTGCGGGCCGTGGGCAGTGGCAGGGTTGGCAGCAAGCAGGGCCGCAAGGGCCGTCAGAATAATCATGCTTTTCATTATATGTCCCTTTCAAAAAACTCAGTTACTGACTAGGTTAGTGCAAATTTTGAAATGATATAATGTTGCATTTTT
>CAYPRZ010000126.1:0-8142 GCA_964413315.1 uncultured Desulfovibrio sp. | reverse complement strand
AGGGGGCCAGCCTGTACAGAAAATTTTTCCACGTCCGCATGGCCACTTTCGGCAGGGCCACCGCCCGCAGGGGCAGTAATGCGGGCCGACACGCGCACATCTGCACTGGCCCCCTGCCCCAGCAGGGCTGCCAGCGTGCCAGTATCAGTCGATTGTTCCGCGCTAGCAGATTCAGCAGCGTGCAGCGAGGCCTCAAGCCCCGCAGTTACGTCCAGCGCCAGCACGGCCCCCTGACGCAAGGGTACAGCCGAGGCCTCAACCTTTGCGGTAAAAGATGTGGCCTCGTGCCCGGCCAAAAGCAGCGGTGCTTCGTCAGCGCCCTTGAGAGCAAGCTCAAGGCTGGTCTGCGCCCTGTCTTTTCCGGCCACGAGTTTCAGGTTTGCATCAATGCGGCCATCAAGCTTTGCTGGCTCAGGCACGCCCGCCTGTTGCGGCTCTGTCTGCCCCAACAAGGTTTGCGGCAACAGGGCATTATTAAGGGAAAATTCGTCTACCCGCACCTGAGGCAGCCAAGCGGGCAGCGAACCAAGGCCGCGCAAGGCATCGGCCAAGGCCGTTCGCAAGCCAGCCTCGGTAAGGTCTGGCGCTGGCGGCGGCGTGGCCTCTTGCGGCAGTTGCGGCAAGCGCAGCAGCTCGGCATTGTCCACGCGCACAAAGGCAATGTGCAGCGCACCGGGCAGGGCCTGCCAGTTCCAGCGGGCGCTGCATGCGGGTAGGCGCAGCCACAGGCCCTGAGCATCGTAGAGCTCTAGCCCAAGGGCAAACTGAAAGGGCAACGTGCCAGAAAGGTGTGTAATACGCGCACCAATGGCCGGAGCGGCCCCCGCTTCTGCCGTACCCTGCATGGCCGTATTGATTTTATCTGTCAGCCATCCCTGCACGCCCTCGTTGCGCAGGGCCACCAACACCCCGGCAAGGGCCAGCACGCACAGCAATGCGCATAAGACGAGAACCCTGACTGCAAGACGCAGCCAGTTTTTGCCTTTTGGGGGAGATGGGCCGGTGGGGCTGGCCTTGTTGGCCGAGCTAAAAGCCGGGCCGCCACTGTCCGCCGAGGGAGAGGATGGCGGCGCTGCCGCCTTGCGGGTCTGATCCATCAAAATGACTGCCCTATGCTGACATAAATCTGCACCGGGGGGTCGCCGTCAATGGGTTGCAGGGGAAAGCCCACATCCAGCCGTACCGGCCCGATGGGCGTAAAATAGCGAAATCCAAGGCCCGTGCCCCAGCTCATATCGCCGATGATACGCGGCAGTTCGTCCCTGTAGACCATGCCGCCGTCCAGAAAGGGAACCAGCCCAAAGTCGTCCGTGATCTTGTAGCGGGCCTCAAGATTCACCACCTGATACGAGCGCCCGCCAAGGGGTTCGTCCTTGTGGTCGCGTGGGCCCAGCGACTGGTAGGCATAGCCCCGCACCGATCCAGAGCCGCCCGTGTAATAGCGCAAACTGGCAGGAATACTGCGCAGCCCGGCGCCAGCAAGGGCACCAGCCTCTACCCTGCCCGCCAGCACAAGCTTGTCGTCTGGCAGGCCGTTTTTACGCATGGGGGCATAGTAGCCGCTGGCTGATACAACGCCGGTCATCACATTGAACGATTCGCCGTAAAATCCTGTATAGGGTTTGAGCTTGACGGCCAGCTCTGACCCGTCGGAGGGGTTGAGCACGTTGTTGCGCGTATCGCGCCGCAAGCCTACCCGTGGGCCAAAAAATCCGTAGCCCTTGGCGTCCTGCTCATTGTCCTTGATGGAGCCGCTTTCGCCCCCAAGCCCAGCGCTGCCCCACCACTGGCGCGAAAGCCGCCGCTCAATGTCGCCCGTGCCCGAACCCGCAATTTTTTCGTAGGCGCTGGTATCTTCGCGCAGGGTAGAACCCGTCACCAGCAGCTTTTGCTCCCGCGCCAAAAAGGCTGGTTTTTCAAAGGCCGCCTTGATCCCCTGAGTTTCGGTGGCAAGGGGGGCACTTATTGTGAGTTTTTCGCCATTTCCAAAAAAGTTGCGGTGCTCCCACATGCCTTCCACGCCAAGGCCCGTGTCCGTATCATAGCGGGCGCTGGCCCCCACAGAACGAAAAGGCGCTTCTGCCACCGTTACTTCCAAAGGCAGTACCGCCGCGCCGTCGCGCCCCGCGCCGCTGGCAAGCTGGTCCTCCAGAGCTTTGGCCTCAACCGTGCGGAACAAGCCGAGGGCGCGCAGTTTGTTGGCGTAGTCCTCCACCATGTCCGAGTTCCAAGGCTCTTCGGCATCCGTCCAAGGGGCCAGCCGCTGGATGTATTCTGCATTTACATCCTTGGCTCCGCGCACCTCAATGCGGCCCATAAGCGCGGGCGGACCGGAGCGCACCAGAATATCGGCATTGAGTTTGCTGGCCTCGCGGTCGAGGGTGTAGCTTGTGTCGGCAACCTTGGCCATGGGATACCCCTGCCGCCGCAGGGCTTCGGGCAGTGCGTTGACCGCTGCCAGCAGATCATCGGCGGCAATGGGCTTGCCAATGGCAACCCCCGGCAAAACAGTGGGGAATGTGGGCGGCGGCACAGATTCTGTTTCCAGCCCCCAAAAGCCCACCTCGCGGGTACGGTTGCGAAAATATTGCGGAATAACGGGTTCCGGGTCGTAGTACACGTCTGCCCGCCCAAGACTGTAGCGCTTGCCCGGCAAAAGCGTGAGCACCACGCCCGCTGGGCTGGATTGCTTGTCTATTTCAAACGAGGCAGTACCGTCATAATAGCCCTGCGAATGCAGCAGGTTCTGCGCGCTGAGCGTATCGGCACGGGCGCGTCTTTCCAGCGCCAGCATGCTGTCGGGCGGTTCCTTGGCAAGCTGCACAAGCTGGCTAGAGGCCTTCATCTGCCCAGCCAGTGAATCAGGCCCATTCTGCACCTTGATGCTCACCTTGTAGGGCACGGGCTTGCCCTGCCACGCGGTTTCAAGCCCTGGCGGGGCGGGCTGGGGCTCCTCTGCCGGGGCACGGGCCAGCAGACCGCAACCGCCGAGGCACGCAAGCAGCACCAGCGCAGCAAACAAGTGCAGCACCAACACAAGACAATTCGGCCTTGCTGTTTCTGTTGCGCCAAGGTTAAGAATCATGCTCAAGCATACGGTGCCCAGCAATATGAAGCAAGAACCATTAGCAACTGTTGCTTGCAAAAAACTGTCGCTCCGCTAGGATTGCAGCAACAGGTTTTATACCTGCACAACGAATAACCACAGGATTTACATATGAATTACGATCTCTGCCTGCACATCGACAGCAAGGACCCCGCCATTTTGCGCCTTGTACTTCGTAATGCGGCCAACTATATCAAGGCCCTGCCCGAAGAACCCTTTCAGCTTGTAGTTGTAGCCAACGGCCCTGCGGTCAACCAGTTTATCAAAAGCAATGAAGAGTTCCGCGCCATTGCGGCTCCCCTGCAAGATCAGGGACTGCGCATTCTGCTTTGTGCCAACGCTCTGGCCGATAACAACATAGACCATGCCGACATTTGGCCCGGCTGCGACGTTGTGCCCGCCGGGCTGGTAGAAATTGTGCGCTTGCAGCGCGAGGGCTTTGCCTACATCAAACCCTAGGGGTATGCCCCCTTTGGCCATGGCAATAATTGCGCTGTTTACTTTTGCTTTCGGCTGCGCCGGAGGAGGCTGGGCATGGAATGTTTTGGGGAGATTCTGGATATAGTACGCCGCAAAACTCCCGTGGTGCACAGTATTACCAACTATGTAACGGTCAATGACTGCGCCAACTTGATTCTGGCCGCTGGCGGCTCGCCCATAATGGCAGACGATGCGGCAGAAGTAGAACAGATAGTGGCCTTGAGCTCGGCACTGGTCATCAACATTGGCACGCTCAACGCGCGCACTGTGGCCTCCATGCTGGCCGCAGGCAAAAGGGCAAACGCCCTGAATATTCCCGTGGTGCTCGACCCTGTGGGCGCGGGGGCCTCTGACCTGCGCAACGAAACCCTGCGCACCCTGTTGCGCGAGGTGCGCTTTGCCGCCATCAAGGGCAACAGCTCTGAAATCCGTTTTTTGGCGGGCGAAAAAGCCACCGCACGCGGTGTGGATGCAGATCAGGGCGCGCTGGTTTCAGAAGACAATCTTGTCGCCTCTGCCCGCATGGCCACAGAGCTCAGCGCCGCCACTGGGGCCGTTGTAATTGTAAGCGGACGCATTGATATTGTGGCCCACTCGCAAAAGGCGTGGGCCGTAAGCAACGGCGACCCGCTTATGACGCGCATTACAGGCAGTGGCTGCATGACTGCCGTGGTGGTGGGCTGCTGCGTGGGCGCTGCCCCGGCAGAACTGCCGCAGGCCTGCCTGTGCGCCACGTGCGCCATGGGCGTGGCCGGAGAGGTAGCCTCTGAAAATATGGCTGCCGTGGGCGGCGGCACAGGAACCTACCGCAGCATGCTGCTGGACGCCATGAGCACGCTGGACGGCCCCGCCATAACCTGCCGGGCCAAGGTAAAATATATCCTGTAACCAACCATTGCCAATTACAAAAGCCCGCTTTTGCTCCGGCTGCGCAACAGGTGCGGCATGGAACAAAAGCGGGCTTTGCTATGGCTGGGCTGCACGCCCTTTTATGGATATGCGGATTGCTGCTTAGATGGGCAAGCGCACCACGCACAAAACATCGTTACTGTACCGGCCATCGCGCTTATATTCGCGGTAACCCCGCGAGCGTGCGCACCCCACGGCATAGAGCACGCCGTCCACCGATTCCAGCTGTGAATGGTATTCGCCCTGACCAAGGGCAAGCCACTGCGGCTGTAAGGGGCAGACTTCACCGGGGATCATCTGCGCATCGCTGGCTGCCACCAGGGTTCCCCCCGCTTCGGCAAAGTAGCCCGCAGCCCCTTCCACAACCTTGCCCTCACTGTTTTTAGGCAGGGTGTCGCCCAACATATCAGCAAACTGGGGCAGCGAATCAAATACAATACCTATGCCGCCCACGGCCTGCCCGCCCTCTGGGGCAAAGACGGGCGCGCTGTACACATAGGTGGGCTGTGCCGTGCCCTTGGGGTGATAGAGTGAAGTTGCGCGAAAAGGCGATACGGCAAAGTCGTCCGAATCCTTGAGCGACAGGGTGCGGCGCACGTAATCTTCGTTGATCTGCTGGCCGTAAAGGCTGCGCTCTGCAGCTTGCGAACAGGCCAGCACCACACCGTGCGCGTCGTACAGAAAAAGGTTGGAATACACAGTGTAATAACTGTTGATGTATTCCAGAATATCCTCCAGCCTTGCCAGCGAGGCCTTGTCCACGGCGGGCTGGGCCAGAATACGGCGAAAATCAGGCGTAAGCGCCCACCAGCGGCAGTCGTTGGCACGTTCGTAGAGGTTGCGGTCCATTATTTCCACGGTGATGGATGCGAGAAACGAAGCATCGGTGAGGCGCGAGGCTGTGACCGTTTTAAGCAGATTGTCGGTAAAATAGTGGAACTCGCGCTCCATCTCTATACCCATTTTGCGCACCGCATCCAGAATAGGGGGCAGGGCCTGCGCGGCCATGCGCTCGTCGTCGCGGGCATTGCCGCTCTGTCGGGCGGCCATGACCTGACCGTTGAGCGCGGCCAGCGTCAGGTCGCCCATAACCTCACTGGCCTGTTCTTCAATATTGGTCAGTTGGGCCGAGAATCCCGCCTCACGCCGCACAAGGGCAACGTCCAGCCCCTCGGTGGGTTTGCTGGCAAAGGCGCTTTGGGCTGGGCGCAGCACATGGGTTTGCCACGGCTGGCCTTCGTAGCCCTGATACCCTTCTGACGGGCGCGAGACAGCAAGCGTGGTGCTGCTGCCAGTGACACTTACGGCAAAACTATCTGCTGGTGTACGGGCATAGGTACGCCCCAAGGGGGCCTGCCGGGTATCGCTGCTGGCAAAAGCCTCGCCCTTATTGTCCAGCAGCATGATGACCATATCCTGCGCAAATCGGGCCATGCCAGTAAACAGGTCTGCCACCTCGCCGTCCATATCAAAAACAAGGCACAGCACACCCAAGGGTTCGCTTGCACCCCCGGCGCGGATAACGTGCGAATAGACAAGAGCGGCCCTGCCATCGGGCGAAAGGTCTGTGGGGCGAAATGTTTCCACAAATTCGCTGGCGACCAAGGTTTGGGCCACAAGCGGGTCGCTTGATACGCGCACGGGCCTGTGCGTGTCGAGCTGCACGCACACCCTGCCCTGCGTATCGAGCACAAGAATATCGCGGTACACACTGTACTTGGCGCGGTATGCGGCAAGCCTGGCGCGCAGGGCGGCCACATCGGTAGATGCACCCTGTAAAAAACTGATGATCTCTCCGTCGGTGGCCAAAAAGCTCACATCGGCGGTGCGCTCGTACAGGTTGCGCTTGATGATGTCCATGACCACTTGGGCCACGGGTGACATTTCGCGCACGGCCTTTTCAAGCAGCTTTTCGGCCAGCATGTTTGTCATGTCTGCACGCAACTGGCCAAAGGTATCACGCGTTTTAAAAATGAAATCAAACAGGGTGGCAGCAATGGCGTTGGAGTTGATTTTTCCCGTCAGGGCTATCCACGTCCACTGCCTTTCAAGTTGGGCAAAAACTGTATGGCAGCGCCTGATGTCAGGCATGAACTCTCTCAACTGCTCAACGGCCGCTATTTCGGACGCATGGGTCTGGTCCACAATCACCTCGTTCAAGCTTCTCTTGCCGCCGCAACGCAGTTTCAAAAAACAGACAGCTGATAATCAAATGCGATTACAACTGCATATTTGAAAAAATAAATGGGGGGAAATGACCCTGTTAAAAAAAATAAAAATTGTCAATGCTACTCTGTTTTTTTGTTATATGTGCACACAAAGTAATCAGACACCATGCCTTATTAAAAATGATACGCATGTAGGGGCACAATTTTTTTCATACCGGGATTTTGAATTGTGAAAATACGCACAACAAATACTCATTTGAATGTTTGATCAATATACATACGCATTTTAATACAAATACTACAGATACAATTTTATTTTGGGCATCATCGAATGCAGTATAATCGCACACACCCCTTGTTAACTGCAAAAAATTTAAAATACGGAATGTTAACAGCAAGTAGGGCTGTCTTTTGGACCCACAAAAAACAAAGCCGCCGGGCAATGCCCGGCGGCTTTTAACCAATATACGTTGCTGCGGCCCATTACGGCCCGCCCGCATGAATTAGCTGTTTTTGCGTTTGCCTGCGGTCTGGTAGCGCTTCATGGCCGAAAGTTCGGCCTTGCGCAGACGGATGGAAAGCGGGGTCACTTCCACCAGTTCGTCTTCGCGCACAAAGTGCAGGGCATGCTCAAGGGTCATCTTTTTCACCGGGGTAAGGGTAACGTTTTCGTCCTTACCCGAAGCGCGCAGGTTGGTGAGCTTCTTTTCCTTGGTGGGGTTCACGTCGATGTCGTTATCGCGGTTGTGTTCGCCCACAATCATGCCTTCGTACACCGGGTCGCCGGGTTCAACAAAAAGCACGCCGCGCGGTTCAAGGTTAAAGAGGGCATAGGCCACGCCAGAACCAGCGCGGTCAGCCACAATGGAACCCGTGTAGCGCGTGGGGAAGTCGCCGCGCCATTCTTCGTAACCTTCAACGTAGGAGTTCATGATGCCGGTACCCTTGGTATCGGTGAGGAACTCGTCGCGGTAGCCGATAAGGCCGCGCGAAGGCACGCTGAATTCAAGACGCACACGGCCCGTGCCGTTGTTGACGCAGTTGAGCATGCGGCCCTTGCGCTGGGCCAGCTTGTCGGTCACCACGCCCATGAACACTTCGTCGCAGTCCACATACAGGCGTTCGATGGGTTCGATAACCTTGCCGTTTTCGCCCTTACGCAGAATAACTTCGGGGCGGCCCACGGAAAGTTCAAAACCTTCGCGGCGCATGGTTTCGATAAGAATGGCCATCTGAAATTCGCCACGGCCCTTGACCAAAAAGGCGTCGCGGTCTGCCGTGTTTTCCACGCGCACAGCCACGTTGCGCAGCGTTTCCTTGACCAAGCGGTCATAAATGGCGCGGCTCTGCACAATCTTGCCCTCGCGGCCGGCCAAGGGCGAGCTGTTGATGCCAAAGCGCATGGCCACGGTGGGTTCGTCCACGCGGATGCGGGGCATGGCGCGGGGGTTATCGCGGGTGCAGATGGTATCGCCGATG
>CAYPRZ010000125.1:0-8360 GCA_964413315.1 uncultured Desulfovibrio sp. | reverse complement strand
CAAGACCAAGCCCGTGGGCTGTGTCTACCAGCGCTTTAAAGTCATCTGGCGTGCCGTAGCGCGAGGACGGCGCAAAATAGCTGCTTACCTGATAGCCAAACGAACGGTACAGCGGATGCTCCAAAATGCCCATGAGCTGCACAGCCGTGTAGCCGCATGCCTTGATGCGCGGCAGTATGTGGCGGCTGAAATCGGCATAGCTGCCCACGCTGTCGCCCTTATGTGTCAGCGATGACTGTGCCATGCCCACATGAGCCTCATAAATTCGCGGAAAGGGCGTGCGCGCTGGCCGTTGGTGCTTAAAGTGGTAGGGCGCTTGCGGCGCCCACAAACGTGCGCACCACTGCTCTGGCAAGGCGGCGTTTTGCTCCACCCATGTGGCAAAGGCTGGCACACGTTTAAGCGCCTTGTTGCTGGGCTTTTCTGCGCTTTGCGAATCTGTATTCAGAGAATCCGAGTTGCGGGCCGCGACCAGCCGCAGTTCCACATATGTGCCGTGCTCCAGTGCATCGTGAGGCAGCTCAAGCTCAAAAATATTGTTGGCGCAGCGCTTAAAGCGGTATTTGGCATGACGCTGAAAGTTGAGTTTGTCTGTGGTGAGCCACAGGCTTTCGGCATTGGGCATATACTCGCGCCAGCGCCACAGGCTGCCAGAGGGGCCATCTACGCGTTGTGCGCCAAGGGTAAGATGCAGATCAGCATAGTCACGCAGCGACCCGTAGTGGGTGCAAATGCGTTCCATTTCTGCCATATAGGTGCGTATTCTGCGTTGGAGAAATGGGTGGTAGAGCTCCAGAGCGGGGTCTTCAAGCGGGCTGCGGGGAACGGAGGCGTTATTGTCGGAAGTTGGGGCGGGGGGCATGGCCGATCTCCTGTTTACGTTTGCCCAAATTGGCGGGCTCAGGCTCGTCATGCAATAGCTTGCCTGCCCGGCACATGGCCGGGCAGGCACAAGGCCACACAGGGCCCTAAATTAACCTATTTGCAGCAGGCGTTCCACTTCTTGGCCGAAAGTTCGGCCAAGCATTCCACCAAGGCCTGAGTACCCTTGCTGCCTTGGCCCTTGGCCTGCATGATACGGTACAGCTGGTCGGCCAGAGTGATGCCCGGCAGCACAAGCTTCATGCGGCGGCATTCTTCAAGGCACAGGCCAAGGTCTTTGATGAAGTGGTCGATAAAAAAGCCGGGGGCAAAGTCGCCCTTGAGCATGCGGCGGCCAAGGGTGTTCATGGCAAAGCTGCCGCCAGAGCCGGCAACCACCAGTTCCATCCACTTGGAAACGTCAAGCCCGGCCTCCTGCGCAAAAAGGAAGGATTCGCAGGTGCTGATCATAACGCCAGCAATGGCGGCCTGATTGGCAAGCTTGCCCTTTTGGCCAAAGCCCGCGCCACCGCAGTGCAGAATGTTGGTGCCCATTTTGTTGAAGCAAGGCAGCACGCGGTCGTAAGCAGCCTGATCGCCGCCCACAAAGATGGAGAGCTTGGCATCGCGCGCGCCCACATCGCCGCCGGTAACCGGGGCGTCGAGCGATTCGCAACCCTGCTGCTTGGCGGCAGCGGCAATGCGCTCGGCCAGCACGGGGCTAGAGGTGCTCATGTCGCACACTATGCCGCCAGCGGCCAAACCGCGCAGCACGCCGTTTTCGCCAAGGGTCACTTCTTCCACATCGCAGGGGTAGCCCACAATGGTAAACACCACGTCAGAGGCTTCGGCCACGGCGCGGGGGGTATCGGCCCATTTGGCGCCCTTGTCGAGCAGGGGCTGGGTTTTAGCCTTGGTGCGGTTGTAAACGGTCAACGGCCAGCCAGCAGCCTGAAGGTGTCCCGCCATCGAAAGGCCCATAACACCAGTGCCAATCCAGCCAATACGCATTTTGTCAGACATGTATTTTCTCCTTTACTCTACTGAAAGCGACGTTCCAGAATGTCTTTTTGCATTGCTTCGCGCGATAATACTTTGTTTTTACGCAATGTATCTATGTGAAGCCGATACAGCTCAAGGTTTGTATGCATGTTTTCATTGAACGGGTCCGCACCGCTAAAATCCTTGAGTAAGGATTCATTGGCGGCTGCCAGCACCTCAGGCGACAGCAAGGCGCTTTCTTCCACCTTGCTGCGGTAGAAGGTGAGGGATTTTGCAATGCTGGTATCCAGCATAACCATGCCTCGTTTGGCAGTATCTAATATCTTTTTGAGCTTTTCAAGCTCTGGCCCCTTGGCGGTGGCTTTATCTCGTTCCATACTTTCCATCTGAGTTTTCAGGCTGTTACGCCTGATAGAATAGTTGCGTATGGTTTCGATCATGTATACGCCGGTGCGCAGCAGCGATTGTGCCTCAAGCTGCTTTTGGCGTTCGAGCATGATGTTGTTTTCTTTAATGGTATTGCGCAATTGCTGAAGATTCTTGCGCGAGGCTTCGTCCGGCGCGGCAGCCAGTAGCCGGTCTAGTTCGTCCAGCGGATTGCGGGCCGTCTGGCCATCTGCCAGCGGAGCCGGTTTTTCGCCAGCCTTGTTCCATTCGGCTGTCAATTCCTGCGGGCGCTCGCCGCCGGGGGTGTTGATACCCGATATTACAGGCCGAAAGCCAAGGTCGCGGGCGTGGGCGGGGCCATCTGTAAGAAAGAAGGGCGTTTCTTCCCTGCGGCCAGGCAAAATTTCGGCATCGCTGGAAAGGAACGATCCGCCCTTGCGTACAAAGCCGCCAGCAGAGCCGTGCAGCCGCCCAGCCATAGAAAAACGAAACGTGTCGAGCACCATTTCTGCCGCGTTGCCTGCTGTGTCGTAGATGCCCAGCGGATTGGGCTTGCGCGTGCCTATGTTGGCCATGCCCTCGGCGCGGGCGCCCTGTTCGGGCCGGTACACGGCATAGTCTGCCTTGCTTTCGCCGGGTTGCAGGGCAAAAAAGTTCTCCTGCAACAGCAGCTGGCTGCCAGCGGTTTGGCCGCCACGGGCCGCATATTCCCACTCTGTTTCTGTAGGCAGACGCACAAAGCCCACATTGCGCTGATCTCCAGCAAAACGGGGCAGAGAATCGGGCGCGTTCTGCAACAGCCATGTGGTATAGCGGCGGGTAAAATCTACGGCATCGTACCAGCTCAAGTCAGTGGCAGGGCGGGCTGCATCCGCACCGGGCTGGGCCGTATCGGGACATGTATTTTCCATAATGGCGCGCCATTGCAGACTGGAAACTTCATACTTTGCCACAAGGTAAAAGTAGTTTTGCCCCTGCGGAGCCAGCTTGCGCCATGCTGCGGGCAGGTCATCAAGCGTAAATGTTCCAGAAAGGGCAGTGTTAAAACGGCGGTCGTAGTAGGCTCGATCTTGATGGGCAGAATCGTCCACACCGGGGCGCATGGGCATATCCCACAGCAGACCCTTGGCGGGTACGGCCACCAGCTTAAAAACCATGCTCAAGCCGCAGGGCATGGGCAGTATAATATCTGAATCCGAAGGCTTGGGATTAAAGGCATCGGCAGTACTTACATCAGCCTTGCGGGCCAGCGCGGCCTGTGCGGTGCGTGATGCGCAGGGGGCCAGCAACAGGGCGAACAACAGCGCAAAGCACGCGGTGGCGGCTAGGCCGTGCCGCAAAAGGGCGCACAAATGCGGGAGCAGATTATATTTCACGGATAACCTCCGAGGGTTCAATGCGGGCCGCCCTAAGGGCAGGGCCAAGGGCTGCCAGCAGGGCAAGCCCGGCAACGGCGGCAAAGGTAAGCAAAAAGTGCTGGGGCAGCAGCAGGCACACCTGTTCCAAGCCGCTTACGCTGGCGCTGAACAGGGAGTTGATGACAAATGCGGCCACCCCGTATACTCCGGCGGCCAATGCCGTGCCCAAAAGAGCTGTAAGCAGCGACTGCACCAGCGGGAACAGCAAAAGCCTGCCTGTGGTAAAGCCGTTGAGCCGCAGCAGCCCCAAAATACGCTGTTTGCGTTTGATGCTTGCCAGCACGCTGCTGGCAGTGGATGCCAAAAAACCGATGCCAGTTGCCGCGCAGATGAGGGCAAATATCAGGTTAAGGGCACGGGCCAGAGCCGTAACCTGCTCGATTTCTTCCGCATGGGTGTAAACATCGAGCTTTTGGGCGGCAAATGCCTGACGCAGATGCATAACATCGTCAAGACTGCGAACGTACAACCTAAAGCCCGGATAGATACGCGGGTCTTGCGGGCGCGGATCGCCTGTCCAGCCGTTTTGTGTGCCAAATTCTGGCACAGCGCGTCCGTCACGGTAGTCTTCCGTAGCTTCCATCAGCGGCAGCGGCACATAGGCCACGTCCTTTTGTTGGGCGGCCAAAGGCAACACAGCGGCCACGCGCAGGGCTATGCGGGCTGTCTGCACCTTGCCCTGAAAGCGGCGTTCAACCTTTCCATTAAGTGTGTCGCCCTGCTTTACGTGCAGTTTTTCCGCAGCAGAGGCCGACAGGGTTACACCAATGGCCTCACTGGCGGGATTTTGCGGCATGGATGGGGCCGCAGCGCCAAAGCGCAGCAACAGGGGGTCGCCCGTTGCCGTGGGTTCAAGCGAGGCCACAAGCTGGGCGCGGCTGTCGGTTTCGTTGCTGCTCAAGTCCATGGTGGCAGCAATGGAGCGCGTGCGGGGCAGCACAAAGGCTACATCCGGGTGGGCGGCCAGTTGAGTTAGATATTCTGGCGTGTACTTGCCGCTTATGACGGGTGAAATTTCCAGATTTCTTGGATCGTTGCGCAGACGTTCCGTAAGGGTTTGCACCACACCAAATTTTACGCCGTAGAGCACCAACAGGGGCGTGAGCACGGCTGCAAGGCCAAGCACGGCACAGGCAGAGAGCAAAAATTCGTGCCAGTAATCCTTAAAGGCCAGCCGAACCATGGTTGAAAATGTGTTTGCCATGTCAGGCTGCCCCTCCATTCCAGCGCAGCACAGATACGCTGCCGCCCGCATCCTGCCCAACCTGCACCTGCGCCAGCGCAAAACCGGCTAGCCGGGCCTGATCAAGGTTATGCGTTACCATAACCACAGTTATGCCAAGCTGGCGGGCCAGCTCGGCAAACAGGCGCAGTACGTTGGCCGCATGGCCGGGATCAAGGGCGGCTGTGGGCTCGTCTGCCAGCACTACAGAAGGCCCGTGCGCCAGTGCCGATGCAATGGCCACGCGCTGGCGCTCGCCCACAGAAAGTGTGGAGGGGGAATGCCCAAGCAGATGCCCGATGCCAAGGCGCTCAACAACCGTTGTAACAGCCTCTTGCCGCTGGGGCAAAATTCCCAGACTTTTACAGCGCAGCTCAATGTTTTCGCGCGCAGACAAAAAGGGCAGCAGCCCCCCGGTTTGCAGCACATAGCCAAGATGGTGCAGCCGCAGCAGTGCCAGAGCATCTGTGCCGCCGCGCCGCCATGCGGCCAATATATCGGCAGGTGCGCCGGTGGTAGGGCAAAAAACAAAGCTGGCGGTGGCACTGGCCGGCACTGGCAGCCCACCTTGTGCCGATGAATGCTTGTGCGGCAGGGCAAAATCCTCTGGCGTCATATCGGGGCTGAGCGCGCAAGCCAGCATGTCGAGCGCTGTGCTTTTGCCACAACCGCTGGGGCCCACAAGGGCAAGCAGGCTGCCCCGCGCCACATCCAGCTGCTCAATGCGCAGGCGAAAGCCCTCGTTGCCGGGGCGCGTTTTGCCAATATTGCGCAGGCTGAAAACCATATCAGACATTAATACTCCCAGCTTTGCAGCGGGCCGCTGGCTTTTGCTGTTGCCATTTTTTGGCACCGTACCGGGCCGTTTGTGACCAACACCATAAGACCTTTTGTCCCCCGGCATGCACACAGGCAGGGGACAAAAGAGCCATAGTGAAACTGCGTTAGGGCAGCATGCTCAGCGGCACGCGGTACACCCAGTCGCCGGGGTTTGACTGGCCAAAACTTTCCCAGCTGGCGCGGTCGCGGTCGTATTCCTCATAGCGGGCAAGACGCGATTTGAGGCGGTTGATAAAGGCCGTCTGCTCACCCACGCTCATGCGGTACCAGTCTTCCTCGCGCAGCAGCATAACGTCGCTCTTGTAGGGCAGACCGTCCAAAAATTCAGAGAGCACGCCCAGCTCCGCCAGATTTTTACCCTGCGTGGGCATGTTGGGATCGCGGGCCATGCGGGTTGAGGCCGAAAGCACACCCTGAAAAAAGTCGCGCGCGTCGGTCTTCTTGGTGCGCTCGGCATTGTCGATGATGGTTTTGAGCTGGGTGCTCAGGTCGTTGAGCTGGTTTTTGGTCAGCAACACGGCCACTTCCACGCTGGGGGTCTGCCTGCTCTTGGCAAGCTGGCTCAAGTCCATGTCTGCAATCCACGAATTGACCACCGAGGGGGCCGCGTTGTCGCGCACCCGGCCCAGATACTCAAGCTGCATGGCATAGCCCAAGGTGGCAGCCATACTGGCGGCCTGTTCTTCTGGCGTGGCAGCCTTGGCTTTTTCGTCCTTGGGCTTGGTCATAACCTTGCCTTCGGCGGTGTTTTTGACCATCTCCACCATGCGAGAGCCCATAATCTGGGCCATTTTGCCAAACTGTTCCGCACCCTTGGCGGGCGTGGGCGCGGCAACCACCTGATAGTTAGACTGGTTGCCAGAAAGTTTGCTCAAAGCGCGGTAGCTTTCTTCCGCATAGGCATGGTTGGCGCTGCCGCTGGGGCTTTTGATGTGCAAGGCCGAAATCCAGATGCCCTTTTGGCGGGCAAAGTCGTTGACTTCGCTCGGCCCCATGTTCACCGAGGCGTACTTGTCGCCGCTTTTGAGCGGGCCAGCGTCGGTAATCAGCAGGATAAGACGCGTGGAATAATCGCCCCAGTTGAGGGCTTCAACGGCCTTGTATACGCCAGCCAGCGAATCCTCGTTAAAGTCGTGGCTTGAAACCTTGGCTTCCTGCACTTTTGAAAGATTTTCTTCAAGACTTTTGCGGTTTTTGGCCGTAGCAAAATCGCTGACAACTTCTGTGGTGTATTCCAGACCGGGCACGGCCTTGGTGCTGCTGCGAAAGGCCACCACGGCAAAGCCCACGTTGTCGGCCATATGGCCCTTTTCAATTTCGTCATAAATTTTGCGCACCACGTTGAGGCTCTGGTCGATGTAGGGCTTCATGGAAATGGTGGTATCGATCACAAGGGCAATGCCGGTTTTGGGCGGGCCGTTTTTGCCATCCTTGGCATTGGCATTGCCGGGGTCGATGGAGGCCACACGCAAAAACTTTACGCCGTCAAAGGGATCTTTCATGTCCAGTATGGGCATGAGATAAAAACGCTTTTCTGAAACTGCACCCTGCGCGTCAGCCGGTTCGCTGGCGAGAATGGGCATGGATTCGGGCGTTGCCTGCTTGCTTTGGCGCAGGGTAGCTGCCTGCGCTTCAAGTGCGTCGAGCCTTTTTTCCATATCTGGGGCGGCGCACAGCTCGTTCAGACCAGCTTCAGTTTTAAAAAAAAGCACAGGGTCGCGGCCCGTGCGCGGCGTGAACAGCAGGGTGAGCGACTGGTTCCAGTCTGTTGCTTTGGCAGCTTCCATCCAGCCTTCGGGCTGGGCGGTAGAAGCGCCAACCTGAATCCAGCCTTCCTTGCGTTCATAAACATACATGACCGTAAAGGGCACTACACTTTTGCGCACCACGGCACCGTCTGCCTTGGGCTCGGCCAGCAGGGCCGCGCCGGGGTGGCTGACCACCCGCTGAAAAAGTGTCTTTTTGCCCTGTTGGAGCAGGGGCGCGGCAGTAGCGGCAGAAAAGCTGCCAGCCATGCAGACGCCAAAGCCCAACACCAGCAGCAGTACAAGACAATAACGGCGAACAAGGGGCATGGAATGCATAGTGAACTCCTTGCAAAAAGGGCAACCTTACAAAGAGGCTGCACTGGCGGGAGCTGTAACAACACCCGCCACAATGGCGCTAAGGCCAGATACTCATTTCAACACGCTAAAAATCAGCGCAAAGGCCGAGCCCGTTACTGCCAGTTTTGCAGCAGCGAACGCGCCTCGGCATCGCCCTTGGCCTCAAGACCACGGGCGTATTCCTTCAGTTTGTCAAGTGCAGCCTTGGCCTGCGGCTGAGCCTTTTGTGCGGCCTGATCGTACCAGCGCTTGGCTTGGGTAAGATCGGCGGGAATGCTGCCGCGCGGCAGGGTGCTGGCTGGATCGTAAAACTGGCCCACAAGAAACATGGCTTCGGCATCGCCCTTTTGAGCGGCGTCTTCCAGCAACAAAAATGCTGCATCGGTTTCTTCCGGCGTGGCATCGGCCTTGCGCAGGGGCTTGGCCATGGCAAGACTCACGTCGGGCAGGGCCTGACCGCGCAGCTGTTCGCGGGCAGAGGCAAGGGGCGTAAGCGCGGGCTTGGCCGCATCGGCTCCTTGCTTG
>CAYPRZ010000124.1:251-8383 GCA_964413315.1 uncultured Desulfovibrio sp. | reverse complement strand
GCAACCCAGTGGGAACCACTAACTTACAAGTGGTATACGCAGTGGGGTAAGGTCAGTGGCAGCGGCATCAATGTCAGAAAAGATAGTGTGGTTGCTTTCACCATCTGCATCAAATTCAAATTCTTCTTCCATAGTTTCACCGTGACCGAATATCAAATCATCAGGCTTATCTACGCTCCCGTGTATATGCAATATATTTTCGTCCTTAATTCCATATATTTTTTGAAGTGTTGACGTGTAGTTGAATGTGATGAAATAAGAATTTTCTTCTAATGTCAGTACCCTTTCAACAGATTGGATATCTATTTCTTCAACCCATCTCTGGTAATACTCTTTGATGTCTTCAACATAGCCGTCAGCGCGTGCCTGTTGTTCGTCAAGTGCTCCATATGCTTCTTTGATCTCAAAATCTTTATCTGTCGGATCCGGATTATATTGAGAGTCACGGAACTCCTTCCAATCAAATTTCCCTAATGTATTCTCAAAATCGCTCCACGGGTTTGCAGACGAAATTTCAAGCAAATAAAATTCTTCAATTTCATCAAGAAGCTCTTTTCCGAACTCATAGAAATCAATGTAACCTGTTGGTAAACCGTGGTAGAGATCAAACCCGTTGCCAATAATATACAGCGTAGTCATTTTTACGCTCCCCACCCTACTGGCCCTTGCCGCACAGCTTTAACACAGCAAGATCGGCGGCATCGTCTGTTGCCGGATCAAAATTCACAATTTCGCCATGATAGTGCGAGGCCTCGTAAAGCCTGTCTGGGGCTGAATCTGGGGCTGAATCTGCTGCCGCATCTTTTTCAATAACATGCACGGTGTACAAAACACCAAAATCGCCCTCTGACGTTTTGTATGGCACTGATTTTTCTATTTTTATTTTCTGCGTTTCGGGGTTCTTAAACCCGTAGATAAAGTTGTTTGTGGTCAGATAGCCCACAAGCACTTCGCGCAGGGCATCATCATCCATCACATGATACGCCTCGCGCGGAATGAACTTCTCGGCCATATTTTCATTATAGGCCTGAATTTTTACGTTAAAATCTTTTTCCGCCGCATCAATAAAGCTGAAACTCTGGCAGAGGGCAGCGCGTTTTTCCGGCTTTTTGCCACTGGCCTCAATTTCTTTAGCCAGATTCAAGCGGTATAGCACGTATTCTGCCGGAATTGTTTTGTATTTGATATTTATGGCATTGGCTTCATCAAGGCTCTGAAACAGGTCATTCTCAAACCTGTTCTGAAAGTCTGTCATATCGCGGCTGCGGGCTTCAAGGTAAGCCTTGGCCGTTTCAAAGCCGTAGCCAGCGGCATCCACGACAACAGGGCAAAGGGCCAGCAGTAGCGCAATCAGTTGCAGAAGGTTGATTGGGCGCTTCATGCAACACTCCTTCCCGTTTGGGGCAGGTTTGTGAGGATGGGGCAAGGGATAGCCCCGGCGGTACAAAACCATATCAAGGCAAAATGGTTTATGGCTTGCCGCAGGGAATTCCCTTGCTTTTGGCAAGCACATACACAGGCCGGTAGGTAAGCCGCACCCCCTGCGCGTTGCCGTAGCGGGCAGTGTAACGCGCTACAAATTCCTTGTAGCTGTTTTTGCCCCACACAACAGAGCGAATGCCCGTCACGCCCGTATGGCGCAAATGCAGCAGCACATGGCGTGGGCTGGCAAAGTGCAGCGTCACGTCGCCCTGCTCCATGG
Source organism: uncultured Desulfovibrio sp. (assembly GCA_964413315.1). Taxonomy (GTDB): domain Bacteria; phylum Desulfobacterota; class Desulfovibrionia; order Desulfovibrionales; family Desulfovibrionaceae; genus Desulfovibrio. Next base: position 6,681 of record CAYPRZ010000124.1, on the reverse strand, counting down.
CCACCAGTTCAAAATGGGGGGCTAGCTGGCCTTGCAACTCGGCGGCGCGGGCATAGCTAAGCCCCACGCCCGTAAGCTCGGCCACCTCTTGCAGATTGCCGGGCAAAAAGCTGCTGAAAGCCAACAGCCCGCCCTTGGGCAGCACCCCGGCACCGCGGGCAAAAAAGGCGGGAATATCCGCAAACCACTGCACGGTGGATGCACTGAGCACGGCATCAAAGGGGCCGCCGAATTCCAGATGTTCCGCATCGCCCTCGCGGCACTGCACCCTGCCAGAAAACTGCTGCGCAAGCCCCTCCACCTGCGGGCTGATGTACAGGTCATTGACCGTCAGGCTGCGGGGCTGCGCCTCCAGAATAAGCCGCGTTAAAAGCCCTGTGCCCGCGCCAATTTCAAGCACATCGGCCCCTGCGGCAAGATGCGGGGCTGCCAGCGCCCAAAGGCGGGCAGCAATGTGCTGCTGCGCCTCGGCCTCGGCATCATAGCTTGCAGAGGCGGCGCTAAAGCGTTGCCTAATGAGTGCTGTATCCATACTTATTCTACTGTCACAAAGGGAATATCCGGCATGTAGTGCGGTTCGTCCAGCTCAAGCTGCGGCGTTACGGGCCATGCCCTGCGCATGTTGGCAATGGGAAAAATCTTGTCGCGGCTGCTCAGCACGGCCTGTGTCCAGCCCGTAAACTGCGGTTTGGCCCGGTCTGCCGCGCATTCACGTATATTCAGCAGTTCTGCCCGCAGCGAATCCACCGTGCGCAACGGTCTGCGTGCCTCAAAAATGGGCCTGTGTGCACCGCACATACGCCGGTTAAAGCGCTCCAAGCTCTCGGCAGTAAGGTTGGCCGCCGTGGCATCGTACACAGCATGGGGAATACCCATCTCGTCGTCAACGGGCCACAGCGTACCGTTGATGGCCACAGCCGTGCTTATGGCGCAGCACAGACCCGGCAGCACAAGCGAGGCCGCGTACACGCCAAGCGACCATGCCCGCACCCGCACCTCGCTGTAGCCGTGTATTTTCGCATTGGCCTGATTTACTTTGTCCAACTGTATGTCTGTGTAATCGTAGCACACCGCAAAGTCGCAGTCAGCGGTATGGGGCGAATCCGCAGCCCATGCAAAGGGGCGGCTGTCCATACCCCATCCGGCAAAAAACAGCTCCAGCGTGGGGCTGCCGCTGCGCCGCAAAAAATCAATATTCATGCAGCAACCTGCCAAGCAGGGTAATTAGGGCTTCCACATCACATTGGGCCGTGCCAGCCGTGAGCGAAATACGCAAACGTGCACTGCCCACGGGAACCGTGGGGGGCCGTATGGCCATGACGTAAAAGCCCTCGCGCTGCAAATGCGCGGCAATGTTCAGCGTGCGGTCGTTTTCGCCCGTAATGACGGGCACTATCTGCGATGTGCTGTGCACAGACTGCCCAAGGCTTTCGGCAAAGGTGTGCATCATACCCGCCAGCCCAGCCAGATGCTTTCTGCGGGCTGCGGCATCTGCCGTGGCAAAGCGGGCAAGCACAAAGCGGCTCCAAGCGATGTTTACCGGCGGCAGGGCCGTGGTAAAGATAAAGGGGCGCACCGTGTTGACCAGATACTCGCGCAGGGCCGAGGTGCAGATGATGTACGCCCCAAGCGACGCCCATGCCTTGCCCAGTGTGCCCACCAAAAAATCAATATCCGCCACGCAGCCTTGTTCTTCACAGCAACCAAGACCGTGTGCCCCGCGCACACCCACGGCGTGGGCCTCATCCACATAGAGCTGCACTGTGGGCCATGCTTTTTTGAGCGCCACCAGCCGGGGCAGGTCGCAGGCGTCGCCATCCATACTAAAAATGGATTCTGTAGCTACAATGATGTTTTCGTAATCTGCCGCATGCTTTTGCACCAGCATTTCAAGCTGCGCGTAGTCGTTGTGGCGAAAGCGGATGCATTTTGCCTCGCTCATGCGTATGCCGTCGATAAGGCTGGCGTGCACCAGTTTGTCGGCCAGCACAAGAGTGCGCGGGGTGCATACGGCTGGCAGAATGCCCTGATTGGCGTGGTAGCCGCTGCCAAACACAAGGGCGGCCTCTGCCCCGTAGGCGGCTGCCAGCTCGCTTTCAAAAGCCTCCTGCTGGTCGCAAGTTCCCGTGAGCAAGCGCGATGAACACGCCCCCATGCGCAGCGAGGCCACATCCTGCGCTGCCCAAAATTCTTGCCGCAGGGCGGCATCCTCACCGTAGGAAAGGTAGTCGTTGGAGCTCAAATTGATAAAGGGCGCACCGGCATTTTCCCTTTCGCGCCGCACAGCGTCAATATTGCGCAATGTGCGCAGACTGCCATTCTGTTTCTTTTCATCAAGCAACTTAAGGTATTGCATTAACATTCTACCCGCTACGGCTAAAACACATAACCAGCCGAAATAAAAATAAAAAATTCAGATCAGCCAACAGTATGGCCCCCCTAAGTGCAAGGGGCACAGGGCTCGTGCAAGCTGTAGGGCATCGTCACCCTCAAAGCCCGGCAAGTCAATGGCGCAGAACACAGTGCGACCAGCCCGCGAGCCCCTGTTTTTGCGGTAAAACCGCCAAAATTGCAAATGGTTGCCCTCGGCCAAAACCTCAGGCAACCATCAATAACTGAATAACGACAAGCAGACTGCTTTAGCGTCAGATGCGCCGCTGCTCTGCCACGCCCTCCACGTAAATGGCCGCAAAGGGCCGCGCTGGGCACACATATTCGCACGCGCCGCAACCAGTGCAGCGCTCTGCATCTACCACCGGTTTTTTGGGCACATCCTCTGGCCCCACCAGATTGATCACACGCGGCGGGCAAATCTTGGCGCAGGCCGTGCAGGTTACTTTGTCTGTCACGGTTATGCAGCGGTCAAGGTTGATCACGGCCCGCCCTATCTGCATGGAGCTTTTTTGAGCGGGGGTAATGGGCCGTATGGCGCCAGCGGGGCAAACCTCTGCACAAGTAACGCAGTTGACCCGGCAATAGCCCCTTTCAAAGGCTAGCGTGGGTTGCAGCATGCCGCTGCCGTGGTCTGTACCCCGAAGCACCTGATTGGGACAGGCCGAAACGCAAAGTTGGCAGCCCGTGCAATGTGCGCTCAACTGTTGTACAGACTGCGCCCCCGGCGGAACAACTGCCACCGCACGCTCTGGCTCAAACTTGCGGGTGAGGGCAGCAATGGGTGAAACGGTGCGGCCAAAGGCAACACCGGGTACAGCAGCCCCCACCAAGGCGGCCAGCATGCCGCGCCGCACGGTGTTGGGCTTGCTGCCCACAGATTGAGCCGCATCCCCAACCACAGACTTCTCACTGCCGCCCGCCTTCCGTAGACCGTAATTCATGGCCCCGTGACGGCACACATCCACGCAGTCAAAACAGGCCACGCAGCGGCTTGTGTCCACGGTTCTGGCTGTGGCATCAATACAGCCAGATTTACAGGCTTTTTCGCACAGACCGCAGTTTTTGCACGCGCCTTCTTCTATGCGGGGGCGCAACACCGCAAACCGGCTGAAAAATCCGAGGAATGTGCCCACAGGACACACCGCTGTACACCACAGGCGGCCCTTGCGCCACGCAAGCACGCCAATAAGGGCAAGAGTGACCACGGCAGCCGCAAGGGCAGCAAGGCCCTTTTGCCACACCATGGCCGGGGCTACATCGTAATTGCCAGCCCGCTCAGAGGCCCATGCAAGGGCGTTGTTGCCTGTGGCCCACACAGGGGCCAGCAGGTCAGCCGCAATGCGGCCAAAGGCGCTGTATGGCTCAAGCAGAGAGAATACCAGCGGCACACCGGCAAGCAGCGATGCCGCAAAGACAAAAAACACCGCCAGCCGCAGCAGAGTGTGCGGCGATGAATAACGGTAGCGATGCCTGCCCGCCCTTGCGCCAATCACATCTTGCATAACCCCCAGCGGGCAGAGCACAGAGCAGTAAAGGCGGCCAAAAACCAGAGTAAGCAGCAGTACGCCCATCACCGCCCCCACGCTGCCAGCCAGCATGGCGGGCACAAACTGCGCCTTGGCCATAAAGGCAAGTGAGGGCGCAAACCTGCCGCTCACGTCAACAAACAGCAGACACAGGGCCGCAAAACAAACAGCAGCCAAGAGGATGCGAATACTACGTAACATCACCTAGCCCTGCCTTGTTCTCAGGTTTTCAACAAACTTGCCCAGACGCGCCATTTCTTCGGGAATGGCAATCATCTGTGGGCAGTGCTTGAGGCACACACCGCAGCCCGTGCAGCGCTCGGCCTGTCGCAGATCGGGAATGGAACGCTCGTATTCCACCAAATAGGCCCGCCGCGCCTTTTCGTAATCGGCATCGCGCGCGCCCTTTGGAATCTGCTCGTCATCAAGGCAGCGGTTAAAGTGGGCAAATATGGCTGGTATATCCACGCCATAGGGGCACGGCATGCAATAACCGCAGGTGGTGCAGCGTATGTTTGCCCCGGTCAAAAAGACATCCAGCGCAGCCCTGAGAGTCTGCATTTCGCGCTCAGAAAGTGGCTCGTATGGAGCCAGTGCCCGCAGGTTGTCTTGCAGGTGTTCCATATAGGTCATGCCACTCAGCATGGTAATGACATTGGGCAGGCCCGCCACATAGCGAAAGGCCCATGATGCGGCAGAGGCCTGTGGCCGCTCTGCCTGCAACACCGCCAGCGCCTTTTTATTGAGCCGCGCAAGCCTGCCGCCCAGCAGGGGTTCCATGACAATCAACGGCAAGCCGCTCTGCTGCATTTTTTCAAACATCCACTGCGTGGGCGCGGGGTCTTTGGGAATAAACCGGGCCTGATTGGGCGCAATTTTGTATTCGTGCATCATGTCATGATAGTTGAGCTGCACCATGGCAAAATCCCACTGCACATTGCGCGAAAGCAGATATTCAAGCGTTTCGGTATTGCCGTGAAACGACCAGCCAAGATTGCGGATTCTGCCCTGTTTTTTTTGCTCCAGCAGATAGTCGAGCACACCGTTTTTTTCATAAACGGTCTGGTAGTCTTCCACAAAGCGTATGGCATGCAAAAGATAGTAGTCAAAATACTCTACCTTGCACTTTTCCAGCTGCTTTTCAAAAATTTCCTTGGCCTGATCAAGTGTTGGCAGCAAATACGTGGGCATTTTGTCTGCCAGATAAAAGCTCTCACGCGGGTAGCGCTGCAAGGCCTTGCCCACAACGCTTTCTGAGACACCCCTATGATAAGGCCATGCAGTGTCGTAATAGTTCACGCCGTGGGCCATGGCGTAGTCGATCAGGGCAAAAGCCCCCTGCTCGTTCACTTCTGGCCCAGTTGGGCTGTCTGCCCCCGGCTGCATAGGAAAGCGCATGCAGCCAAATCCCAACAACGAAATTTTGTCTCCGTTCTTGGGGTTTTGCCTGTAAGTCATGCTTTCTGCCGCAGGCACGGGCAGGGTTTTTTCAAAGCTGGGCAACAGGCGCAGCTTGTCCAACCCATACAGCACAGCGCCGCCCGCCACACCGGCTCCTGCCGCCTGCAACAAGCGGCGGCGTGAAACACCAGAAGAAGTATTTTTTTTGTCCATGACTACCCCGCATTGGGAATGTGGCATTCATTGCAGCAAAATTCACTGAACACTGGCTACAACACCAGTGCTGCCAGCGCCCTTTGACACAGCAGACAGGGCGCAGCGTTTAAAATACACCAGATTCTGCGCAGTGGCGCAGACCATGCTTTACGTGGGGGGAGCAGAATATTTGTCCGGCAGGACGATTAGGGGTTGTGGCTGCCCTCGCAGGCATTGATGATACGGCAGGCAGCACAGGCAGCGCCAAAGCCGTTGTCGATATTTGTTACAGTAACGCCGCTGGCGCACGAGGTAAGCATGCCCAGCAGGGCCGAAAGCCCCGCAAACGAAGCCCCATAGCCAACAGATGTGGGCACGGCCACCACAGGTTGAGCCACTAGCCCGCCCACCACGCTGGCAAGGGCGCCCTCCATGCCCGCAACCACAATAATGGCGCGGGCTGTGCGCACCTCTGGCAGATTGTTGAGCAAACGGTGGATGCCCGCAACCCCCACATCGGCAAGAACTTTTGCCCGCACGCCCAGCATGTGGCAGGTAACCTGCGCCTCTTCAGCCACGGGCAAGTCAGACGTGCCCGCAGTTACAATGGCAACCTCGCCCTGCTTCCATGCGATAGGCTTGGTGATCAAGGTTAGGGTGCGGCCAAGGGCATTGTATTCCACATTTGCGCACACCGATTGCACATGGGCCGCCATGGAGGCGGAAACCCTTGTTGCCAGCACATTGGCCTGACTGCCCACGCGGGCAAAAATTTCGCCCACCTGTTCCGGCGTTTTGCCCTCGCCGTACACCACCTCAGGAAAGCCATTGCGGGCCGGGCGCTGCAAATCAAATTTTGTGTGCCCAAGGTCAAGCACGGGGTTTTCACGCAGCAGATTCAGCCCATCGGCAAC
>CAYPRZ010000124.1:0-241 GCA_964413315.1 uncultured Desulfovibrio sp. | reverse complement strand
AAGCAATTTTTCCAGCGAACCACACGACATTGCTAAACTCCAACCTCTGCGGGCTCAGTTGCCCGTTACCTTTCTGATAGCGGCGTAAACCTCGGCAAGCGGCATGCCATGACGGCGTGCCAGCGCCTTGCAGTCTTCAAATTCGGGTTTTGAACGCAGCACCTTGCCGTGCAGCAAAGCTTGCTTGAGGCGTACCGTACCAAGGGGCGTTGTTACGCTGGCAAGGTTCTGCTCAAGCATG
>CAYPRZ010000123.1:0-8475 GCA_964413315.1 uncultured Desulfovibrio sp. | reverse complement strand
GAAACAGCAGACGAGCGGCAGTGGCAAAGCCTTCTTCGCTAAAGGCCAGCGCAACGGCAGTGAGAAGACCTGCGCCCATAACCCCAAGCGCTCCGCCACAAAAGGCGGCAACTTTTTGCCCCGTGGGCGAGGGCCATACACGGCTCAGGCCGCAGTAAACATAGCCCGCCATAACCCCCGAAAAAGCCATGGTAAATGTATTGACGCCCAACACCACAAGCCCGCCAAACTGGAAAAGAAGCGCCTGAAGGGCCAAGGCCACCAATATGGCGGGAAAGGCCGCCCAGCCCAGCAGCACACCCAGCAAACCATTAAGAATGAGGTGCGCACTGGTAAGGCCGATGGGCACATGGATAAGCGAACCCACAAAAAAAACAGCGGCCAGAATGGCCACGGTCATAAGCCGGTCGTAGTCCAGCTTTTTTAGGCCCAGAGCTGTTCCGGCGGCGGTAAGTGCGTATCCCGTGGCCAGCACGGCAGGGGAAAGTACACCTTCGGCGATATGCATGGTAAGTCCTTTGCTTGGTCTGAAAAGGCTATAGCCGAACCGGAAGGGGGCAATTCCCGGTTCGGCTAGCCGCATCCATACTTGGCGCTGAATTACTTGGTCTTGGGAGCGGCAAAATTCACCCAAATCACGGCGCCCAGTTCCACTTCCTTGGCTTCGCCCTTGTATTCAATTTTTTCGGCGGCGGTGTTCAGGGCCGCAAAGCCCCACCAGCCAGCCCACGGAATGCCGTAGGAGAAAACGCCGTTCTCGTCGGCCTTTACAACCTGAGTAACAAAAAAGTCGTTGGGGGCAGTGTGGGTTTTGCCCTTGTTGTAGCATTCCACTTCCACTTCCGCACCGGGCACGGGCTTGCCGTCAAGCATTACGCGGCCACGAAACACGTTGCCCGTGTAGTTGGCAAAGGGGCGGGTGAGCGGCACTATTTCGGTCTTTATGCCAAGGGGGGCATCCCATCCTTCTTCTTCGCCAAAGGCAGCCACCACAGTCTTTGTGTAGTGGATGATAAACTTGTCTTCCGCCGGTTCAAAATAGGGGGCGGGTTCTACGGCAAACTGGTATACGCCGGGTTTTTTGATGCCAAAGGTGGTTTGCCATGCCTTGTGGCCCAATACCGTGGCGGGCTTGAGCGTAGCCTTGATGTCTTCGGTCTTGCCATCATGGGTAACTGTGGCGGCGGCGGGGGCAGCCATATCCATGCCCTGCATTTCCATGGGGTGTATAAAGGCTACTTCCAGTTGTACATTGGCATCCTTCTTGTCCATAACTGTGGGCGTAGAAGGAATAACCGTACCAAAATGGGCTTGGGCCTGAGTTCCCAGCAAGAGCAGCAAGGCAAGGCTGGCGCAGCAAGTTTTCCACATAGAAAGTTTCCTGTTTGTTGAGGTGCAGGGGGCTGCCGCAGTGTCATGACGTGGCTGAATCTGTAGTAACAAAAAAAATAAAAAAGTAGCAAGATATTTTTGCTAACCCTTTGGCAGCATTCTTGCGCTTCACCTTTAAGCTGCGTAACATACAGCGTGTAAGATGCTGGCCTGACCGTGCAACCGGCAGGCCGGATATGTGAAGTTTGACCTGCTGAGCGCACACCGCTTCCCCCCACGGCGTTCAGATTGCCGCCCAAATTTAGGCTCGGCGAGTGTGCTCGCTCTTGGGCTTTTTGGGCGGTCTGTGTACTTGCATGTATGTATCGGGAGACAGTATGAAGCGTTGCGTTGCCATTCAGCATGTGGCTTTTGAAAATTTGGGTGTGTTTGTGCAGCCCCTTGAAGAAGCGGGTTTTGCCATAAGCTATGTGCAGGCCGGTGTGGTTCCTATGGAGCCCGAACTGTGGAAGGATGCAGACCTTGCAGTTGTGTTGGGCGGCCCCATTGGCGTGTATCAGGATGACCTGTATCCTTTTCTTGCTGACGAAAAAGCCCTTGTGGCAAGTCGGCTTGCATCGGGGCGGCCCCTTTTGGGCATATGCCTTGGCGCACAGCTCATGGCCAGTGCCCTTGATGCCGCCGTGTACCCCGGCGCAGCCAAGGAAATAGGCTGGGGGCAGGTTGATCTCACACCCGCAGGCCTCAGCGGCCCGCTGGCAGAGCTTACGGCTGCACCCGTGCTGCACTGGCACGGCGATACCTATGACCTGCCGAGGGGCTGCGACTTGCTGGCTTCTACCCCCATCACGCCGCATCAGGCATTCCGCCCTGGGCCGGGGCAGCTTGCCCTTCAGTTCCACGCCGAAATGGACGCGGCCATGATGGAAACATGGCTTGTGGGCCATTGCTGCGAGTTGGGTGCAAACGGCTTTGATCCCCGCGTTATTCGGCAAGATGCCCGCAAACTTGGTGCTCAGGCGCGCAGCGCCGGTGTGGCCTTTATGCGGCGCTGGCTGGCCGAAGAGGTGCGTTGAGTTTCAATCACCGCACCCGAACGCAGCAGCCCGGCAGGAGAAGCCTCATGAGCGGCCCACTTCTTAATATTACTATTCCCGTTTTCAACAGGTATCACCTTACCCAAAAAACCTTGCTGGCTCTGCGCAAAACAGCGCCCGGCATACCCTTTGTGGTTACGGTGGTAGACAACGGCAGTACGCCAGACCTGCGCGAACGGCTGGTTGAACTGCACAGCGACGGGATCATCGACAATCTTTTTTTGCTGCCGTGCAATATGGGTATTTCGTGCGCCTGCAATATTGGCTGGCGGGCTGTGGATGCGCCCTATTACATGAAGCTTGATAACGATATGGCGGCCACAACACCTCACTGGCTCATGAAGCTGTTTCGGCTGTGGGCCCATGGTGATCCCATTTCTACAATCGGCCCTACATTCACGAAATCGGAAATGGAGATGAATCCCGGCACCATCTACAGTGATGACGGTCTGCTTGGCATTTGCACTGCCAATTTGATGGGAAGTGCCATCATTGTGCCCAAGGTTGTATCGGATACGTTGGGGTACTGGAGCGAAGACTACGGATTGTATGGGGCGGAAGATGGTGATTACGGAGCCCGCATGAACTGTGCCGGACTGCCACAGTACTATTACGATGCCAATGACTATTTTGTGAATGGCGGAAAATACGACAATTCGGAATATGAAGGTACTGAGCTGCACAAAGGCAAGGAGCATGCCCGCCTTTTTAAGGAAGAATCTGGCGGAATGGGCATGTTTTTGGTAAACTACTATCTGTACAACATGTGCGTGCGCAATTGGAGAGTTCCGTTGCGTTATCGCATCAAGGATATGGACGGCTACAACGTTGTGCTGGAAGAAGACCCAGCCTACGAGCCAATCAAGGTGGCCCTGCGGCGCAGCAAGGAACTGCTGGATAACCTGAAAGCGGCAGACAGAAACAACGATATGTATTCTGATGCTGTGGTGCAGCGTTTGAAGCGGGTATGGAGCGCATGCGGTCAGGGCTGCGACAGCTAGCCCAGTTTTTTTGCCAGTTAAACAAACGGCCTGACAGTATCGCTGTCAGGCCGTTTGGCACGTAAATATCTGTGGACTTTTGGGACTAAAACTTGGGCAGCAAGTTGGCGTACTCTGCGCTTTTTACATAGCGCTTGATAAAGGCAAGGCCCAGTTTGCGGTCGCCAGTGATGGTGGTGACCATAAAAATTTCGCCCATGCCCGCAACCCACGATTGCCCCGGCGTTTGCTGCTGGGTAAAGGCAAAGGTAAACTGGCCGCCCTTTTCTACCGGGGGCTTGAGAGATTTGAACTGGGTCGCAAAAGTTTCGGCCACGGTTTTAAGATCCGCGCCGCCGTTGGGGCCGGTAACAAAATTGACGGTGGAGTTGCCCGCCGCATTGGTAAAAATAACGGTGGTAACCCCCTGATTTTCTGTGGGGGGCATAACGGCCTTCCAGTTATCGGGCAGGTCAACCGTAATGTACTTGGTGCTCACATCGTCTGCCAGAGCTGGGATAGCAAGGAGCATGACAAAAAGAAAAACCGCAAGTTTTCTGAACATGAAAAATCTCCTGCTTGAGGGCGCACGGCAAAGAGCAGAACCCCTAAAAATCGGGCCAAACCAGCGGCGGGGTGCGTACGCGGAATCAGCCAGTTGTATGCAATGGCCCCTGAAAACACAATGGCTTTTACCTGTCCCCAAGATGCAAAAAGCGTCCTGCCACACAGGCGGCAGGACGCGGGAAATGGGCAATGCCCTTGGTTTTTAGCAGGTTGGCCAGCTAGCCCAAAGCTTGGGCAAGGTCTTCAATAATATCATCCACATGCTCAATGCCTATGGAAAGTCTGACCGTGTTGGGCAATACGCCCGTTTCGGCCAGCTCTGCCTCTGTGAGCTGCGCATGTGTGGTAGAGGCGGGGTGGATAACCAGCGACTTGGCATCGGCCACGTTGGCCAGCAGCGAGAACACCTGCAATCTGTCAATGAAGGCTCTGGCTTCGTCCGCGCCGCCTTTTACCTCAACCGTAAAGATGGAGCCGCCACCCTTGGGAAAATAGCGTTTGTAAAGGGCATGGCTGGGGCTTGTGGGCAGGCTGGGGTGGTTGACCCGCTCGACCTTGGGGTGCTCGGCAAGATACTCCACCACGGCCAAGGCATTGCTCACATGGCGCTCTACCCGCAACGAAAGGGTTTCTAGCCCCTGCAAAAGCATAAAGGCATTGAAAGGCGACAGTGTCGCACCCAGATCGCGCAGCAAAATGGCTCTGGCACGCACCACAAAGGCCGCAGGGCCAACCGCGCGCGAAAAACTCAGCCCGTGGTAGCTGGGGTCTGGCTCGCAAATATGGGCAAATTTGCCCGATGCCTCCCAGTCAAACGTACCGCCGTCAACAATCACGCCGCCAAGGGTTGTGCCGTGCCCGCCTATAAATTTGGTGGCCGAGTGCACAACAATATCCGCCCCATGCTCAATGGGCCGCAGCAGCCACGGCGTGGCAAAGGTATTGTCCACAACTAGGGGAATGCCGTTGCTGTGGGCAAGCTTGGCCAGCGCTTCCATATCCACAATATTGCTGTGCGGGTTGCCCAGAGTTTCGACAAATATGGCCTTGGTGCGCGGGGTAATGGAGCGTTCAAAGGCTCCGGATTCGTCTGGATCCACAAAGGTGGTGTCTATGCCCCATGCCTTGAGTGTGTGGGCCAACAGATTGTAGGTTCCGCCGTAAAGGGTTTTTTCGGCCACAATGTGGTCGCCCGCCCGCGCCAGATTTTGCAGGGCATAGCTTACGGCTGCCGCTCCACTGGCTGTGGCCAGCGCGGCCACGCCGCCTTCAAGTGCTGCCACGCGTTGTTCAAAGGCATCTTGGGTGGGGTTGGTAAGGCGGCTGTATATGTTGCCGGCATTGCTGAGGTTAAAGCGGGCCTCAGCGTGCGCACAGTCGTCAAAAACAAAAGAGGTAGTTTGGTAGATGGGCACGGCACGTGCGCCCGTGGCCGTATCCGGATGCTCCTGCCCCGCATGAACCTGAAGGGTCTCAAAGCGCGGCTTTTTATTTTCGTTCATTTCTGCCCCCTGATTCAGTGCAGTTTATGCTTTGTATCCGAGAAGATATTTCTTAGTAAATTGGTAAGAAATGTTTGACCCACAAGCCCCCCATTGTCAAGTGAAAGCCGCGTATAAAGCCGCGTGCAAAGCCGCATTCTGCATCTTAGGATACCTTGCGCACAACTGGCCGCAGGTCTAGGATGCTCGCCTGAGCGCCGTGCAGGTTTGTACGCACGGGCGTGTCAACAAAACGGAGGCCGCATGAAGGCGGAAATAATATCGGTAGGCACAGAGCTGTTGCTGGGGCATACGGTCAACACCGATGCCACCCATGTGGCGCGTGAGCTTTCTGCTCTTGGCCTTGATCTGTTGCAGGTGCACACTGTGGGCGATAATCCGCAGCGGCTCGAAAAAGCCCTGCGAGAAGCCCTTGAACGTGCGGAAGTGGTCATTACCACGGGCGGTCTTGGGCCTACAGAGGATGACCTGACCAAGGAAACAGTGGCCCTTGTGGCCAATGCACCGCTGGAGGAGCATGCCGACAGCATGGCCCGTCTGCGCGAGTATTTTGGCGCGCGGCCCATGTCGGCCAATCAGGCCAAGCAGGCCATGTTGCCGCGTGGGGCTGTGGCCTTTCCCAATCTGGTGGGTACGGCGCCGGGCTGCGCCACGCCAGTGGGTGAAGGGCGCTGGGTGCTTATGTTGCCTGGGCCGCCTTCGGAACTTTTGCCCATGCTGCACGAAAGTGCCGTGCCTTTTTTGCAGCGCATGAGCGGGGCGGTGATAGCCTCGTTTATGGTTAAAACCTTTGGCATTGGCGAGGGCATTGCCGCCTTGCGCATTGCCGGGCTGACTGGCGGGGCCAACCCCACTGCGGCCACCTATGCGGGCGATGCAGAAATGTTTGTGCGCGTCACTGCCAAGGCGCAGGATGCCGCCGCAGCCGAAGCTCTGGCCGCACCCATGGTGGACGAGGTGCGCAACCTGCTGGGCGACGTGGTGTACGGCGTTAATGTGGCCGGGCTTGAAACTGTGGTTGTGTCTGAACTGGCGCGGCTTGGCAAAACAGTGTCCACGGCAGAGTCGTGCACAGGCGGTTTGCTGGCCAAACGCATCACCGACCAGTCCGGATCGTCAGACGTTTTTGGCTACGGCATGGTAACCTATGCCAACGACGCCAAGCAGCGAATGCTGGGCGTGCAGGAATACCTGCTGCGTACCCACGGCGCGGTAAGCCCAGAGGTTGCGCGGGCCATGGCCCGTGGCGCACGCGAGTTTAGTGGTGCGGATTACGGCATTGGCATTACCGGCATTGCTGGCCCCGGCGGCGGCACGCCGCAAAAGCCCGTGGGGCTCGTGTATATTGCCCTGAGCGAAGAAGAAAATATCTGGGTGCGCGTTATGCGCCCGCAGGGGCGGTATTTGGGGCGTGAGTGGACGCGGCGTTTGGCCTCTAGCCATGCGCTCGACATGTTGCGCCGCTGCCTTGCCGGTCTGCCTGTCGAAGACCAGTGGAGCCTAAATCCGGCCTAGGCCGTGCTAAACCACAATGCAAACCGCCGATGAATGCTGCCCAAGTGCTGCTTCATCGGCGGTTTTATTATTATCCAGAGAACTAGTTTTATTCAGTGCAGGTGATGCCAAATTCCACAGGAATCTTCATGTAGAAGATTTGCAGTTTTTCCTGTTCTATGCGGGCAAAGAGCTGCTCGCTGTGATCTGGGCTCACGGCCATGGTCACCTCCATGGGCTGCTCGCCTACGTCAAAAAAACGTGCGCTGTGGTATTTGCCGTCACGTCCGTAGCCGCCCTGTGCGGCGGCAAAGGTTGCGCCCTCAACACCAAGCGCCTTTGCTTCCTTGAGCAGCCATTCTGCAATGCTCATGTGATTGTGCGAGCGCCCCTGCTGTGTATAGAAGGTCAGTCTGTACCCGTTCATGGCTTGCTCCTAACGAAAAAGGGATTTGAGAAGCGACACCGCGCCAAGCCCCATGAAAAAGCAGATCAGCGAGCCCACAACGTGCAGGGTGATGGCCCCGGCCGCCATGGCAAGGCGCTGCTCTTGCAACAGTGTGCCAATTTCTGCCGTAAAGGTTGAAAAGGTCGTAAGGCCGCCCAAAAAACCCGTGATGATCAGCAGCCGCCACTCTGGGGCAAGGCCGGGCATGGCGTTGAACACCCCCAGCGAGAGCCCGATGCCAAAGCCCCCGATAAAGTTGGCGGCCACCGTACCCAGAGGAATGGCGGGAAAGATGGAATTGAGCAGCATGGAGAGCACCCAGCGAAGGCAGGCCCCGGCCCCGGCCCCAAGGGTAATGACAAGAACATTTTTGACCATGACGTAAATCCGCTCTGCGGGGCTGCCCCGTGCCTGTGGGCGGCCCCCGTTTTCTGGCTTGCCGTGGCAGCGGTGATGCTGCGGCGTTGTATAAAAAAAGCAACCGCGCTTTGGCGCGGTCACAAAAAGTCTACCAACGCCATGGCCCTGGTAGGAGTTATCAGCAAATGCGGTTCAAGGGGAACTCCATCCCCTGTGTTTTTTTACATCCGCGCGTGGCAGATGTAAACACGCAAAGGCCCGCTGGAGGCAGCTCAGGCCTTTTTGCGGCTGCACAGACGGTAATAAAACAGCAGCACATACAGGGGGGCCAGATAGGCGGCGGCCATGATGGCCTCTGTAGCGCTAAAAAACTCCATGCAAACAATCATTATCAGCACGTTGTTGATGACGCCAAACGAAATACGGTAGGCCATGCCCACCTGCCTGCGCATGCGGCGGGCCAAGGGCATGGCGGCGAGGGTCATGATCAGGCACAGCAGCGAGGCCGCAGCCAGCGATTTGAGCAGCAGTTCAGGCGATTGACGCAGCAGGTCGCCGTAATGGCTGAAAATGGCAATGTTGGAAACAACAATGGAAACCGTAACCAGTGGAAACTGCCAGCGCAGCAGGGCGTTGCGCAAGCTGTCCAGATGGATGCGCGTCAGGTGGGCGGCGGCAAAGGGCACAAGAATGGT
>CAYPRZ010000122.1:0-8475 GCA_964413315.1 uncultured Desulfovibrio sp. | reverse complement strand
CTCGCCACACCAGCCAGCAGACAAAAGCCGAAGTCTTTGGGTTGCAGTGCATTTAAGTGGAGGAGGATGCGGAGTACCGGGACGTTGAGCACCAGTATCAGCATCACCGTTGCCCCTCCTAGTATCCACCACAGCACTGCATTTGGCTCCTTGAGCATGGTGACGAAGGTGCGGCTCCACGAGCGGTTGGTCATTATCAGCGCCAGATTGGCAAAAACCAACGTGGCAAAGACAAAGGATCGCCTTGAATCATCCAGCGCCTGCCCCTGTTTACCCGCCACCCAGAACATAAAAAATATCGAGGCCAGTACAAAGAGTCCCTGCATCAAGCTGATGCCTACCACGCGCGCGTTAAAGAGCTGCTCGTCCGGCTTGCGTGGTGGTCGAAGCATAACATCTTTTTCAGCGCCCTCTGACTCGAAGATGAGCGAACAGGCAGGATCGATGATGAGCTCAAGAAAAACGATGTGAACAGGCAGCAGCATGAGTGGTAAATCGGCAATGAATACTGGAACCATTGATAGCCCTGCGATGGGCACATGTATGGCCACTGTGTAGGCAACGGCCTTTTTGATGTTGTCATATATTCGGCGGCCCAGACGGATGGCTTGAACAATTGAAGAAAAATCGTCATCAAGCAGTATGAGGGCCGAGGCCTCTCGTGCCACATCCGTGCCGCGTCCGCCCATAGCAATGCCTATGTGCGCCGCTTTGAGGGCCGGGGCATCGTTCACGCCGTCCCCGGTCATGGCCACAATCTCGCCGGTGTCTTTGAGGGAGTTCACTAGGTGCAGCTTCTGCTCTGGCACTACGCGAGCGAACACGTCAACATCCCTGATACGCCGCGCAAGTTCCTCCTGGCTCATGGCGTCCAGTTCAGGACCGGTAATGACCTTGATACCCTCACCGCACAGGGCGCGCAGCCCAATCTGCTTGGCAATGCTTTGGGCTGTAGCCGGGTGGTCGCCGGTAATCATGATCACTCGAATCCCCGCCCTGTAACATTCCTGAATCGTTGCTGGAACCGTGGGGCGGATTGGATCCTCCAGACCGACAAGCCCTAGGAATTCAAAAGCAAAATCATGCTGTTCGCAGGGCAAAGGAGCTTGGGATATTGATTCCTTGGGCCATGTGGCCCGCGCAACACCGAGCACACGCAATCCCTCGCCCGCCATCTTGTCAACCTGAGCGGCCATGACGTTTCTCTGCCCTTCATCAAGGTGGCACAGTTCTGCGATAGCTTCGGGGGCGCCCTTGGTGGCAACTACCAAACTATCAGAATCTGCCGCGCGCCAGACATGGGACAAGGCCAGCAACTTGGGGGACAGTGGATAGTCGCGCACCATCTCCCATTGATCATGCCAATGCTCGGTCTTGCTCAGATATTCGCCGCCCAGCTGGCGCAGGGCGCGCTCCATGGGATCAAATATTTCCTTTTTGCTGGCCAGCACCCCGTATTCCAGCAGCGAATGGAATATTTCCGGCATTGTCGCGCCCTCGCAGGCAACAAAGGTCTGGCCGCTTGCATGCAGCTGGCGAACAATCATCCGGTTGAGGGTGAGGGTGCCGGTCTTATCAGTGCAAAGCACTGTCGCTGCTCCTAGCGTTTCTATAACAGGCATGCGCCGTGTAAGCACATGGCTGCGAGAGATTCGCCACGCGCCCATGGCCAGAAATACTGTCAGGATGACCGGAATTTCCTCCGGAAGCACGGCCATGGCCATCGCTATGCCCGCCAGTACAGCTTGGCCCCAGCTCTGCGGCGTGTTGCCGCGTGTCAGGCCATAAGCCACTATGACAACAGCGCACAGGGCAATCCCTATGACAGCTAGCTGCTTGACCATGTGGCCCGTCTCGTTCTGAAGAGGCGTCTTCGCTGGCTCAATGGACTGTAGTGCCTTGCCTATCTTGCCAAGCTCCGTGTTTGCCCCGGTGGCCACCACCTCGGCTAAACCCTGGCCCCTTGTGATGAGCGAACCTGAAAAAACTTCAGGAAGGTCGTCACCGCCGGGCTTGCCTGTCCCATCGGCATTCTGAGAGCTTGATTTACGAACAGGCACTGATTCTCCCGTCAGCAGGGATTCATCCACTGTCACGTTTAGCGCGTAGCGCAGCACCGCATCTGCGGGAACTCGATCTCCTTCTGAAAGCAGAATGTTATCGCCCCGGACCACCTCGCGCCCGGCAATGCGCCGTTGCTGGCCATCACGAATGACCAATGCGCGCGGGCTGGAAAGGTCACGGAGAGCGTCCAAGGCACGTTCCGTTCGCCGTTCCTGAATGATGGTGATACTTATAACCACAAAAACGAAAGCCAAGAGCATAAGTGCGTCCGACAGTTCGCCCATAAGCAGATACAGGCTGCCGCAACCCACCAGAAGCAGAAACATTGGCTCCCGCATGACTTCAAAAGCGATAGAGAGCACGCCACGTTTGGCACCCTGAGGAATCTCATTGAAACCCTCTCTCTGCTGCCGAAGGATGGCCTCAGACTCGCTCAGACCTGTCAAGTGAGATTGATCAAATTGAGTCAACTTCATGGGCTCATTGCCCTCCTGAAAGTGTTTCGCACTAGCCGAGGATCCTCTGGATTGTACGAGGATGCGGGAAAACTGTCATAAGAATGCCAAACTGCCGATTCGTAGTCGAGAATAAAAGGTACAGCGGATGCTGCATGACCCAGCGGCAAAAGTGGCGGCTGGCTATGTCGTAAGCCTGCGTACCGACAGGAAGCGGAAAGGGCCGCTGCATGACACGCCTCTTTCGGCATCAATTTAGAACGAATTCTGGCGGATAATGGCTCTTGTTACAGGTCGTAGAACTTTTGTGAGTATTGTCTTGCGGTTGGAACAAAGCACAAGCCGACACGGCCTATCGACCGCAAACCGACGGTAAGGCTGACGCTTCATTAAAAAAGCAACGCCATAGTGGCATGCGAAGAAACGTAACCGATACGGAAGCACCGTTATAATTTTTTGCGACCACACTGGGCTCTTGGCAGAAAGCCAACAGATTCAAGTCTAGGGGGTGAACAACGTGTGCGCACTCTACACCTAGTACCATAACCCACCAGACTTTCCACCTCCACAGCGCTCGCCATAGCATCATCGGCCACCATACCACGGTCTCCCTGCCAACGCCCTTTGATTCAAGCCCAACGCGCGCAATCCAGCACTAGCAGCCTCATTTAAGGGGCAAGCCCCGCCCGATTTCTATTCCCCACCCATCCCCGCCACCACAAGGCTGAGCCCGGCAGCCCCATTGCCCCGGCAAGTGCTCTCGCCACTTCAGCATGCCCCCAACGGCTCCCGCATGTGCCAAGGCAACAACACAGCTTTTGTCAGACGCATTGCCTTAAGAATAGCTCCAACGCCTAGCCCGATCCGATTCAAAAAAACACCGCCACGCACCGCCTAAGCCACAAAAAAACAATTTTCGACATAAAATCCGATTCTTCAAAAAAAAGCCATCACAAGCAATCTTAGGTGTCGTAATTCGCAACACTTGCTTCATATTTAGACAGCTACTACAGCGCATAGCACAGCTAACTATCCTTACACGCTACACATCTTGCATGCTTGAGCGCTCAATCATAATAACATATAAAAACAATAAGCAATCGTTTAGCTACGTTTAGGCAAAAAATTTATGCAACTTGCACCACAATTTTTTTTTAAAACATTAATAGCAGCATTTTGCTATGCAATAACACCCTTCATTGCAATATCAATACATTAGCTTTACAGCCGATTGTGCAATTTTTCTCATTTAAATTGAATTGTTAATTCTTTCAAGACTTGAGCCTAACTTTGAGTTTTTCGCATAAATAAATCCATACCTAGTTGACACAGTATCTTTAATATGAGAATAGTTTTGTACGGATTAAATACATCAAGTTTTTTATTAATTAATTGCTCTTTTTAACCGCCTCATATAAACTGGGGCGCGACTGCGGAAGACGCAGGGGGTTACCATGTCAGCTTTGTCAGAACGCGATTATTTGGCCGATGAAATTTGCGAACTGTTCATCAAGCTCACAGGCGATGCAAATGCCGAAGATATGGCGCGTGCGCGCAAGCTGGCCGAGGGGGGCAACCCTCACGATCACTGGCTGCACACCACCAAGCTCGACTATGAATCGCGGCTTTTCATGTACATGGCTGCTGCTTTTGCCATGCGTTGCATGAAGGGCGAACCCTACAAGTGCGCCGTGTTTATGCGCAGTGCGGCTGAGGCTCTTAATCAGCCTAAGGTCTAGGCAGATGCATGCATTGGGAAATCCCGTGCATGCGCACGGGATTTCCCCAATTGTGCCCGGATCAATATTGGCCGGGGTAACACCATCTGGATTTTGTCAGGAAGCAAGGATCCATCATGCGGGAAAAAATTATCAGATTCAGTACAACTCTCCCTTGCCTGTTATTATTGTTTTGCGGCCTGGCATTGATGCCTTCTGCGGCCACTGGAGGCGAGCTACTCCCCGTCACCACGCCAAAGATCAGCAAGCCTGAAATGCCCAAGGTCATTTTTCCCCATGACAAGCATGTGGACGCTGTTGAGGCTAAGAACGGAGATTGCTCCACCTGCCACAACATGACGGATGCAGGCATGTCTGAAACCCTCAAAGACGTAACGTCGGTTGCGGCAAACAAGCAGGTCAAATACATGCACGCTGCCTGTACAGACTGCCACGTCAAGGCTGGCAAAGGGCCGCGCCTTGTGGACTGCCGAGTCTGCCACAACGAGCGTACCGCATCTGAGTTTGCCGGCAAAAAGAAATAGCCCGTAGGCTCTAGGAACACCGAAGAATACGTTAGGAGGCAGAATCAGATGCTGGATTTCATTACCGGACCACTGTTTTTAATATCCATTGCCGTATTTGTAGTCGGCCTGTTTGCGCGTGCGGTCATCTACGTGCGCGGCCTTGATGCCCGCCTTGAACGGGTAGCTTACAGTTATCATACTGAGCGCTCCATTCCCGGCGCGCTTGCATCTATCTTCAAGTGGCTTATTCCCGGCGGCACCAGTGGCTGGCGGGCCCAGCCTGTTGCCACTATTCTTTTCTTTCTTTTGCATTTCGGCGCGGTGCTGATACCGCTGTTTCTTCTTGGGCACACCGTTTTGCTTGAAACCTATGTGGGCATAAGCTTGCCGTCGCTGCCCGGCGGCGTTGCCGATGTGCTTTCCATCATGGCCCTTTCGGCTATTGTTCTGTTTGCACTGCGGCGTCTTTCCTCACCGGCGCTCAGGCAGCTCAACAGCGGCCAAGACTGGCTCATACTGCTTTTGACCTTTCTGCCCTTTGCCACAGGCCTTATGGCCCGTTTTGACGGCAGCGCTTACCAGACGTGGATGATCGCCCATGTGATCAGCGGCGAACTGTTTCTTATTCTGGCCCCCTTCACCAAGCTTTCGCACATTGTGCTCTTCTTTATGTCGCGTGCCCAGATTGGCATGGACTATGCGATCAAAAGAGGCGGCGCAACGCGCGGCGGAGCTTTTCCCTGGTAAGAGGGGCAAACGAATTATCTTTTCGCCTGAAAGGAGCGAACCATGTCCGAATTGTTGTGCACCCCAACCCCTGTAACCACCAAAGAAGGCATCCTTGATCTGCTCAAGGACAAGGGCGGGGCGCAATATTACAGCCAGATGAAGGAAATGAAGGTCGACCAAGAAGCCTTGGCACGCGACCTTGAGCAAACCTGCAAATCGCGCACGCGCACTTGGCTTAGCGTGTGTGCGCACTGCGCCATGTGCGCAGACAGTTGCTTTTTTTATCGCACTAACAACAATGATCCCACGCAGATTCCTTCGTACAAGATTCAGGCAACTCTGGGCGAAATGCTGCGCCGCAAGGGCAAGGTAGACGCCGAGTTTATGATCAAGTGCATGGATGCCGCTTGGGGCAAGTGCACCTGCTGCAACCGCTGCTCCGTTTACTGCCCGCACGGCATTGATACGGGTGTCATGTTCAGCTACCTGCGCGGCATTCTGTTCAAGCACGGCTTTATCCCGTGGGAAATGAAGATCGGCTCTGGCATGCACCGCGTGTACGGGGCGCAGATGGACGTGAGCGAAGAAGACTGGGTGGAAACCTGCGAATGGATGGTTGAAGAACAACAGGACGAATGGCCTGATCTGGAAATTCCTGTTGAAAAAGAACACGCGGACGTCATGTACGTTCTTAACGCCCGCGAAGTGAAGCACTATCCTGAAGACATCGCTCAGGCTGCCATTCTCTTTCACGCCACAGACACCAACTGGACTGTGCCGCGTGAAGGCTGGGAAAACACCTCGCTCACCATGTTTGCGGGCGACTGGGAAGGCTGTGCGCAAAACGTAAAACGCATCTACGCCGCCATTGAGCGCATCAAACCCAAGGTGGTTGTAGGTACGGAATGCGGCCACGCACACCGCGCAACTGTGGTAGAAGGCCCCTACTGGGCCGGGCGTGAGAGCGGCGATCCGCCGGTGCGGTTCATGCACTATGTGGAATGGGTGGCAGAAATGCTGCGCACGGGCAAGATCAAGATTGATCCGGCCAAGAAGCTCAAGATGCCGTGCACCCTTCAGGATTCCTGCAACTACGTGCGTAGCCACGGGCTTGGCAAGGCCACCCGCGAAATCATGAGCTACATTGCCGAAGATTTTCGCGAAATGGACCCCAAGGGCGATCACAACTTCTGCTGCGGTGGCGGCGGTGGCCTTAACGGCATCGGTATATACCGCAAGGAACGTAACGTCGGCCTTAAAAACAAGCTCGACCAGATCAAGGCAACCGGGGCGGAACTGGTTATTAGCCCCTGCCACAACTGCTGGGACGCCATCCGCGACATGATGGAAGTGTATGAGGAACACAACATTAAGTGGTCATTCCTCAAACCGCTGCTTGTGGAAATGATGATCATTCCTGATCACATCAACCACAACGAAGTATAAAAAAAGGCCGTCTGCCAAGCAGACGACCCCATGATTAAACGAGCTACAACCGAAATCCAAAATTCGCCGCTTACCGCACCAGCCTTTGTCCTTTTGTCTGGAACGGTAACGAGGCAAACCTCAGCCCTGACGGTCGGGCAATATCCCACGCCCGACCGTCAGGCGAGTAACAAACCAGAATCACTAGGCCATGGCGGCGCTAACGGTAGAAAGCAGCGCTTCGCCCGAACAGTTTTTTGAAAGCACGGGTATACCCGTACCAAAGCATACCGGCCTGGGGCCCACGGCGGTGCAAACCACGGCAGGCAATGATTTGGTTTTCGCATTGCGGCGCAAACGACTGTACATGATGGTTCCAGAGGTTCCCTCCAGTTCCACATCAAAAACGATACAGTCGGGTCTGTCACTCTCTACCTTGGCCAAGCTTTCAGCGCATGTTCTGGCCGTGCTTACCCGGTAATTACACTGCTGAAGAGTTTGGGACAGCCTGCTTTGGCTTTCGGCATCGCTGTCTACCAAGAGAATATGCTTTTGCATTGGTGCCTCCGAAGTCGGTCTCCGGCAAGAGAGGGGAAGAAGGTTGCGCCACCCTACGGCGGGTGACAAGACGCTGCGACGAAGCGCTGCTTTGACGAACAGAACCAAGGGTCACGGCTTCAAGTGAATTGTGCATGGAGCGAGCAACCTTATCCCATGCGTCAAAGGCTGTTTTACCCACAGGGGCGGCCTGGCTCACACCAGGCAATGAAATACCGCCCTCAACTGCAAAAATAATGTCTGCCAAGGTTATGTCGTCCGGGGTACGGGCCAGCATATGACCACCGGCGATACCGCGCACGCTTTTCACAATGCCCTCGGCCTGAAGCATGCGCATGATCTTTTGAACAAACTTTTCAGAAATACCCGTGCTGACCGAAAGCTCGGATGCAGAGGCGGGAATATCGTCATCTTGTTCAGAAAGGCACAACAACAGGTGCAAAGCATGGCAGGCCATTGTCGAAATACGCATATTCATTCCTTATTTTGCAGGAGACAATAACTAGCTCAAAACCATATCTGTCTAATGTAGACTGTTCTGATCAAGTTTTTAGCGCACCAAATCCGTACCGTCAAGCGGGTCTGTTGCGTCAAAAAATCGCTTCGCGCGGCCAAATTTCGCAATATTTCAAGAATGTGAATAGTTTCGCAACCCATACACGGTAAAAAAAAATTGCTGCCAGCAGCGTATTTTATGTGCTATGCTTGTGCGTCGAATAAAAGTGAATAGCAGCATTACGGCGCTGATCCGCCGGCAGGAATGCAGATAAAAATTTAATCTGCTCAAGAGGGATAATCAATGAAGCTCTCGGCCAAAACTCGCTATGCAGCCAGAATTCTTCTCTTTCTGGCTCAGAACGGTATTGAAAAACCGGTTTCTTCCAGCCAACTGGCCGCACGAACTGGCATCAGCTCGCAATTTAGCGAACAGATTCTGCGCCAGCTGCGCCTTGCTGGCATAACGGGCAGCATACGTGGGGCCAAGGGCGGCCATGTTCT
>CAYPRZ010000121.1:0-8486 GCA_964413315.1 uncultured Desulfovibrio sp. | reverse complement strand
TTCCAAAAAATATCCTGACTGCCGTCACCGTGGTGCACGTCCGTATCCACAATGGCGATGCGCAGGGGGCGGCCATCGGGGTGCGGGTAATGGTCGCGGATATATTCCACCATCACCGCTTCGTTATTGATATTGCAAAAGCCCCGGTTGCCGTGCACAACGCGCATGGCATGGTGCCCCGGAGGCCGCACAAGGGCAAAGGCCCGCTGCTCGCGCCCTTCAAGCACCAGCTGGGCAGCGCGGATGGCCCCGCCCGCCGAGGCCAAGTGCGAATCGGTGCTCACCGCCGCAGCCGAGGGCAGGCAAAAGTGCGCTCGCTCAAGCTGGGCATGGGTGGCAAAGGCTGGCCGGTATTCGGTAATGCCGGGGATGTCGAACAGCCCTTCTTCAAGCAACTGGTCGCGCGTGTAGAGCAGGCGTTCCTCCCGCTCTGGATGCGAGGCCGAGATTGCCCAGTCAAAGGCGGGAAAAAACACCACCCCAAGACTGCGGGCCGCCGCCAGCGAC
Organism: uncultured Desulfovibrio sp.; assembly: GCA_964413315.1. GTDB lineage: Bacteria > Desulfobacterota > Desulfovibrionia > Desulfovibrionales > Desulfovibrionaceae > Desulfovibrio. Next base: position 7,979 of record CAYPRZ010000121.1, on the reverse strand, counting down.
GGCAGCGGGGTCTCAGTCATCACCATCGCCTAGTTCTTCAAAAATATCGGCACCGTAGCGGGCATAGGTCACAGTGCGGCCCATGTGCGCAAGCCCAAGGCCGTAGGCCAGGTTACTCTCGGCCACGGCCAGAAACAACACGCCCTCAGTGTCGTGCAGGGCAAAAAAACCGCCCGCCGCGCCGTCCTTGCGAAACACGGCGCAGTGCAGAAAGCCGGGGTCGCCAATGAGGTTCACAAGAGTATAGCCCTTGGGCGGCTGCCCCGGCAGATAGGCCATGTCCTTGCCGTTATCCTTACGGGGAGCAAAACGCAGGCCAGAGCCTTCCACTTCAACAGTATAGCATTCGTACATAGATTCTCCTTGCTGACGCGCATGCCGCGCCAAAAGCCTGCATGGCAGGCTGTGGATAAAACTGAACTGCGGGCCGCATGCACGGCCAATACGGTAAAGGCCGGTCGCGGCCTTGCCCTCTGTACAAAAACTATTCGAGCCCTCTGCCCCGCTGCCGCAAATGCGACTCGATGGCAGAACGGCATTGCAAAACAACATCTTCCGGTGGCTGCGAGGCGTCCACTATGGCAAAGCGCTCTGGCTCGTCCTCGGCCAAAGCCCGATACCCCTGTCGCACTCGCTCGTGGAAATCAAGGCTTTCGGAATCAAAGCGCCCCTCTGACACAACCAGACCTTCCAGCCTGTTGCGTTCGCCAGCGCGCATAAGCCCGCAGCGCACGGGCAGATCAAGCAGCAGGGTCAAGTCTGGCTGCAAACCGCCGGTGGCCGCCTGATTGAGCCTGTGCAGATACTCCGTATCCAGTCCGCGCCCGTGCCCCTGATAGGCCAAGGTTGAATCCGTATAGCGGTCGCACAGCACTGTTTGGCCTGCCTCCAGCGCGGGGCGTATAATTTCGGCCACATGCTGCGCCCGGTCGGCCAAAAATAAAAAAAGCTCGGCCCGGCTTGAAAGCTCGCGGGTTCGGGCATCAAGCAATATGGAGCGCAGGCTGCGCCCAAGCGCACAGCCCCCCGGCTCACGCGTGCACAGGGGGTCGTGCCCGTTCTCCTGCAAAAAACCCGCAAGATAGTTGATGGCCGTGGACTTGCCCGCGCCTTCTATACCTTCAAAAGTGATAAACATTCTTCTTTCACCGCTTTTTTGCGGGTTGCGGGGGCGGCCTTGTCTGGTGTACGCGCGGCCCGGTGCACGGGTCGGCCCAGCGTAGCCTGCCACGGTGTCCAAGCCTCGCCCTCGCCCTCTATCTGGGCAAACAGACCACGGCACTGGGCCATCTTGGCGTCCAGGTTGTCGGCATAGTGCAGGGCCATGGCTTCAGGAGTGTGCGGCACGCGCACCGCGCCGAACTCCAGCTCTCCATGATGGCTCAATATCAGGTGCTTGAGATGCCGCTGCAACGGCTCCTCCAGCCCGGATTTAGCCAAAAACGGCTCCAGCATTTCAATGCCCAGCATAAGATGGCCCAACAGGCGGCCCTCATCGGTATAATCATTGGCGATACCGCCCGAAAATTCGCGTATTTTGCCAATATCGTGGAACAGCGCCCCCGCAAGAAAGGTCTGCCGGTCAAGTTCTGGGTACTGGTCTGCAATGCGGCGGCAAAGCTTGAACACGCTCAATGTATGCTCCAGCAGCCCGCCCACATAGGCGTGGTGCACGCCCTTTGCCGCCGGGCACACCCGAAAGGCCGTCCGCATTTCGTCGTTGTTAAAAAAGCCCTGCACAAACTTGCGCCACGGCGGGTGCACAAATTCTTTTTTGATGAGCTCTTGCAGCTCGTCGAGCATTTCATCCAGCGGGTAAGGGCTGGCGGGCATGAGTGCAGCGTGGTCCACGCTGGCGCATTCTTCCTCATTGAGAAAGCGCATCTGCTCTACCGTAAGCTGCACCTGATCACGGTACAGACCAGCGCGCCCCTCGGCCCACACCAGTGAACCAGCCGCAATTTCGGCAAATTCTGCACTCAGGGGATGCCATATCTTGGACTCCACACTGCCGCTGGCGTCAGCCAGCGTAAGCCGCCAGTACGGCCCGTTGCGCGACTGCCCCTGTGCAGCCTGAGTGACCACGAAGATGCCGCGCGCCTCCGAAGCGGGGGCAATATCTTTGACGTAACAGCCTTTTTCCATATATCGTTCCAGCGGCGCGCCTGTGCGCCGGGCGCATGCTTTTTTCCGCACGGGCATGGGCCACACTGCGGAACTTTCTGAAATGTCAGGGCCGCGCAAAACACTGAAACCACGCGGGCCTTAGGGCGAATTTCCCTTCTTTCCGAGGTATTGTCAAATGGACGTTCTTTTGACCAACGACGACGGCATCCGTGCACGCGGGCTGCGCGCACTCTACGCGGCACTGCTTGAGGCAGGCCACACGGTGCATGTTGTTGCGCCCATGACCCAACAATCGGGCGTGGGCCATTCGCTGACCGTATTTGAGCCTGTTCGGGCCATGGAATTTGAAGAGCCCGACTTTAAGGGCCTTGGCATTTACGGCACGCCCACGGATTGCGTCAAACTGGCCTTGGGCCAGCTGCTGCCCCGCAAGCCCGACATGGTTATCTCTGGCATCAATGCGGGCCCCAACGTTGGCCCAGATATTCTCTATTCCGGCACGGTGGGCGCAGCCACAGAGGCCGCACACGAAGACTTGCCCAGCATTGCCGTGTCGCACGACTGCTACAAGGTAAAAAACGGCGATCTGCTGCCGCAGGCCCGCCATCTGGTGGCACTGGCCGAGCGGGTGGACTGGTCGCAGATGGGCCGCCGCCGTGTGCTCAACGTCAACTATCCTGCCTGCCCTTTGGAAGAAGCCAAGGGCCTGCGCGTTTGCCCCCAAACCAGCGCCGTGTGGGTAAATACCTACAGCGAGCGCCTTGACCCGCGTGGCGCGCCCTACTGGTGGCTTGAGGGCGAAATACCGCCCGCAAGCATCGAGCCTGATTCGGACAAAGATCTGCTCAACAGGGGCTACATTACCCTTACCCCTTTGCGTTTTGACTTTACCGACCCGGCGGGGCTCAACGCGCTAGCGGGCATGGGGCTGGGCTAACGGGGGCGCAGCCCCCCTGCACCCCCCGCAACCCGCCGAAAAAATAAAGAAACGGCAGCGCCCACTTGACGCTGCCGCCGCTTGTGCGCTACAGGCGCGCACGGGCATGCGCATGCGCCGCACCAGCCCCGCGCTGCACGCCCGCAAATGCAGCAAAGTCTGCCCCCCAATCGGGCGGCAGGCATTCCCCTTTGTGGCAAATTGGTGTATGTGCAAACGAGTCTTTTCGGGCGACACTTTTACGCCCTCAATGCCAGACCCCTCTGGAGGAAACCATGCCTCTTATTAATCCCAAGGAAATGTTCGCTGCCGCCTATGCTGGCGGGTATGCCATTGGCGCTTTCAACGTCAACAACATGGAGATCATCCAGGGCATCATGAGTGCGGCCTCCGAGGAAAAATCACCTGTTATCCTTCAGGTTTCTTCGGGCGCGCGCAAGTATGCCGGCCAAGTATACATTATGAAGCTGGTGGAAGCCGCCCTTGCGCTTGATCCTTCCATACCCGTTGTGGTGCACCTCGACCACGGCCCCAGCTTTGAAATGTGCCGCGACTGCATCGACGGCGGCTTTACCTCGGTGATGATCGACGGCTCGCACCTGTCGTTTGAAGAAAACATTGCCCTGACCAAGCAGGTTGTGGACTATGCCCACCCCCGTGGCGTGTGGGTAGAAGCCGAACTGGGCAAACTGGCGGGCATTGAGGAACACGTGCAGTCTGCCGAACACGTGTACACCGACCCTGACGAAGCTGTGGAATTTGTGAACCGCACTGGCTGCGACTCTCTGGCCGTTGCCATTGGCACAAGCCACGGTGCCTACAAGTTCAAGGGCGAAGCCAAGCTTGATTTTGACCGCCTGCAACGCATTGGCGACAAACTGCCCGGTTACCCGCTGGTGCTGCACGGCGCCTCAAGCGTGCCGCAGGAATTTGTGAGCCTGTGCAACCAGTTTGGCGGTCAGGTGGGCGGCGCCAAGGGCGTGCCCGAAGACATGCTGCGCAAGGCCGCCGGCATGGGCGTGTGCAAAATCAATGTGGATACGGACATCCGTTTGGCCGTTACCGCTTCCATTCGCCAGAACCTCGCAGAACATCCCGAACAGTTTGACCCGCGTGCCTACCTCACCCCCGCGCGCGATGCCGTCAAAAACATGGTGGCCCACAAGATCCGCAATGTCATGGGATCTTCAAATAAAGCCTAATCCTTACGCCCCAAGGAGCGCGAATCATGCCCGTGAAAGTTGGAATGAACGGCTTTGGCCGTATCGGTCGCTATCTGCTGCGTCTTATGGCCGACAATCAAGACATTCAGATCGCCGCCATTAACGCCCGTGCGGACAATGCCGCACTGGCCTACCTTTTCAAGTATGATTCCACTTACGGAACCTTTCAGGGCACGGTTGATCACGATGAGAACGGCATCATCGTCAATGGCCGCCACATTGCCGTTACCCGTTGCAAGGCGGGCGAATGGGAATGGAAACGTCTGGGCGTAACCTTGGCCGTGGAAACCACCGGCACCATCAAGGATGCGGAAGGCCTCGCCCAGCATCTGGCCTGTGGAGCCAAGAAGGTTGTGATCTCTGCTCCCGGCAAGGATGTGGACGCCATGATTGTTATGGGCGTTAACCACCACATCTATGACGGCGCAAAACACAACATCATCTCTGCCGCCTCGTGCACCACCAACTGTCTGGCCCCTGCCGTCAAGGTGCTGCACGATACCTTTGGCTTTCGCCACGGGCTCATGACCACCATCCACTCCTACACCATGAGCCAGCGTATTCTGGACGGAACCCACAAAGACTGGCGCCGTGGCCGCTCGGCTGGCGTCTCCATGGTTCCCTCCAGCACGGGCGCTGCCAAGGCCGTGGGCATTGTGATGCCCGAACTGGCTGGCAAGCTCAACGGCATGTCGGTGCGTGTGCCCACCTTTGACTGCTCGCTGGTTGACCTGACCTGCGAAGTGGAAAAAGCCTGTGACGCAGCCGCCGTCAACGCGGCCCTTCAGGCCGCCAGCAAGAGCGCTCTGGCCGAGAACATGGGCTTTTCTGAAGAGCCGCTGGTATCCATCGACTACAAGGGCAGCACCTACGGCGGCGTGGTAGACGCGCTTTCCACTCAGGTGCTTGACGGCACCATGGTCAAGCTGCTTATTTGGTACGACAACGAATCGGGCTTTACCAACCAGCTGCTGCGCTTGCTGCACATGGTGGGCAAGGACTGCTAAAAGTATTCTGTTTTGGACGGTCAGGCTTTGCCAAGTGCAGAGGCTGATTGCCGCAGTGGCGGCGGGCGCTTATGGCGGCCGCCGCTTTCTTTTTGCCGCAGCACCCATTTGCCCCTTGTGCGCACGGCACCCACGGGGAAATTTAACCCGTACTGCCAGTGCTGTGCCCCTAGCACCGGTGTGCCATTCAGTGGCCTTATCTCCACCATCCTGACTTTGCCCCGGCAAAAATTGCACTCCATCCTATAGCGGGGCGGAAAAAAATTCCTCTTTTATTTCAGCCCGCCACATACGGAATGCCGCAAACTATTGTTACAAGCCACTTTTTTGGCGTACCCCCTGCCCGTTTTTTTTGCGCTTTGCCCTAATACTTTTGGCGTGCGTGCCGATTAAATTGACAAACGGTGGTAGCACGCAAGGACGCGTCGGCATTTCGCGCCACCGGGGACATACAGCATTCATGGAGGAATGTATGTATATCAATACCAATAGTATGGCCACTGAGGTGTCCAACAACCTGACGTCGCATTACAACGACCTCAAGACCTCAACCGCACGACTGTCTTCGGGTCTGCGCGTCAACTCAGCTGCTGACGATGCTGCCGGTCTGGCCATTCGCGAACTCATGCGTACCGACATCGCCGCTCTGCAACAGGGTGTGCGTAACGCCAACGACGCCATTTCCCTCATTCAGACTGCCGACGGCGCTCTGGCCGTTATCGACGAAAAGCTGACCCGAATGAAGGAACTGGCCGAACAGGCCGCCACCGGTACTTATGACTCCACCCAGCGCCTGATGATCGAATCGGAGTATCAGGCCATGGCTTCGGAAATTACCCGAATCGCCAACGCCACAGACTTCAACGGCATCCACCTGCTGGACGGCAACCTGTCGAGCGACACCCATGTTGGCAACACCATGTCTTCCACGGGCAAGCTCAAGGTACACTTTGGTACGGCCAACGACTCTGCCGAAGACTACTACTACATCCAAATCGGCACGAGCACAGCTTCGGCCCTTGGTGTGGGCAATCAGGCAGTGGGCACAGACGGCCTTACTGTATCCACGCAGGAAGCCGCACAAAAGGCCTTGGTGGCTATCACCAACGCCGTGGTCTCCAAGGACAAGATCCGGGCGCACCTTGGCGCGCTGCAAAACCGGCTGGAAAACACCATTTCCAACCTGACTACCCAGAGCGAGAATCTTCAGGCGGCTGAATCGCGCATTTCTGACGTGGACGTTGCCACAGAAATGACAACCTTTGTCCGCAACCAGATTCTCACGCAGTCTTCGGTGGCCATGCTTTCGCAGGCTAACAGCATGCCCAGAATGGCCATGACGCTGATCTCTGGCTAGCGGCAAAACCAGGTGGTGGAGGGCAACAGCCCCTAACTGGCCGCTGGGCTGGGGAGAGCCTTAAGGCCATAACAACAAGCTTTCATGAAAAGCCGAACCGTTCGCGGTTCGGCTTTTTTATGTTTGCCAGCCCAAACCTGCCGGGCAATTTTTGCACTACCGCTACCGCAGCTAGCCAGCGCCATCAGCCCAGCAGCGCAAAGCGGCATCACAAAGCCCCTGCTCCCCCCCAATAAGTTCACAGCGCAACCGCCCCAGACATCGAGCAGAGGGGCAACATTCTGTCTGATTTCTGCATACCGCCCAAAGACGGCCCCACACGGCAAATTATCGGACATGCAAATTTATATATTTCTATGTGGGCAGCAAATCGCATCATATAGTTATTCATATATTTTTTTACCCTCGTCTTGCCCAATACCTCAAATACCCACAATAACCGCGCCTGTTGCCAGTAAATTGACACAACAGGTCGTAATCTCTGGCATGAATCCTGCTGTAAACGCAGTGCAGGTTTTCAGGCAAATATTGCCCTCTGAAGCCACGAATCAGATGAGCAAAGGCGCCTGTCGTTAAGGGCTACAGCCAAAGTTGGCTTTGCCGACATTGGCCGGTTTTGTAAAACTTTTTCCCCGCTTTTTTTGCGGGATGAACGGTGGCAGTCCGCATGGAAGCGGGCGCGCATAGTGCGCCACCGGGCAGACAGAACATTCATGGAGGAATGTCATGTATATCAATAACAACTCTATGGCTACCAACGTTGCCAACACCCTGACCTCGCATTATGCCGACCTGAAGACCTCTACCGAGCGTCTGTCCACAGGTCTGCGCGTCAATTCTGCGGCGGACGACGCCGCAGGTCTCGCCATCCGCGAATTGATGCGTACTGACATCACTGCTTTGCAGCAGGGTGTGCGTAATGCCAACGACGCCATTTCCCTCCTTCAGACAGCCGACGGTGCTCTTGCAGTTATCGACGAAAAGCTGACCCGAATGAAGGAACTGGCCGAACAGGCTGCCACCGGCACGTACGATTCCACCCAGCGTCTGATGATCGAGTCGGAGTACCAGGCCATGGCCTCGGAAATTACCCGAATCGCCAACGCCACAGACTTCAACGGCATCCATCTGCTGGACGGCAATCTGTCGAGTGACACGCACGTGGGCAGCGGCATGACTTCTACTGGCAAGATGAAGATCCACTTCGGTTCTGCCAACGACTCTGCTGAAGACTATTACTACATCCAGATCGGTTCGAGCACTGCTTCGTCCTTGGGCGTTGGTAATGAGGCTTCCGGCACTGACGGTATGACCATCTCCACTCAGGA
>CAYPRZ010000120.1:0-8561 GCA_964413315.1 uncultured Desulfovibrio sp. | reverse complement strand
AGCATGGCTTTTTCGTGCAAAAATACCTTTACGCCAAGCGTGGTAGTGTGCCGAAACAAAAGCTCTGTAAATCTGGCACGTTCCGATTCGCCACACACTACGGAAATAACTACGCCGGGACGGCTTTTTTTCATAACCACGGGCGTGAAATACACGTCGCCCGCACCCTGCTCAATGAGCGTATCCATGGTTTCGGCCAGCAATTCGCCGCTCATGTCGTCGATATTGCACTGGAGCAGACAGGCACCACAGCTTGCAGCGTGGTGTGCGCCAGTGGGCTCGACGGCGGCCTGAATTGGCGCACTGTGGCATGCACCTGCAAGGGATGCATCAACCTCGGCCAGCTCTACGCGCAGCATGTTGGGCCGCTCTGCATCGGGGCGCTGCGACTGCCTGTGTCCGATGCCGTAGCCTGTTTTAAGGGTGGTCATAACAGGTGCGGCGGTGATGGCGCTTGCCAGCGTTGCCACAATGGCAGCTCCCGTGGGGGTTGTGGCCTCGTGCTCTACCCCGCCACGGCTTGTGGGCAGGCCGTGCAAAATTTCGGCTGTGGCCGGGGCCGGAACCGGCATCATACCGTGGGCGCAGCGCACAAATCCGCTGCCAAGCTCAAGGGGCGAGGCCCACACGGCATCCACACCCAAGGCGTGATAGCAAATGGCCGCACCCACAATATCCACAATAGAATCGGTTGCGCCCACCTCATGGAAATGCACTTCTTCAAGCGGCTTGCCGTGCACCTTGGCCTCAGCCTCGGCTATGCGTTTAAAGATGTCCAAGCTTGTCTGCTTGACCGGCTCGGACAAATCGCTTTGCATGATGATGGCCTCAATAGCGGCCAGATTTCTGTGCGGCAGATGCTCTTCGCTGTTGTGCTTGTTACCGTGTTTGTGGCCGTGCCCATGGTGGTCATGGTGATGGCCGTGCTCATGATCAGGGTCATGATGGTGATCGTGGCCGTGATGGTGGCCATCTTCATGCTCACCGTGCTCACCGCTCTCATTTTGGCCGCAGCCAAGCCGCACATGCACCTGCATGCCCTGAATGCCGTTTCGCTTCTGGGGTTGGCACTCCAGACAAAATTCGTCTTCCAGCCCAAGCTTGGCAAGCTCTGCCTTCAGGTAGTCCGGGCACACACCAAGATCAATCATGGCGGCAAGGTTCATGTCGCCGCTGATTCCGGCAAAACAGTCGTAGTAGAGAATCTTCATATAACCCCGGTCAAAAGATACTGCCCGGCAGATAGCCGGTTATGGCAGGCGCTGCTGCCCGGTACACTTACTTTCTGCATGGCAATATAGAGGCTTTGGCTTGCACAAGGAATAGCCAATACGACATAATTTTTGCCTAATTCTGCGACACTGCAAAAACTGGGGCAATGAGCCTCCGGCATGCCTACTGGCGGCATGCCGGAGAACTTTAGGAATTTTTGCCCATCTCGTAGGCCTGCGCCATGCTGGGCAAGGCCTTGATTTCGCCCTTGTTCCACGCACCCACACCGTACACAACGCCCTTTTCCACTGATTCTTCAAGGCAGAAGGCAAAACCCTTGAAGCATTCAATGGCACGTTCCATGCGCGAAATGTCAGAATCTGCGGCGGTAATGATGTAGTACATGCCTTTTTTCTTTATTTCTGTGTACCGCGCCACTGTTCTGTCAATCAGTGCCTTTATCTGCGCGTTTATGGAATAAAAATATACGGGCGATGCCAGCACAAGCACATCGGCCTCAACCATTTTTTGCAGTATATCTGCCATGGCATCTTTTTGCACACATTCCCCGGCATGGCTCTGGCAATGCCCGCAACCAAGACAGGGAGCAATTTTTTCGCCCGGAACCCATATCTTTTCCACATTGTGCCCGGCTTCTCTGGCGCCAGTCATAAACTGGTCGCAAAGTATATCAGAGTTGCCGTTTTTGCGCGGGCTGCCGCTAAAAATCAGTATGTTTTTCATAATGTTGCTCCTTTCAGGGTGACAGGATTCACAAAACTGAAGGATCAGGCCCTGGTCGGCCTTTCGCTTGCCAGACCCGGCCCGTTGTCAAAGGCCTTTGAAACATCCTGCATGAATGCAGATACCTCAAGGTGCTGCGGGCATACCTCCTCGCAGGCACGGCAGCCAATGCAGTCTTGGGCCTTGCCGTACTGGGCAGACATGTTGAGGTAGTAGACATACTGGCTTGAAAAATTGCTTGAAGTTGCCCGCTTTGCGCTGTTGTACAACGCAAAGTAGTCTGGAATGGGAATATTGCTTGGGCAGTGTTCTACACAATAGCGGCAGTTTGTACAGGCAACAGCCGTATCTGCATTGATAATATCCACAGCCTGACGGATTATTTCATGCTCATCGGCATTAAGCGGCGTAAAATCAGCCATGTATGAGGTGTTATCCAGCACCTGATCCATGGTGCTCATACCGCTCAGCACAAGCATTACCCCCTCCAGCCCAGCAGCGTAGCGAATGGCCCATGAGGGGATGCTGGCCGTGGGATTATAAGCCCGCATGAGGGCAGCGGCCTTTTCTGGCAAAACGGCCAGACTACCGCCCTTGCACGGCTCCATCACAATGATGGGCAGATTGTACTTGCGCGCCACCTCATAACAGCGACGCGACTGGATGCCGGGATTTTCCCAGTCGATATAGTTGATCTGCAACTGCACAAAATCCAGATCCTGATGGTGCAGGGCCAGAATTTCTTCCAGCAGTTCGGGCGTATCGTGAAACGACATGCCAAGCTGGCGGATCAGGCCATCATGCTTTTTGCGCAGCACAAAATCGAAACTGTTGAACTTTTTTGCCTGAGCATACGAGCTTACACCTATGTTGTGCAGCAGGTAGTAGTCAAAAAAATCCACGCCGCATTTTTCAAGCTGCTCGTCAAAAATACTCTGCTGGTCCTGCTCTGTCTTGAGCATGCGGGGCGGCAGCTTGGTGGCCAGCTTGAATGCCTCTCGCGGATGCCGCTTGACCAGAGACTCGCGCACAAACTGCTCACTGTGATAGGCATGGTAGGGCAATGCCGTGTCAAAATACGAAAATCCGCTGGCAAGAAACGTATCCACCATCTGGTTCATCTGTTCTAGATCAACCGATGTCTGGTCATTGGAGTCCAACAGGGGCAACCGCATACAGCCAAAGCCAAGTTTCTTTATCATGAGTGTCAGCCCTTTGTTGTTTGGTTTGTTATGCTGGTCAATGTCACATTATCTCTGCCATTGCAGCGCATTGTACTCTTCATCTGCAACGGGTTCCATCCACTGGGCAGGGCCTTTTTGCGGGTCAACTTCAATGGCAATATGCGCAAAGCCGCCCTCTTTGGCAGCGCCATGCCAATGTTTGACATGGGCGGCAATTTCCACCACATCCCCCGCCTGCAACTGCCGCGCGCGTTTTCCCCATTCCTGATAATACCCGCACCCAGCCGTTACCAGCAGCACCTGCCCGCCCTGATGTGCGTGCCAGTTGTTACGGTAACCGGGTGCAAAGGTCACATTGGCAACTGGCAGGGCCGAGCCCGCTGGCACAAGCATGTTGAGCCAGACATCACCGCTGAAGTTGCTGTTTTCAAACCTATTGCCTGCGGCAAATACCGACTCAATGGGTGTACTGCTCATACTGTTGCCTTTTTTGCCGCGCTGCCATCTATACAGCGCAGCAGACTAAATTTGCCAAATAGATTTTACAGCCAGACACCGAGGCCACACCCCGATTGGCTGGTTTTTTTCTTTTACGAGCCAAAGACCGATGAGGATAGACAATTTCTCTGAAATTATTGCCTGATTGTGCGAGGAGTATCATTTTTGTGTTGTTTGAAGCTGGCGGCTTCTGCTACGTAAGAGAAAAAGGAAAAGGCCATGCAAAAACACCCACACAATGAATGTAACCTGCTTACCATTCAGCGTCAGGCATTGGCGCACTGCATTGCCCGCTGGACAGAAACCAACCATCGGCTTGAAACATGCGTGCCGGGTCTGCTGCTGGTGCGCTACGAGGCCCCTACCCGCCCCACCAGTGGTGTGTACGAGCCGTGCATATGCTTGGTTGCTCAAGGTGCAAAAAGGGTAATGCTGGGGGATGACGAATATGTGTACGACGCAAACCACTATTTGATTTCGTCTGTGGGGCTGCCAGTAGTGGCTAATGTGGTGGAAGCCAGCCTGGAGGTTCCGCTGCTGGGTCTGGCGCTCAAGCTCGACATGCCCATGCTGGCCCAAATGCTGGTAGACAGCAACCTACCCGTCACACGTCCGGTTGCCCGCGCAGGCAACTCTGGGCGCGGCATGCGGGTGAGCGAGGTTAGCATGCCCCTGCTCAATGCCTTTCAGCGGCTGCTCGACCTGCTCGACAACCCGCAGGATGTCCCCGTGCTCTCGCCCCTGATCCACAAGGAGATTCTTTACCGTCTACTGGTGGGCGAACAGGGGCATTACCTGCGGCAGCTTGTATCTGCGGGCAGCCATGGCTTTCAGATTGCCAAGGCCATTGACTGGCTCAAAAATAACTTCATTCAATCCCTTAAGGTAGACAGCCTTGCGCGACAGATAGGCATGAGCACGTCTACCTTTCACTACCACTTTCGAGCCATGACAAGCATGAGCCCCTTGCAATGCCAAAAATGGATGCGCCTGCACGAGGCCCGCAGGCTCATGTTTATGGAACATCTGGATGCCACCAGCGCTGCCTTTCGGGTAGGGTACGAAAGCCCCTCGCAGTTTAGCCGCGAATACCGGCGCCAGTTTGGCACGCCTCCCCTGCGGGACATTAAGAACCTGTACAACAATCAACCAACCGACCCATCGACGGAAACTGTCACGGCCTGACCCGCAATTACCATGCATGTCTGCTAGCGCGGCCGCCGCCGAAGCCAACGCACAGTTTAAAACACGGGCTGTTTTGCTTCAGCTTCAAATTGATATTGACTTTCAATTTCTTTTATTTCATTTTCTTCCTGCCTAGATTGCCAGCCAGACCACAGGCCTGGTGCTCTGCTCTTTTGCCGCACCACTTACCCAATTAAGCAGGAAAATAAATGACTCCTTCGCAGATTATCTCTGCCTTGCAAACGCTTACAGCAATCCGGCAGCCGGTTTTTTTGTGGGGCGCGCCGGGAATTGGCAAAAGCCAGATAATTTCTCAGGTGGCCGCCATGCGCGGGCTTGAACTGCGCGACATTCGCGCAGTATTGCTTGATCCCGTTGATTTGCGCGGTCTACCCCGTCTTACTGATCAGGGCACAGCAGTGTGGAGCCCGCCATCTTTTTTGCCGGGGCCAAACGACGCACCACAGGGCGTGCTGTTTCTGGACGAGCTCAACGCCGCGCCCCCGCTTGTGCAGGCGGCCTGTTATCAGCTTATTCTCGACCGCGCCATTGGCGAATACCGTCTGCCAGATGGGTGGTGCATAGTAGCCGCTGGCAACCGCGAAAAAGACAAGGCGGTATCGTATCGCATGCCCTCGGCGCTGGCCAACCGCATGGTGCATCTGGAGTTTGACACCAGCCTTGAAGACTGGCTTGTCTGGGCGCTGAGCGCCAATATTCGACGCGAGGTATGCGCCTTTTTGCGTTTTCGCCCTCGTCTGCTGCACGATTTTGACCCGCAACGCGCAGAAAAAGCCTTTGCATCGCCCCGCTCGTGGGAATTTGTATCGCGCATTCTTGACGCCAAGCCAGCAGCAGATGTGGAATATGAGCTGTTTCAGGGCACGGTGGGGCCAGCTGCTGCCGCTGAATTCATGGGATTTTTGTCCGTATGGCGCGAGCTGCCCACGGTGGATTCCATACTTGCCGAACCCAACGCGGCAGAAGTGCCGCAAGAGCCAGCCGCGCTCTATGCCACTTGCGAAGCGTTGAGCCTACGCGCGGCACAAGAAACCATGGAGGCTCTCACCACCTATGCCGAACGCCTGCCTACGGAATTCAGCGTGCTGCTCATGCGTGATGCCGTCTGCCAGAATACGGAAGTGGTTCACACGCCAGCCTTTAGCCGCTGGGCACAAAAAAATGCAGAGGTACTGCTGTAACAATGTACGCGCAAACGCAATCGGCGCACAGCTCTGCGGATACAGCCGCCTGCCATAACGCTGCACAGCAGCTCATCACCCGTGCCAGAGCCTCGCTTGTCATGGAGCATCCATTTTTTGGTTCTCTGGCCCTGCGCTTGCGCCTCAAGGCCGACCCTGCTTGTGCGGATATGTGGACAGACGGCAAAACCCTTGTCTACAACCCGGCCTTTGCCGCAGCTCTTTCGCCCACGTCGCTGGTGGGGGCCTTGGCGCACGAGGTTCTGCATCTTGCCTTTGGGCACCATTTGCGCCGCAAAGGGCGGGATACCGCGCAGTGGAACCGCGCCTGCGATCTGGCTATCAACCATATTCTGCTAGAAACCGGCTTTACCCTGCCACAAGGCTTTGCGCACAATCCGGCCTTTGCGGGCATGAATGCCGATGAAATTTTTGAGGCGCTGGCAAGCCTGCAAGACGCGCCTGATAACAAAGGGGCCAAGGGCGCACAGGCAGCACAGGGCACAGAAAAAACCGAAGGCGCGGGATCAAGCAGCTTTGAGGGCGGAACACAAGCAAAGCCCGCCCCACAACCCCAAAATGCGCAGGGCGGCAAACAGCAAGGCAAACAGAAAGATCAGACAGCCCCACGGGCAACAGCGGGCAACAAGGCTGCACCGCGCGGCACTGGCAAGACAGAGCAGTCTGGCGGCAAGATAAACTTTGTCGGCGAGGTGGCAGACCACCCCGATGCCCAAGGCGCACAGAACGATCAGGCACTTAAGGCCGCCGAGCAAGAGGCAGACATTGCCATGATGCAGGCCCTGCAACGTGCCCGGCATATGGGCAGCATGCCCGCCGGGCTTGCACGCCAGCTTGCCCATGCGTGGCGGCCCAAGCTGGACTGGCAGTCGCTGTTGCAGCGCTTTTTGGAGCAATGCGCCCAAAACGATTATTCGTGGGCCAGCCCAAACCGACGCTATCTGTATCAAAACATCTACCTGCCCGCACGGCGCGAGGCCCGGCTGCCCCATGTGGCACTGGCTGTGGACTGTTCCGGCTCTGTGGACGAGCAGGCGCTAAGCATGTTCTGCGCAGAGCTCACAAGCGTGCTTGAAGCCTATGATACCACGCTGACCGTACTGTTTCACGACACCAAGGTGCAAAAAACAATAACTCTCACCCGCATGGACATGCCCGCTACACTTACCCCGGTTGGCGGGGGTGGCACAGATTACCGCCCGGTCTGCACGCATATTGAGGACCAAAACCTACAGCCCACCTGCCTTATCTGGTTTACCGACCTTGAGTGCAACCGCTACCCCGCTGAACCAGATTACCCCGTGCTATGGGTTTGCAGCGCCCAGCATGAGGATCAACCGCCATTTGGTCAGGTACTGCACCTTACCCCAGCCGGTACGTTATAAGTGCTTGCCCAAGGCCTAACACCTGCGCTCTTTAAAACCATAAGGAAGCCCCATGCACATTGAATGGAAAATAACCAAAAAACGCGGCTATTTTCGCCCGGTACTGCACTATTCTGTCAGGCTTGAAGATCACGAAAAAGCTTTGGCTCTGCCCATTGTGAGCGTTGTTTCTACCATTCCACAGCCGGAAGAAGACCGGCAGGATTACTGCTACCCCGGTCTTTTTGAACGGGCGGCAAAGTATGAACCCACGCGCTTTTATACGCTAGAGGCTCCCTCGCACAAAGGGCACTCGTGGACGCGCAGCCTCACCCTGCCCTGGCGTAACAACAATCAATACCCTGAAGTTGAGCAGTCGTTTCAACGCCTGCGCGATGCCCTTGAAGCAGAGATTGAAAGGGCCGACCAAAGCCACCCCATGGACCAGAACGGCAGCGTGCAGACATCGAAAGCCGCCAAAGTTATGCTTGCCCCAAACCTGCTGGCCGAGCGTTTTTTGCGCCTAGCGGCAAATGCCTCACAAACAGCCTGAGTGTGAAAATTGGCAGCCGTAATTGCAATTGAATAGCAACAAACACACATTGTACCTGTGTGCAGAATACAAACAGGTATTAACACAATATTTTTATGCAACTTGCATGCATAATATACCCCAGCACTCCTTAGTGCCGCGCAATACAGGCCGCATATTTGTAAAAAAAAGAAAATTTTAAAATATTTAATATACTGAAATTAATACAATTTTAATGTTGCATTTTGCTTATTATCTATACAAAACCTATTTTATTACATTTTTTTCTCAACAAAATGCAAATAATCAATTTATCAAATTTTGACATGCCCTATTTAAGGTTGTATTAATAAATACCACATTCAAATGATTTCTTTTTCTTCCCTTCCATGACATATTGGTATGAAAAAAAATTGCAAAAATAGTACCTTATTACTGATTATTTTCATATCCAGCCCATAATACACAGACATCAAATTTTTCCCCAAACTGCCACGTGCCATAGACACATTGTGAGTTTGCTATGCGCATTAAATACAAAGTTTGGAGCCTTGCCACAGCCATTGACCTTACCCCACTGCGTATACCACTTGTAAGTTAGTGGTTCCCACTGGGTTGC
>CAYPRZ010000119.1:0-8567 GCA_964413315.1 uncultured Desulfovibrio sp. | reverse complement strand
GAAGACGCCAATACCCAAGGACTGGGTGTTGCACTTTGAACTTGAAACCGCGTTTGATTGAAACAAGCATGCAAAGCAAGGCCGAAAGCTAAAATTCTGGCCTTTTATGAAACGGGGCGCGTCGGTGGCCGGGGCTACAAGCCCTGCATGGCCAGACGCGCCTCAAAATCGTGGGTAGGCTCTGGCTTGGCGTAAAAAAAACCCTGCGCAGTGTAGCAGCCCAGTTTCATGATAATGGCAGATTGCTCTGCTGTTTCAACCCCTTCGCAAATAACATTCATGCCCAAATCTTCGGCCAAGCGAATAATATTGCCCAGCACAATCTGCGCACGTCTGCCGGGCAAATCTCGCTGGATAAAGCTGCGGTCGATTTTAAGGCAGTCTGTGTCCAGCATCTGCACAATGCCCAGCGATGAGTAGCCCGCGCCAAAGTCGTCAATGGCGGTCTTAAAGCCCATTTCCTTCAGCTGCACAATCTGCACCCAAACGGCATCCGGGTTGTTCATGATGGCGCTTTCGGTAATTTCTATTTCCAGCAGATGCCGGGGCACGCCGTGGCGGTCGGCTATGTCGGCCAGCCTTTGGGTAAAGTTGGGCCGCTCAAAGTGCAAACGCGAAAAGTTGCACGATACTGCATGCAGCGGAAGATTGCGCAGCTTCCAGCTGCGCATGCTGCGGCAGGTTTGCTCGAACACAAAAAAGTCAATGGATGTTACCAGCCCGTTGCGCTCAAACAGGGGAATAAAACTGCCCGGCAGCAATAGGCCGCGCTGCGGGTGATTCCAACGCACAAGCGCCTCGCTGCCAACAATGGTACCGGTGCGCATGTCCACCTTTGCCTGATGCCACACCTCAATTTCGCCATTGGCCAGCGCTTCTTCCAGTTTGCCGTTCAGCTCTTGGCAAAGCAGGGCCTCCTGCCGCATCCGCTCGTTGTACAGCACCATGGGAATGCCCGTTGACCGCTTGGCCTCAAGCCGGGCGTAGTTGGCCATATCAAGCATATGCTGCACATCATACTGCTGCGCCTTGGGAACCTGATAAGCCCCGTAAACGGTGCGCACCGTGTACGGCAACGACTGCTGCTTGCGCCATTCGTCCAGCTCGCTGTCCATTTTGCGCACACGGGCTGCAAGCTGCTCCCATGTATCAAATCGCAGCAGCAGCACAAACAGGTCTGATGAAATGCGGGCACAGCACTCCTCTGGCAGCACATTGCGCTGCAAAATGGCCGCATAGGCCTGCAACAGCCGGTCACCCATGCCAAACCCAAACTGGTCGTTGATGGTCTTGAACTGGCATATGTCACCAGAAAGAAGCATGTAGTCAGCCGTAACCTGCGTGGTCAGCAAAACAGAACTCAAGGACTTGAGCTTTTCCATATTGGGCAGACCCGTAAGTTCGTCCTTGTTCAGCTGTGCTTCCATGCTGCAAATGCGGCTGCATTTGTTGCCAAGGCAAAGCAGCAGCGTCACAATGAGCAGTAAGAACAACAGGCTAACAAATATGACCACATGATGGGGGTGGTCGTTGACGATGCAGTCGAGGTGCTTACTGGTGCGGGCCGCAAAGGTGGTGGGATCGTCGGGCGGGTAGACAGGCAGTTCTGCCTGAGTATTGAAGGGTGAGCCGCTCCCCTTGTCTGTCTGCTGCACCGCTGCGGGCGTCGTGTCGCTGGCCTTGGCAGGCAGCACGGCCACGGCTAGGCAGCAGAGCAGGAGTATGCTCAGAAAGAAGGGGAGCCGGAATAACTGCATCTGGCGGATTCCTCAGCCCCTTTGGCGGGGGCGGCGCTGCCATGGGGTTGATGGTTGCCGTCAGAAGCCGCAGCCCAACGGAATGTCGAAATTGTCAGTAAGGCTAGGCCTTATGTACTTTGCCATATCCAATATAGAGGCTTGAGCGGAAGAAAGTCAAACTCTTGGAATAGAGGTTGGGTAACTGCGTGATTTTGCATATGCCTGCACGGTTGGCGGCGAAAGGGAAAATGAGGCAAATAGTGGGGCGCGAGATCAAACGCTAGGCAAAAGACGTGCGGCGTCAAGTACAAGGCGGCTGCCATGTGGGCAAGCTGGCAAAATTTAGCCCCTCGGCCCAGCCAGTCTCTTCAAGAGGGTTAGGCCGGACCGGGGGGCTTGTGAATGGTGTGCGCCAGAAGGGTGATTACATGCAGGCGGCCACCGCTGTCACAAGACGGTCAATGGGTTCTTGGCGGGCTCCCTCGCCCATTACGCCAACGCGCAGCACCTTTCCGGCCAGCGCGCCAAGGCCGCCAGCCACTTCAATCTTGTGCTCGGCGCGCAGGCGGGCACGCAGGGTATTGGCATCAACACCCGTGGGCGGCACAAACAGGTTTACCTGCGGCGCGGCCCCTTCGGTGACGTAGGGGGTAAAGCCAAGCTTGCCCATGCCCTGCTTGAGGCGCTCGTGCATGGCCAGATGCCGCGCAAACGAGGCTTCAAGGCCTTCGGCCAGCAGGTTGTCCAATGCCTGATGCAGGCCATAATACATATTGATGGGCGCGGTATGGTGGTAAGTGCGGGGCGTGCCTTCCCAATATTTGCGGATGAGTGTCACGTCCAGATACCAGTTGGGAACCTTGGTTTTGCGGCGGGCCATGGCTTCCATGGCAGCCTCGGAAAACGAGGCGGGCGCAAGACCGGGAGGAGTGGAAAGGCATTTTTGCGAGCCGCTGTAAAAAGCGTCGATGCCCCATTCGTCCACACGCACATCCACGCCGCCAAGACCGGCCACACTGTCTACCAGATACAGCGTGTCGCTGTTTTTCACCAGCGCACCAAGTTCGGCCACGGGGTTGTTCACGCCCGTGGATGTCTCTGCGTGTACCACGGCAAGAATTTTATAATTTTTTTGCGCAAGCTGCTGTTTTACGGCTTCTACGGAGATGGGAGTGCCCCATGGGCATTCCACCGTATCCACCAAGGCGCCAAGACGCGAGGCCACCTCGACCATACGCGAGCAGAACAGGCCGTTGTTGACAATAAGCACATGGTCGCCCGGTTCTACCAGATTGACAAAGCAGGTTTCCATACCGGCAGACCCCGTGCCAGAAATGGGAAAGGTAACGGCGTTGCGCGTTTTGCATACGGCGCGCAGCTGTTCCTGCAATGCGTCCATCACCTTTATGCAGTCAGGATCAAGATGCCCCAGAGTGGGCAGGCTCATGGCTTCAAGGACATTGGGGGCCACCGGGCTGGGGCCGGGGGCCATCAGAAGCACATGGTCCAGTGTTCCAAAAACCGTGGTCATGACAATCTCCTGGTTCGTGTGTGGGAGCTGCGCGTTGCGGCCCCGTGCCATTCGCTTGCTGCGACGACAGATAACAAACCCTATCATGTATATTGATGATGCGAAACAGTGCAGTAGACCCCTTGTCCAACAGCATAATGGCAGTAGCACCCATGGAACAAAAACGCATTGTCTTCATGGCGGGCATTCGCTACCTTTAAGAAAAATTCCGGCAGCATGTGGCAGATTGCCAGAATGTAACCATGTTTTATAAGCACCCTAAAACGGAGCGAGTGACAGATGAAACGCATTACCACTCTTCTTTTTGCTGCCGCTTTTTTGGCAGTGTCGGCTTTCTCGGCCTTTGCAGCCGAAAAACTGGTGGTCTACACCTCGATGAAAGAATCCATCATTGGTTCGCTCAAAGAGGCATTTGTTAAAAAATATCCAGATATTGCTATGGATTATCAGTCTGCTGGCGCGGGCAAGCTTATGGCAAAAATCGCCACCGAGCGTCAGTCTGGCAAAATCATGGCCGATATAATCTGGACCAGTGAAGTGCCGGATTTCTTCAACCTGAGGACCGAGGGCATTCTGGAAAAGTATGAATCGCCAGAGCTCAAGGCGGTCATCAATCCCTTCCCCGATTTTGACGGTTCGTTTACCGCCATCCGTCTGGGCACGCTGGGCATTGCTTACAACAAGCGCCACGTCAAGGAAGCTCCCACCCAGTGGAGCGACATGATGAAGCCCGAATTCAAAAAGGCCTTTGGCATTGCCAATCCGTCCCTTTCTGGCACTTCGTACATGAGCATTCAGCTGCTGGTGGACAAGTTTGGCTGGGAATATATTGAAAATGTTCACAAAAATGGCGCTCGCATGGGCAAGGGCTCTGGGCAGGTTATCGACGATACAGCCTCTGGCGACCTTTTGGCCTGCATTGGCGTTGACTATATTGTGAACGACAAAATCAAAAAGGGCGCAGACCTCGCCCTTGTGTACCCGCCAGAAATGCTGGTTATCCCCAGCCCGGCAGCCATTTTTAAGGGCACGCCCAACCTTGAGGCCGCCAAAAAGTTTGTGGATTTTTTGCTGTCTGAGGAAGGGCAGAAAATTTTGGCCGATCAGGGAACCCTGCCCGTGCGTAAGGGCATTGTGCCCCCGGCAGAATTTGGTTTGCCCACCAGTGAGCAGGCCTTTGAACGGGGCATAAAAATTGATTACCAGCATATTTTAAGCGCAAAAGAATCCGCTGTTAAGAAGTTTACAGACATAATGATGTCGAAATAGCGACAGCAGGGTTACAATTTTGCGTCTTTCCTCTGGCTGCTTGGCGGCTGGGGCAGGGACAACCATAGTGTCGTGCGGGCATGGCGGTTTGCGACAGGCAGCCGCCATGCCACGCGCACAGCGCAAGCGGGAAACGTAATGGCGGAAATACTTATTGAAAACATATCAAAGTCCTTTGGCGACCACACGGTGCTTAAGGATTTGTCGCTTACGGTGCGTGACGGCGAGTGCTTTACCCTTATTGGGCCTTCGGGCTGCGGCAAAACCGTGCTGCTGCGCATCATGGCCGGGTTTGAAACTCTGGATGCTGGCCGTATGAGCATTGGCGGCGAGGTGGTGGCCGACGCGCAGAGCGGTACGGCCCTGCCGCCAGAACAACGCAGTCTTGGCGTGGTTTTTCAGGATTATGCCGTGTGGCCGCACATGACTGTGCGGCAAAACGTGGGCTACCCGCTCAAGATAGCCCGGCGCGATGCTGCCGAGGCGGCGGCCTTGGTGCAAAAGAGCATTGACGATGTGAACCTCACCGGCATGGAAGACCGCTTGCCCTCGCAGCTTTCTGGCGGGCAGCAGCAGCGCGTGGCCTTGGCCCGTGCTTTGGTGGCCCAGCCCAGCCTGTTGCTGCTGGACGAACCGCTCAACAACCTTGATGCCAACCTGCGCGAAGAAATGCGCTTTGAAATCAAGGAGCTACAAAAAAATCTGGGCGTGACCATTCTCTATGTCACCCACGATCAGGAAATTGCCCTGGCCATATCAGACCGCATGGCCCTGCTGGACGAGCAGGGAACCATCCGGCAAGTGGGCACGCCGGAAGAACTCTTTTCCGCCCCGTCGGACGAATTTGTTTTTTCTTTTCTCGGCATGAGCAACTTTTTGCGGGTCAACGTGACGGGCGGGCTCGCAAGTCTTGAGGGCTGCGCCTTTCCGCTTGCGCCGCATGCCGGGCTGGCGGGCGAAGCACGCGTTGGCTTTCGCCCTTCGGATGTGCAATTGAGCCGACAGGGTGCGGGCTTGCAGGCAACCGTGCGCCGCGCCAGCTTTTTAGGGGCTTTTACCGATTATCAGCTGGACGTATGCGGCCAGCACGTGCGCACGGCCGTGGATACGCACGAGGCTCTGGCCCGTGATCTGCTGCTGGCAGAAGGGGATGAGTGCGTCATCAACCTGCGCAACGCGCACTGGTTCAGCTAGTCGGCATTGCACAGGTGGGCTGCGCCGATGGGGCAGCTGCATTCCGTTGTCTGGCAGGGCGGCGGGCACAGGTTTACACCAAATTTGGCGGTCAGGTATGCAAGCAGTAAAACAACAGCGTTCTTGGGGTGTGGCAGAAGTGATCCTGCTTTTGTCCATTGCCATTCTTGTTATTGTGGTTGTGGTGCCGGTGGCGCTTATCTTTTTCAACGCCTTTTTTGTAAACGGGCAGTTCAATGCCGCTGATCTGATTAAAACGCTCACCGAGGGTGAAACCTATCAGGCCCTGATGAACTCGCTGTTCATCGCCAGCGGCGTAACCCTGTGCGCCACAGCCGTGGGTACGTTCTTTGCCTGGCTGGTGACCCGTACCGATATTCCCTACAAAGGATTTATGAAGGGCATGTTTCTTGTGCCCTTTATGCTGCCCTCGTTTATCGGCGCACTGGCTTGGAAAATGCTGCTTTCGCCCCGCGCGGGCTATATCAACAGGCTTTGGCGCGATGTGACAGGGGCAGAAGACGCCCTGTTCAATATTTTTTCATATGCGGGCATTATCTGCATCGAAACCATGTACCTGTTCCCCTTTGTGTTCATTCAGGTGTGCGGCGCGCTTGAGCGCATGGACCCCACGCTTGAGGAATCGGCCCGTATTTCTGGCGCGGGCTTGTTCACCATTACCCGCAAGATAACCCTGCCGCTGGTGTTGCCCAGTATCCTTTCGGGTGCGTTGCTCATCATGCTGTATTCCATGGCGCACTTTGGCACGGTGGCCGTGCTTGGCATTGAGGTGGGCATCTATAATATACCCACGCTTATTTACGAGCGCATCCACGAGAGCGCGGGCAGCTTTGCCTCCATCCGCACTGGCACGGTGCTGGCCTCGGTGCTGGTGGTTACGGCGGCCCTGATTATCTGGCTGCAACGCAAGGTGCTGGGCTCTGGCAAATACCAGATTATCGGGGGCAAAAGTTTTCGGCCCATGGAGCTCAAGCTGCGCGGTCTGCGCACGCCGCTGTTTGTTTTTTGTCTGCTGTACATTGGCATTACCATTGTGCTGCCCACAGTGACGATCTTTCTTGTGGGCGGGCTCAAAACCTACGGCGTGCCCATTACGTGGGAGAACCTCTCACTCGCCAACTATAAATATGTACTCTTTGAGTGGGATCAGACCCAGCAGGCCATAAAAAACAGTATTGGCCTTGGGCTGGCTGCGACCACCATAACCATGTTTGCGGGCGTGATGATCTCGTATGTCATTGTAAAAATGCGGGTGCGGGGCAAGGGTATACTGGAATTTTTGGGCATGCTGCCTTTTTCCGTGCCCGGCTCGGTCATAGCCTTGGGCGTGATACTTGCTTGGAGCGGCCGCTTTGGGGTGAACCTGTACAATACCATATGGATTATTCTTATCGCCTACATTGCGCGCTACATGGCCTTTTCGCTCAAGGCCAACTCTGCCGCGCTTGAGCAGGTGCACGATTCACTGGTAGAGGCGGCCCGCGCCTGCGGTGCAAGCATGTGGCAAGCCCTGCGCGATGTGGTGCTGCCGCTGGTGCGCCCCGGCATGGTGGCGGCCTTCTTTCTCATCTTTTTGCCAGCCCTGCGCGAGCTGACGGTCTCTGTCATGCTGTACGGCACAACCAGCCGCACCATCGGCGTTGCCATCTATACTCTCAATGAAGACGGCGAAACCGTGACCTCGGCGGCTCTGGCGGGTATTGCGCTTATTCTTATTGTGACCGGCCAAAGCATCATCAACCACTTTGCCAAGTCTAGGCAGGCCTGATCATGTCCATTTCACTGAGCAATGTTACCAAGTACTTTGGCAAGGTTAAGGCTGTTTCTTGCCTGAACCTCGAAATAGGCGACGGTGAGTGTTTTTCCATGCTGGGGCCTTCTGGCTGCGGCAAAACCACAACCCTGCGCATGGTGGCGGGCTTTGAAGACCTGGACGAAGGCGAGATCAGCGTAAACGGCAAGCTGCTTTCGTCCAGCAGCAAAAAGTATTATATGCCGCCAGAAAAGCGCGATTTCGGCATGGTTTTTCAGGCTTTTGCCGTGTGGCCGCACATGAGCGTGTACGAAAATGTGGCCTTTCCTTTGCGCATCAAAAAAATTGGCGCGGCAGAGCTGCACAAGCGCACCACCGAGGCCCTGCAACACACCAATCTGCTTGGCGTGGCGCAACAAAGCCCGGCTGATCTCTCTGGCGGCGGCAAACAGCGCGTGGCTCTGGCACGGGCGCTGGCCATCAATCCTTCTGTCATGCTGCTTGACGAGCCGCTCTCAAGCCTTGACCCGCATCTGCGCGAAGAAATGCGCTTTGAAATCAAAGAGCTGCAAAAAATCTACGGCTTCTCCATCATGTATGTGACCCACGACCAGTCAGAAGCCATGGCGCTCTCTGACCGCATACTGGTGATGAAAAACGGCGTGGTGCAGCAGGTGGGCTCGCCGCTGGAGGTCTACACGCAGCCCGCCAACCGTTTTGTGTTCAGTTTTTTAGGACTTTCAAATTTTACAGAAATATCACTCACGCCCACCCACATGCAGATGGAAGGCGCGAGCGCTCCCTTCCCCGCTGGGTGCGTGCCGGATGCCCAGATTGTGAACGCCGGGCGGGGCATTATTGCCAGTCGGCCCAACGAGATTGATTTTGTCGATGAAGGGGGCGTGCCGGGAATCGTAGAACGGCGCACCTTTCTTGGTGAGCAGCTTGATTATCAGGTTCGCGTGGGCGAACAGAGCGTGCGCGTGCAAAAAGGGCGCTATGCCCGTGGCCCGCAGCAGGGCGAAACCTGCCGCCTGCACTTTTTGAAACCCCTGTGGTT
>CAYPRZ010000118.1:0-8604 GCA_964413315.1 uncultured Desulfovibrio sp. | reverse complement strand
AAGAACTGATCCGGGTGGCCGATAAGGCTCTTTTCCGAGCCAAGAACAGCGGGCGCAACAAGGTTGATTGCGGCCAGTGCAGCGTTGATGATGCCGAATGACGATTCCGACTGAGCTAACAACGTTGCAAGCAGGCACTCTCGCAACACCCCCTACCCCACCACAAAACACACAAACCCAGTCATCACAGCCAAAGCAAAAGCCCCACCGGACAAGCCAGCGGGGCCGTTTTTTTGTGCACAGGTCTGCACCGCCACCCGTACTATTCGCGCTCAAAAAGCGACTTCTGGATCAGGGCATCGGCGGCATCATCTGCGCCGCGCAGCGAATCATAGGCCCTTTGTAAAGCTTCGGGCCAGTCTGTGTCGCTCACATCGCTGACAAACAGCATGGTCAGATCGCCCTCAGAGGACACATCCGCGTGTGTGTTCACCTTGCCGGACTTGGCCTGAAACGTCCAACCGCCGCCGTCGTCGGCCTTGGCGGGGGCAGTGCCCTTAAGCCGCGCCGAGTGCTTTTCGGCAAACTGCTTTGCAGTCAGGCCCCCGGTTTCTGCCTTGGTAAAAATACCGATGGAAAAAAACGAATCCTGCCCGCACGAAACCGTTACAATGCCTTCTTTTTCAAGAGCAGTGCACTTGTTCGGCAGGTCCATACTGTAGTGGTTGAATTTTTTTTCCGCCGCCACCGCCGATCCGCTCAGGCCCAACAACAGCATACAGGCTACCATGCAACCCAACAGCGCATATTTCATTGACAATGACTCCTTCAAACAGCCGCGTACCACGCGTGAATTTTCGGGCCATATTTTTGCACAAGCAGGGGCAGCTGTCCACAACAGCCCCCCCGCCTTGCGCATAATGCCACGGCATACTTACTTTTTACATCAGCACCCTGCAACATGCCGCCAAGGCTTGCACCTCAAGGCAAACCTTTGGCACTGGCGGCAGGGCAGCCCCAATTGGGCCCACGCCAGCACTAAAACTGGTAAAGAAATACCGGCTCGTTGGCTGTCAGGCTGCCAAGGGCGCTCAAATCTACGCCCAACAAGGTCTTGAGCCCACGCGGCAGCCAGTTGTCCTCCTTGGGACGCGACAAAAGCTTGCGCTCAACCGGCACTCCGCACTGTGCAGAAAGCCATGCCAAGGCTGTTTCCTGCCCCCCCAGTTCGTCAACCAGACCAAGCTGAACAGCTTCGCGCCCGGTAAAAATTTTACCGCTGGCCAAGGCTGCCGCCCGTGCATGCTCCATGTGACGGCCTTGGGCCACAATGTCCACAAACTGCTGGTGCATGTCGTCGAGCACTTTTTTAAAATACTCGCGCTGGTCGGGGTTCAGGGGCCGCATGTAAGAACCCGCGTCCTTGAAGGGCGCTGTGGTTATGGTTTCTTGCCCCACACCTATTTTGCCCATAAGTCCCTGCAACTGTGGAATATCCATGCGCACGCCAATGGAGCCCGTTACTGTGGAGGCGTTGGCAAACACACGCGTGCCCGCCATGCTCACCATCAACCCGCCCGAAGCGGCCAACGACCCCATGCTGACGGCCACGGGCTTTTTTTGCGCAAGCGCCGTCAGGGCATTGTACAGCTCCTGCGAGGCTGCCGCGCCGCCGCCGGGCGAATCGACCCGCAACAGCACCCCCGCCACAGATGGGTCGCGCTCTACCTTGCGGATCCATTCCAGTGTGGATTCCGCATCCATGATGGGGCCAGAAACAGAAACCAGAGCCATGCGCTTGCCGCCCATGAGCCCGTTGCTGCCAAGGGCGGCCCCAAACAGGCCAATGCCCACGGCCAGCAGCAGAATAAGCCCCCAGAAAATTATGGGGTGCCGCTTGCGGAACGGACGGCGCAAAAGATCTTTCCACACGTTGGCAGGAACCTGCGCCAGCGGGCAGGTGCAGCCCGCCGTTGCTACGGCCGCGCCATTTGGCGCACCACTGGCCATTGCTACGGGCTGTGCCGCGGCTGCTGACTGCGCTTCGGGCATATGGATTGTCGCGCTCTCGCCAGACATGGACAGGGGCGCTTCGGCATTCGGCGATAAATCTTGATTACTCATGGATACTCTTTGGATTGATTGGGGTTTGCTTTTGGAGTGATTGCAGTTGTGGGGGCATTGCCCAGTCAGGAAGGAAAAATGCTGGCTGACTTTGGCATGGTGTCCTCAACCCCGCACAGGGCATGTCATACTCTTCCAAAAAGAAATAGTACACAGCCTTGCAAAGGCCCTGTTCAAGCGGCTGTGCGGCACACATACCTGTGCGCATGCTGCCCTTGCTCATACACAGCAGCAGACACGCACGGCCATGCCCCAAAAAACAGTTGCGGCCACACCCCGCAAGAGGATGTGGCCGCCAGAATCAGCGCTGCATGGGCTCTGGCCAGAGCTCGGCCGCTTCTTCGCGCAGCTTGAACTTCTGAATTTTGCCGCTGGCTGTCAGCGGGAAACCCGTTACCGTCTTGATGTATTTGGGGATTTTATACCAGGAAACCTTGCCCCGGCAAAAATCACGCACATCTTCGGGCAAAATCTCCACACCGGGCCGGGGAATAATAAACGCGGCCACTTCCTCGCCGTATTTACGGCTGGGAACAGCCACAACCTGCACGTCCAGCACGCCGGGCATGCCCATGAGGAACTCTTCCACCTCGCGGGGGTAGATGTTTTCGCCACCGCGAATAATCATGTCCTTGATGCGCCCGGTCACCCGCAGGTAGCCGTCTTCATCCATAACGCCAAGGTCGCCGGAATGCAGCCAGCCATCGGGGCTGATGGCCTTGGCCGTGTGGTCGGGCATATTGTAGTAGCCCTTCATCACATTGTAGCCACGGCACAGAATTTCGCCCACCTCACCGCGCGGCAGTTCCTCGCAGGTATCGGGGTCGCCCACGCGCACCTCAATGCCGGGCATGGCGCAGCCCACGGTTTCGCAGCGCAAAGGCAGCGGATCGTGGATGTCTGACTGGGTCATAACCGGCGAGGCCTCGGTAAGGCCATAGCAGATGGTTATTTCCTTCATATTCATGTCTTCTACCACGCGGCGCATAAGCGGTTCGGGGCATACCGAACCCGCCATGATGCCCGTGCGCATGTTTGAAAGGTCGAAGCGCTTGAACATGGGGTGTTCCAGCTCGGCCAAAAACATGGTGGGCACGCCGTACACGGCGGTGCAACGCTCGCTGTCGAGCGCAGCCAGCACCTTGAGGGCATTGAACGATTCAAGAATAACCATGGTGGCGCCGTGGTTTACAGCAGCCGAAACGCCCAGCACGCAGCCAAAGCAGTGGAACAGCGGCACGGGCAGGCACACACGGTCGTTGGGGCTGAAATTCTGATGACGGCCAATCCAGTAGCCGTTAAGCCCCACGCCCACATGGGTCAGCATGACGCCACGCGGAAAACCCGTGGTTCCCGACGTGTACTGCATGTTGATGACATCCCACGGTTGCAGCTGGGCCTGACGGGCAGCGTATTCCGTATCGTCCACCATAACGGAGAGCGAAAGGATTTCGGGCACAGAGTACATGCCACGGTGCTTTTCGGCCCCCAAAAAGCACACGCGCTTGAGGTGCGGCAGGCTTTTGCACACCAGCCTGTCGCGCGACTGCAAGCGCAGCTCTGGCGCAATGCGGTACAGCGTGTCGAGGTAATCGTGGTCACGCACGCTGTCGATGAGAAAAATATTTTCACACTCAGAGTGCGTAAGCAGATAGCGCAGCTCGTGCTCGCGGTAGTTGGTGTTTACCGTAATAAGCACCGCGCCAATCTTTGCCGTGGCAAACTGCAAGGCAACCCAGTACGGCACGTTGGTGGCCCACACCGCCACCTTTTCGCCTTTTTGCACGCCAAGCGCCATGAGCCCCTTGGCGAAGTCGTCTACCAGAGCGCCAAATTCGCTCCATGTCTGCCGATAGTTGCGGTCAGGGTAAACCAGTGCCTCATTGTCAGGAAACCGCTCAACAGTGTGGTCGAGCACCTGCCCCAATGTCCATTCGCGCAGTTCAAACTGCGCCTGACGCTCACGAACTTTTTCTTCCATGCATCCTCCCAAAGACGTGCGGCGGCAGTTGTGCCGCTGATAGCCTGTTTTGCTGTCTGAAGGGCTTTACCCGCGCCTTAAGGATTGTATGTCACGGCCAGAAATTCCACGGGTTCGTCACCCGCTGCGCCCACATAGTGCGGCACAATGGAGTTGTAATAGATAGTTTCGCCGGGTTTGAGCACATGGGTTTCGCGCCCATAGACCACAAGCAGCTCGCCCTTGAGCACGCAAATAAATTCCTCGCCCTGATGCGAGGTGGTCTTGCGCTCGCCGTTGTCGGGAAAAATGCGGATGTGGAAGGGCTCCATGTTGCGGTCGTTTTTGCCCTTTGCCAGCGCATGATAGGTGTAGCTGGGGCGGGGCACGCGGCCCGTGTGCAGGGCTTCGTCGGCTTCTGCTTCGGGGTTGAGGCTGCTCACAACAGGATCACGCGAAAACTGGTCGTCCAGAAACGTACCAAGACGCACGCCAAGGGCGCGGGCCACCTTTTGCAGGGGACCGATACAGGGGTAGATCGCGTCTGATTCCAGCTTTTCAAGATAGTCTTCTGAAAGGCCCGTATTCTGGGAAAGGGTTTGCAGATCCACTTCACGTTCTTCGCGGAATCCACGGATGCGAGAACCAATGGTACGCACGGGGGGCATAGACACTCCTGATTGCCGGATTTGCCGGGTTGGATGCCGCTCTGGCAGGATGACGTGGCGGCAGGCAACCCACTAAATACCGAAAAGCACGTACCCTCGCAAGCAATCATGCGCAATTGAGCGCCCGCACAGTCGCCCTGCTGACACATTTGCCTCTTTGCGCTATGCTTGAACCATGAGCACACAGCTAACAGTAAGAAGGGCCTTTGTGGCCTCCGGGCAGGTGCAGGGCGTGGGATTTCGCCCCTTTGTCTACCGTCTTGCCGCAGAGGGCGGCCTTACCGGCACAGTGGGCAACACATCTGAGGGCGTGCGTATGGAGCTGCAAGGCCCAGATGAGGAAGTGCGCCGTTTTGGCCAGCGCCTGCGCTCAGAACTGCCCCCGCTGGCACGGCTCACCGGCGTGGTGGAACACGACCTGCCCGCAATGGATGGAGAAAAAGACTTCCGCATTGTTTCCAGCTCTGGAGAGCCGGGGCACAGCGTGCTGGTGAGCCCGGACATGAGCGTGTGCGCCGATTGTCTGGCAGATATGCACGATCCGGCCAATCCGCGCCACAACTACGCCTTTACCAACTGCACCAACTGCGGCCCGCGCTACACCATTACGCGGTCTATCCCCTATGACCGTGCGGTTACTTCCATGAGCTGCTTTCCGCTCTGCCCGCAGTGTGCCGCAGAATATGCCAATCCCGCAGACAGGCGCTTTCACGCCCAGCCCGTGGCCTGCCCGGTGTGCGGCCCGCGCCTGTGGTTTGTGGATGCGGCGGCGGCCCGCGATGGGCACACCGCCCCCACAGACGACAACATGCACACTGCACTCACAAAGGCCGTACAAACCCTGCGCCAAGGAAAAATTCTTGCGCTCAAGGGTCTGGGGGGCTTTCAGCTGGCCTGCGATGCACGCAATGCCCAAAGTCTGCAAGAGCTGCGGCGGCGCAAAAACCGCCCGCACAAGCCGCTGGCCCTCATGGTGGGCGACCTTGCCACGGCCAGCGCCCTGTGCGCCCTCACCCCAGAGCATGAGGCCCTGTTGCAAAGCCCGGAAAAACCTGTTGTTCTCTGCCCGTGCCACATGCCCCAGAATACGGAGCCAACTGCTGGCAACCCCGCGTGGCTGCCGCCAGAGGTCGCGCCCGATACGGGCAAGGTGGGCATTATGCTGCCCTACACGCCCCTGCACGCTGTTCTTTTTGACCAGTTGGCCCAATGTTCGCCCCTGCCGCCGGTAATGGTTATGACCTCGGCCAATGCCGGGGGCGAGCCCATCTGCCTTGGCAACCGCGAGGCCCTCAACCGGCTGGAGCATCTGGCCGATGCGTGGCTTTTGCACGACCGCGATATTCTGGTGCGCGTGGACGACAGTGTGGTAACCCTTCAGCCCCGTCTGCCCGCTGCCGGGGCTGAGGCGGCGGCAACGGCAAGTCCCAACCGCGCAAACCTGCTTTCAGAACCGCTGTTCTACAGGCGGGCGCGTGGTTACGTGCCCCGCCCGGTTTTTTTGCCACAGTCAGAGCAAAACGCCCCTTGCGTGATGGGAACCGGGGCCGAGCTCAAGGCTACAATGTGCCTCACGCGCGGGGCCGAGGCCTTTGTGGGCCAGCACATCGGCGATCTGGAAAACCCGGCCACCCTCGCTTTTTATGAAGAAGTTGCCGCCCACCTCGAAAAACTGCTGGAAGTACGCCCAGAAGCCTTGGTGTGCGACGCGCATCCCGATTTTCTTTCCACCCGCTATGCCGAGGCCCGCGCCCAGCGCGAGGGCATACCCCTGTGGCGTTTGCAGCACCACGCAGCCCACGCGGCTGCCGTGCTGGCAGAAAACAGCCACTTCGGCCCGGCGCTGGCCCTCTGCCTCGACGGCACGGGACTGGGCGACGATGGCACCGTATGGGGCGGCGAATTGCTGTTTATGGAACTGGATGCCCCCCGCTGGCAACGGATGGGGCGGCTTGCCCCCTTTGCCCTGCCGGGAGGTGACGCCGCCGTGCGCCAGCCCTGGCGTATTGCTCAAGCCCTGCACACGCTCTGCAAGCAGGAGGGCAACGCGATCCCGCCGCTGCATTTGTGGCAGCCGGAACAAGCACAGGCTTCTGACGCAGTGGCGGAGATGCTTCGCCGCAACATCAACTGCCCCGCCACATCCAGTTGCGGGCGGCTCTTTGACGCTGTAGCCGCACAATTGGGCTTGTGCCTCAGCACCAGCTATGAAGGTCAGGCGGCCATACGGCTGGAAGACGCCGCCAACAGGGCGACTGGTTCCATAAATGACGCACTGCAAGGCACTGCGAACGGCAAGGTTATGGCCCGGCTCATCTGGCCCGTGGGCATTGCCAACAGACAGGGATTGCTTGAAATGGACAGCGCGGGTCTGTTTGCCCATGTGGTGCAGGCTCAGGCGCAGGGAATGGATGCAAACGAAGCTGCGGCGCGCTTTCACCTGAGCCTTGCGCGGGCGCTGGCAGCCATGGCTGGTCGGGCCGCTCGCAAGCTTGGCGTAACGGCTGTGGGCCTGAGCGGCGGCGTACTGCAAAACGCCACGCTGGCGCGGTTGCTCCCGCTGGCATTGGCCGAGCAGGGGCTTGCCGCCCTGACCCACCACGAGCTGCCCCCCGGAGATGGCGGGCTCTCGCTGGGGCAGGCGGTTTGGGGCCGCCGCATGTTGGCTGCGGATAAAAAATAACTTATTGGATTGCCAGCGATCTTCCAAAACGACTGATCGCCATTTTCAGCAGCATGAAAAAAGGGCCGTGGTTTTAACCCCACGGCCCTCTAATTTCTATTTAAAGCTGGCCACTACCCTGCCCTGCTTGAGCACCACACGCCCCAGCGGCAGATTGCGCCACCACAGGGCGGCATCGCGCCCGGCAAGGCCTGTCTGTCGGCTCTGGCCGCTCAGCAGGGCCGTAATGTCGGCCACATCCTCCAGCACAAGGCTGGCGGCTGTAGCGTCTTCCGGCTTTTGCGGCATAAGCACGCGCAGGCGCGGCGCGGCATCCAGCAGCCCGCCGCCAAGCTTGCCAAGCAGGGCCCCCTGCCAGACACAATTGGCGGGAATAAGCGCCGCAGCGTGGGGCGGCACAAAACGCACAAAATCGCCGTACAGCACGGCCTGCCCCGGCGGCAGCAGGGCGGGATCACAGGTAGAAGAGGCAAGACTTTCCAGAGGCAGGGGGCTGCCCAAGGGGCGTTCCTGCCGGGCCGGGTTGCTGCCCCGATTGCGCCCGCCGGATTTTCCGGCGCGTGGCGCTGGCCTAAAATCATTTTGCAGGCTGGCGTAGGGGGCAACAGCGGCCCTTGCCCCATCGCCCCTTGCCCCATCGCCTTGGTTCAGAGGGGCGGTATTCGCCATAAAATCAGCCGCATCCGGCTGGCCGGGTTTGCGCAGCAGGGCCACGTAAAAGCCTTGAGCCTGTGAGCGTGCGCCGTCTACGCGCAGGGTGCCTTCACCGCCGGGCAGTTCTTCCCACACAAAACCGGCAAAAGGCTCAAGGAGAACCCTTTCCAGCCCCAGCTCTTCTTCGGCAAAGCGCACCTGCGCCTCGTTTTCATCCACATTGGTCGTGCAGGTGGAATACACCAGCCTGCCGCCGGGGCGCAGCAGCGAGGCCGCGTGGCGCAACAGCCGCCTTTGCAGCCCTGTAAGACTGTCGAGCTTGTCGCCCTGCCAGAGCTTGAGCACCTGCGGATGTTTTTCTGCCGTTCCCCAGCCGGAGCACGGCGGATCCAGCAAAATATTGTCCCACGAGCCGGGGCGCAGGGGCAGGGCATCGCCACTGTACGAGCAGGTGGCCGCCGGAATGAGATTGAGTTGATGCAGGTTGGCCCGCAATGTGCCAAGCCGGGTGGGCGAGGGCTCGTTGCCAAGCACAAAACCCGTGCGCCCCACTAGTTGGGCCAGAAAACCCGTTT
>CAYPRZ010000117.1:0-8614 GCA_964413315.1 uncultured Desulfovibrio sp. | reverse complement strand
GACCCAAACAGAAAGCCCGCCTGACGCAGTCAGCGACCAAAAAGACCTTAGCGCGCAAGGCGGGCTTTCTGCGCTGGGAGAGCACACAAACGTGCATGAGCCAAACAGAAAGCCCGCCTGACGCAATCAGCGACCAAAAAGACCTTAGCGCGTAAGGGCTTGGTCGAGATCGGCGATAATATCGTCCACATGCTCCACGCCCACAGAGAGGCGTACCATGCCGGGGGTGATACCGGCTTCACGCAGCTGTTCGTCGGTCAGCTGGCGGTGGGTGGAGCTGGCGGGGTGCAGCACGCAGGTGCGAATGTCGGCCACGTGCACCTGAAGCGAAATCATTTTGAGGTTGTCGATAAAGCGCGCACCGGCCTCGCGGCCTCCTTTGAGGGAAAGGGAGATTACGCCGCTGCATCCATTGGGCAGGTATTTGTCGACCAGAGCTTTTTGCGGATGTCCGGGCAGACGGGGATAATTGACGGATTCCACTGCGGGGTGCTTAGCGAGGAATTCTGCCACGGTTTCAGCGTTGCGGCAGTGGCGTTCCATACGCAGGGGCAGGGTTTCGAGGCCCTGATTGATGTAAAAGGCACCCTGAGCACTCTGGCAGCAGCCCATGTCGCGCATGAGCTGCACGCGGGCCTTGACGATATAGGCGGCCTTGCCAAAGGCCTCGGCGTACACCAAGCCATGGTAGGAGGGATCAGGCTCGGTAAATTCGGGAAATTTGCCAGATGCCCAGTCAAAGTTGCCGCTGTCTACAATAACGCCGCCCACCTGAAGGGCGTGGCCGTCCATGTACTTGGTGGTGGAGTGCACCACAATGTCGGCTCCAAATTCAAAGGGGCGGCAAAGTATGGGTGCAAAGGTATTGTCTATGATCAGGGGCAGCCTGTGCTTGTGGGCCAGATTGGCAAAACGCTCGATATCCAGCACGTCCATGGAGGGGTTGGAGAGCGTTTCGCCGAACACAGCGCGGGTGTTGGGGCGAAAGGCCTTTTCCAGCTCGGCGTCAGAGGCGTTCTGGTCTACAAAGGTAACTTCTATACCCAGTTTTTTGAGCGTAACGGCAAAAAGATTGAACGTACCGCCGTAAATGCTGGCGGCGCTAACCACATGGTCTCCGCTTTGAGCCACATTGAGCAGCGAAAGCATGCTTGCGGCCTGACCAGAAGATGTGCACAGCGCACCAACGCCGCCTTCAAGCGCGGCAATTTTCTGCTCCACGGCATCCACCGTGGGGTTGCCAAGGCGGGAGTAAAAAAAGCCAGCCTCGGCAAGGTCAAAAAGTTTCGCCACTTCGGCGGTGGTGGAGTATTTGAAGGTGGTGCTCTGCACTATGGGCACAACTCTGGGCTCGCCATTGCCCGGTTTGTAGCCCGCGTGCAGACAAAGAGATTCCGTTTTCATGCCGTCCTCTGCTGTGCTGGTGTTGGAAAATGCCGCGCTTTTTGGCTTTTTGGCCGCGCAATCAACGCACCCTAGCGCAAGCCAAGGGGCTAGGCAACCACCCTAGCTATGCACACAAGCCCCCTATACGGCTAATGAAGAGAGAACAAAAAAAAGTTCTTCCTATTGACCGTTTGCATGTAGAAGTATAAGATTCTAAGAAGCAGGTGGTCGCCTTGCGGCGTGTGGCACTCTTGGGGAATGTCATTTAAAAAATCGCAGTAACGCACCGCCAGAGTTGCTGATTTTCGTTAGCTGACAGCGCCGCCGATAGCGCGGCCTCGTACTACGTTGCGCCGCTGTCTTGACGCGGAGTTGGCGTAATTTT
This sequence comes from uncultured Desulfovibrio sp., assembly GCA_964413315.1. Classification (GTDB taxonomy): domain Bacteria; phylum Desulfobacterota; class Desulfovibrionia; order Desulfovibrionales; family Desulfovibrionaceae; genus Desulfovibrio. The sequence continues at coordinate 6,843 of CAYPRZ010000117.1, read as the reverse complement.
GTTGCGCCGCAAACGGGCCCTGTGGCAGGGCCCGAACGAAAGCCTTTCACTCACTTTTGCCAGGAGGCTATTATGCGTATTGCCGTGGGTCTGGGCAAAAAAGGCGGAGAAGAGCGTTTAGAGCGCCAGGGCATAAGCCGCCGTGACTTCATGAAATTCTGCACGGCGGTTGCTGTGACGATGGGCTTTGGCCCCTCGTTCGCTTCCGAAGTGGCCGCTGCGCTGACCGGACGTCGGCCTTCGGTGGTGTATTTGCACGCCGCAGAATGTACAGGCTGTTCTGAAGCGCTGCTGCGCACCTACAAGCCCTTCATTGATGCCGTCATCCTTGACACCATTTCTCTTGACTACCACGAAACCATCATGGCCGCCGCCGGTGAAGCCGCCGAACAAGCCCTGCATGCCGCCGTGGAAAACCCCAATGGCTTTGTCTGTATGGTCGAAGGTGCCATTCCTACGGGCATGGACAACAAGTATGGCTATATTGGCGGCCATACCATGTACGACATCTGCAAAGAAATTTTGCCCAAGGCCAAGGCCGTGGTCAACATTGGTACCTGTGCCTGCTACGGCGGCGTTCAGGCTGCCAAGCCCAACCCCACCGGTGCCAAGGGCGTGAACGAATGTTTCGCCAGCCTGGGCGTGAAGGGTATCAACATTCCCGGCTGCCCCCCCAACCCCCTCAACATGGTAGGCGCTCTTGTGGCCTTTTTGCAGGGCCAGAAGATCGAACTCGACGAACTGGGCCGCCCGCTCATGTTCTTCGGCCAGAGCGTCCACGACCTTTGCGAACGCCGCAAGCACTTCGACGCCGGCCAGTTTGCTCCCTCCTTCAATTCAGAAGAAGCGCGCAAGGGCTGGTGCCTTTACGAAGTGGGCTGCAAAGGCCCGCAGACGTACAACAACTGTCCCAAGGTTCTCTTCAACGAGACCAACTGGCCGGTGGCTGCCGGGCATCCCTGCATTGGTTGCAGTGAACCCGGTTTCTGGGACGAAATGTCGCCGTTCTACCAGAACTAGGGGGAATCATGAGCCAGATCAAACAAACGCCCCAGAGCAGCTACACCGGGCCCATTGTAGTGGACCCGCTGACCCGCATCGAAGGGCATCTGCGTATTGAAGTCGAAGTTGAAGGCGGCAAAATTAAAGACGCCCGCAGCTGTGGTACGCTTTACCGTGGTCTTGAAGTTATCCTGAAGGGCCGCGATCCTCGCGACGCTCAGCACTTCACCCAGCGCACCTGCGGCGTCTGCACATACACGCACGCCCTTGCCTCTACCCGCGCACTTGAAGACGCCATTAACAAGCCCATTCCGGCCAACGCCACCTATATCCGTAACCTTGTCATGGCCATGCAGTTCATGCATGACCACGTGGTGCATTTCTATCATCTGCACGCGCTTGACTTTGTGGACGTGGCCAACGCCCTGCAAGCCGACCCGGCCAAGGCTGCCAAGCTTGCACAGTCCATTTCGCCCCGCCCGGCCAAGACTGAAGACTTTGCCGCCGTGCAGGCCAAACTGAAGACCTTTATTGAAAGCGGCCAGCTCGGCCCCTTCACCAATGCCTACTTCCTCGGCGGGCATTCCAGCTACTACCTTGAACCCGAAGCCAACCTGGTTGCCACTGCCCACTATCTGGAAGCCCTGCGCGCCCAGGTGGACATTGCCAAGGGTATGGCCGTGTTCGGTGCCAAAAACCCGCACACCCAGTTCACCGTTGCTGGCGGCGTGACCTGTTACGAAGCCCTGACCCCCCAGCGCATCAAGGAATTCCGCGAACTGTACAAGAAGGCCCGCACCTTCATTGAACAGGTCTACATTCCTGACCTGCTTATGGTGGCTGGCCAGTATAAAGACTGGGCTGCCCTTGGCGGTACGCACAACTTCATGGCTTTTGGCGAATTCCCCGCTGCTGGCGGCGAACGCGACCTCAATAGCCGCTGGTACAAGCCCGGCATCATCTATGATCGCAAGATCGGCGCTGTGCAGGCCTTTGACCCCAGCAAGATCGAAGAACACGTGCGTCATAGCTGGTACGAAGGCGACAAGGCCCGTACCCCCTACGACGGCGAAACCAAGCCCTACTTCACCAAGATGGGCGACACCGACCGTTATTCCTGGCTCAAGGCTCCCCGCTACGCGGAAAAGTCCATGGAAACCGGCCCCCTCGCTCAGGTACTGGTGGCCTACGGCCAGAACCACAAAACCATCAAGCCCGCTGTGGACGGCGTGCTGAAGGCCCTTAACGTGGGTCCCGAAGCTCTGTTCTCCACCTTGGGCCGCACGGCTGCCCGTGGTATCCAGACCTTGGTTATCGCCCAGCAGACCGAAAACTGGCTCAACGAATACGAAAACAACATTGCCAAAGACAAGCAGATCGTCGAAGACTACGCCGTACCTGCCAATGCCAAGGGTGTGGGCTTCCTTGACGCCCCCCGTGGCGGTCTTTCGCACTGGATTCGTATTGAAGACGGCAAGATCGGCAACTTCCAGCTCGTCGTGCCCACCACTTGGAACCTTGGACCGCGGTGCAACAAGGGCCTGCTCGGCGCTGCCGAAGAAGCTCTTATCGGCACGCCCGTGGCTGATCCCAAGCGCCCGGTGGAAATCCTGCGCACTATCCACTCTTTCGACCCCTGCATTGCTTGCGCTGTGCACGTTATCGATGGAGAAACCAACGAAGTGCACAAGTTCAAGGTGCTGTAAAACGCACTGATCAAGCATTGATAAAGGGCGGGGTTTTCCCCGCCTTTTTTTATGGCCTCTGTATCTTTTGCCCCATTGCCCAGTGCACGGCAACTACACTCCACAGCACAAACATAATAGACCGGGCACAAATATTTTGGCATACTGTACATATGCGTAACACACGCCGGTGACAGGCGGACGCACCAATGCAGCAACCCCCACTTGAGAGCACACCGTGGAACAAAAACGAGTAATGATTATGGGCGTCGGCAACATTTTGCTGACCGACGAAGGCTTTGGCGTGCGCGCCGTGGAATATCTGCAAGCCAACTACACATGGCCCGAAAACGTGCGCCTTGAAGACGGCGGCACGCAGGGGCTGCTGCTCATGAGCACGCTGATGGACTGTGACACGCTGGTGGTGCTTGATGTGGTGCTGGGGCCGGAAAAACCCGGTACTGTTTACATGCTTGAAGGCGAAGACCTGCGCAAGAGTCTGAGCTTTCGGGATTCTATGCACCAGACAGACCTGCTGGACACGCTGATAACATGCAGCATGGCCGGGCATGACGTGGAAGCCGTTGTTTTTGGCCTTCAACCCTTTGACTACCACACCATGCAGGTTGGGCTAACCCCGGATGCCGAAAAACTGCTGCCGGAATTTTGCACCAAGGTGGTGGCTGCCCTTGAAGAACGCGGCATAACCACGGCAAGCCCCAAGGCATAGCAACAGATGGAACATTGAGAACCCGGTAAAACTTGCTCCGGGAGGCATACACTGCCAGCTTATAGCGGAGTAATTGCACTGAGGCAGCGTGTTTGGCTTGCCAGCATAAAAAAACGTCTGTTTGGCAGCCGTTTTGGCTCCGGTATGGCTCCGGCCTAGTTCCGGCCTAGCCCCCGTCAGGCATCTGTGTACTTCACAGTTCAGCCCAACCAATGAGTAAAATATAAGGCCGGACGCGCCCGTGGTAATTGGGGTACGTCCGGCCTTACACGATTCAGACTGGCAACAGCGTCAACGCATGCCGCTGCATCCAAACATTGTCAGATAGTATTAGGACTCGTCGGGCAGCGATTCTTCACTGAACAGCTCAAAACCCTCGCCCCGCAGCATGGCAGCCCACACGCCGTCACCTTCGCAAAAAACATGGCTAAAGCTGCCGTCATAAATGCGGCCAAAACCGCAGGAAGGCGAACGGCTTTTAATGATGGCCGCCGTGCAGCCTTCCTTTCGGGCAAGTTCTATGGCCTTGGCTGCGCCCTGCTCAAAGGCAAGTGTGACATCCTGACCATCGCGGTTCATTACCCGGTTGCCCACCCGTTCGCAGGGGCTGCGCGGCGTTTCAAGCCCGCCCAGCACTTCGGGGCATAGGGGCACGGCGCGGCCTTCTTCCACCAGCCTCACCACCTGCGGGCATGTATTGTCGCCAGCATCATAGCGGCAACGTTCACCCGCCAGACAGGCGCTGACAACATAGCGCGCAGCCATTACTTGCTCTCGCCTTCGGGCAACAGGGCCGCTTCCCACATTTCCTGATAGTACATGCAGGTTCCCGGATTCCAAGCCGTGGCAGTGGCGTGGTCATAACTCTCTGTTATGGGCCAGTCGGTATGGGGCTTCAGGGCTTCTTCAAACGAGGCCGCCTCAACAACCGCCTCAAATTCAAGATTCAGCGTGTAGTTGGGGCCTTTCATAAAACGCAGGTGATATTGCGGCATAGCCTTATCCTTGGCTCAATTTCGCCAGCAGATGCCGGACAAATGGTATCAGTTCCGCAAGAGCACAAACCGTGCGCCAGCAGCACCGCAGACGCGTGGCTGCTGCGTTAATCGCTGTGGCTCTCATGCAGACAAAAGCGCCGGGGAGGCAACCCTCCCCGGCGTTCATATCAATGGCAGTCAAGCACGTCTAGTGCGTGGTCATCACAAACTTGCTGATGACAAAGAGCACAACCAGCAGGGCCACGCCGATGCCCCAGCTCCAGTGCACGAGCTTGAGTTCAACGGGATCCAGCGGTTCGTATTCCATCTTTTCGATTTCTTCGTGAAGCTTCACTTCGCTTTTCGTTTCCATGATTTACTCCGTATCTTAAACTAGCCAGCCATCACAGGCGGGGTCATGCCGTGGAAGAAGGCGTAGGAGATGAACAGGCCCACCCAGATGATGAAACCGAACAGGCACACAACGTACACGACCGCCAGACGGCCAATGCCTTCTTCCTTCAGCTTGCGGAAGTTGGAAACCAGACCAATGCTGAAGAAGGTAAGCAGGAAGAACATGACGCGGAAGCTGTTGATGGCGCCGGACATGGACTTGCCGAGCTTGTGCAGTTCGGGCGAAGACAAGCACGCGAACAGAAGAATCAGGAACGTGCCAAGGTAACCCAGCACAAAGCGGGGGAAACGATCCATAACGTCGCTCCACGTCATGGTGCGTTCGCCACGGGTTTTGTCAAACTTGGCGGTCCAGATGTAGGCCAGCACAAGGGCCCACACGCCGATGAACATGTCGATGAAGATCTTGACGGTGGTGGTAACCATCACGACCCAGCCTGGTTCCCACTTGGTGCCGAGGCCAGCCATCTTGGAGAGAATCAGCGATTCGGTGATGGCACCGCTGGCGATGGCGCCGCCGTCAGACTTAACGGCAAGGCCCATCCAGCCACCGGCCACCATGGGTTCGGTGTACAGGAAGTGCTGGGCAATAAAGGGCAGAATGAGCATTTCGATGCAGGTAAACACCACGACCAGCGAGGAAACCATGATCGGCACCACAGGCCGGGCGCGGATGGCGCCGCCGGTGGCAATGGCCGCCGAGACGCCGCAAATGGAAATACCAGAGGCCAAAGGCGCGGCCCATTCTTTGTTGAACTTGAAGTACTTACGAGCCACGTAGTAAACAACGGACCAGTACAGCAAGTAAGCTTCAACAATGGCGCACAGGCCTCGGAAAATAACGTGACCAGCAAAACCGGCAGCGTCGGCAGCCTTAACGCCAAGTTCTGCGCCAAGAATAACAATGGCGATCTTGACAAAAAGTTCGGGGCGGCAGGCTTCGCGCAGTGATTCTGCAAAGCCGGGCGTAAGGTTGCCCAGCAGAATGCCCATAACCAAGGCCACAATAAGGCCAGCTTCGGTGCTCAGGCCAAGCGACCAAGAAATGCCCTGTTTGGCGATTTCTGTGGGGTTGGCTGCAATGTAGGCGTTAGCGCCAACGGTATAGCAGGCAATGGCGATAAAGAAGATGCACGTAAAGCCGTACAAAAACTTGCCCACGTTGCCCTTCATCAGCACGATGCCCACAGACATAACCGATGCAATAAAGGCATAGCTGGCGAGCAGTGCGCCCACGCCAGGCAAAAAGCCCTTGGTGGCCGAGCTCCAGCAGTCAATGGGGCTATTGACCCACATGCCCATCTTGAGGCCCCAGCCCAGCAGGTCCAGCCCCGCAAACTTGCCAAGGGCCATCAAGAAAACAAAGCAGCCAATAAGCAGGGCTACTTTATCTTCATTAAAGGCTTTTGTTGATGCCATACCCAAACTCCTCCGTACAGGTTAAGCTAAACAAACAAACTCCAGCCACACCTACGCGTCAAAGCCTGCCTTGTTCAATAAAGAACAGAGCAGTCACAAACGCGTCTTGCCGCGGAAACAGCTGGAAACCGATACTTGCAGCACCTATTTTACGGCCAAATGGTCGTTGATGCCTGTCGAAAACATACCTGTATGCAAGATATTGTCAAGCTTAAGACCAAAGTATAACAACCAGTAACGGCAATCTAAAGCTGTTTCGGTGGCTTCAAAAGCCAAAATTTTCGGGTCTCCCCCTTTGCATCCCAGTGCGCACACCTGCGCATTGGTTCACATGCTAGCATACGGTTTTGCACGCCTGCGTTTTGCTTCTCGAACACTCCGTTTTCCTTGCCAAACTAAAAAAAGGGAAAAAACAATTTTTTTCAGATTTTCTGTTGACACTACCCGCCTGTTTCACATATACACGTTTCTCGCGTTGGGCTGTCGTTCAATTGGCAGGACGACGGATTCTGACTCCGTTAATCAAGGTTCGAGTCCTTGCAGCCCAGCCAAAAAACAACTCGCGTCCCCATCGTCTAGCCGGCCCAGGACAACGGCCTTTCACGCCGTCGACAGG
>CAYPRZ010000116.1:0-8663 GCA_964413315.1 uncultured Desulfovibrio sp. | reverse complement strand
CAGGCCCAGTCTAAAGCGATGTGGCCTATCTGATGCTGCTGGGAAAGGATATGGTTGCGCAGCTGACGCATTTTTTCGCTAGAGGCGTTGCCCTCAATGGCATCCACCCCGCGCACAACCACAAGCTCAGAGGTAATGTAGGAAATAAGGATAAACAGGCCCACAATGGCTGCGCATACAATAATGGAAAGATGCTTTATGCGCATGTGCTACCCGCCGGGCTTTTGCAACACGCAGAGTCGCTCATTCGCTTAAGACGCGATGAGGCATCTCCACCCGGCATACCCATTATAAGTAGATTGTCAGAGATTAGGTGGCATGGCACGGTACTTCCGGCCTGCCCTTGCGCTGGCAACATTCGCTTACCCTCTCCCAAAGTATCTGGAAAATGCCTGCCGCATAGGCGAGTTCGATTATACTGCTTTTAGTTTACCTTTTTAGCCAAAACTATTCCACAGGTTGCCAAGGCATTTATTAGGCCGGGGCACAAAAAAAGCCCGCTCATGGCGGGCCTTATACCAAAACAAATTTTACTGGCTTGCTTGCGGCGTAATCGGGCGGGCTCAAACAATGCTTGGCTGGCGTGACACCAGTTCTTCAAGCACCACTGCATCGGCTGGCAAAAAACCAAGGGCAAAGGCCTCCTGCGGTTCAACCCACCGCAGGTTCTGCCCCTCCGCGCCGCAGGGTTCGCCCGCAAACTCGGTCACATGAAAAAAATAGATGCGCACGCCAAAGCCGCGCTCTTCATACTCGTGATCAAGGCTTTTCCAAAACACAGCCTGACGCACGCCAATACCTAGCTCTTCGGCCAGTTCACGCTTCAGCGCGTCCAAGGGGCTTTCGCTTGCCTCAAGCTTGCCGCCGGGAAATTCCCAGTATCCTTCTAAGGGTTTGTCGCTAAGCCGCTGGCTGGCCAAAAACCTCTTACCGCGCCAGATGATGCCAGCTGCTACTTCTATATGCTGCATTGATTGCTCCGCATGGGGCCGTTTGTTTATTCCTGATCCACGTTCCACTTGGCCCGCGTGGCCGCCATGTTGTCTTCAAGGACGGTCATTTCTTCCAATATGGCCTCGCTACGTTGTTTGCAAGCCTCAAAGGTCTTGAGCAACTCGCTTGAACGCGCGTGGTCAGCGTAAACATCGGGGTCTGCCAATTGGGCTTCCACCGTGCCCTGCTCTTCAAGCACGGCGGCAAGCTCGGTTTCAAGGGCCTCATACCTGCTCAACAAAGGCTTAAGCTCCTTGTGCAGGGCATTGCGCTTGTCGGCCTGCTCACGCTTGATGCGCTTTTGCTCATCGCGCGAGAGAGGCTGAGCCAGCGGAACTTCGGCCTGCTTGCCCCGCGCCCCGGTCTGCCCGGCCACGGCTGCGGGTGCAAATTCGTCTTCGCCCGTGCTGCCCTGCCGGGCGCGGCGGTTGTCGTCGTATGCCGCAAAATTGGGAAAAACCGTGAGGCCTTTTTCGTTGAGCTCCCATGCCTCTGCCCCCACCTGTGAGAGCAGCCAGCGGTCGTGGGCCACCATGAGCAGGGTTCCGTTGAACTTTTGCAGCGCGCTTACAAGAGCTTCGCGGCTTTCAAGGTCAAGGTGGTTGGTGGGTTCGTCGAGCAGCAAAAAATTGCAACGCTTCAAAAACAGGGTGGCAAGCACAAGACGGCTTTTTTCACCGCCCGAAAGGGCGCTTACCTGCCTGTCAAAATAATCCTGCCCCAGCATAAAGAGGCCCAGCACGCTCATGAGCTCTTCTTCAGTTGTACGCGGATCAGAAAGGCGGCGCAGCTCGGCAAGCACGGTGGTGTCTCCGCGCAGGGTGTCCATTTGGTGCTGGGTGTAGTAGCCCATGCGCATCTGCGGGGCAGTGACCATATTGCCAGCACGCCGCTCAAGCGTACCGGCCAGCAGCTTGAGAAGGGTCGATTTGCCGCAGCCGTTGTGGCCCACCAGAGCCACCCGCTGCCCCCTGTACAGGGCAAAAGTAAGCGGCGGCCACATGGTTTTGCCGTCTTCAAAACGAAAATCCAGATCAGCTGCTGAAAGCACAACCTTTTCGCAATGCGGGGCTTCGGGCCAACTGAAATTCAGTTCCTTACGCTTGGGCTCTGGCCTGTAATCTTCCAGCTCTTTTTCCAGCTTTTTTGCCATCTTCTGACGCGAGCCAGCCTGCCGGGCCTTGGTGGCTTTGGCGCGAAACCGCTCCACAAAGGCCATTTTGCGGTCAAGGTCTTCCTTGAGGGCGCGGGCCTCGCGCTCGCGCTGGGCATTGTATTCTTCCTGAAGCGCCAGAAACTGGGTGTAGGTGGCCTTGCGGAACACAGGCTTGGAAAGGCCAAGGTACAGCACGTGCGTACCCACCTTGTCCATAAAGATACGGTCGTGGGCCACAAAGACCAACGCACCCTTGAAGTCCATAAGGAACGACTCCAGCCATTCCACGGCTTCCACGTCCAGATGGTTGGTGGGTTCGTCAAGCAGCAGCACGTCGGCCCCGGCTGTGAGCACACGGGCCAGCTTGGCGCGCTCTCGCCATCCGCCGGAAAGTTCACGCAGGGTGCGGCTCCACTTGCTTTCGGCAAAACCAAGACCAGAGAGCACGGCCTTGGCCCGGTGTTCCGGGTTGTAGCCGTACAGCGCCTCAAGCTCGCCCTGCCGGTGCATAAGAGAGGTCAGGCGCGCCTCGTCCTTAGCGGCTGCGGCTTCTTCCCATTCTGACCAAAAATCGCTCCAGTCGTGCAACACGTCGAGCACGTAGGTTAGCAGCGGGGTTTCCAGAGCAGATTCAGAAAGCTCCTGCTCCACAAAACCAAGTCGGCAGCCCTTGGGCAAAATAACCCTGCCGCCGTCGGCGCTTTCCACACCTGCCAGCAGACGCAGCATGGTGGATTTGCCCGTACCGTTGGGACCACAGACGCACAAACGCACGCCGGAATCTACTTCCAGCGAGAAATTGCTAAGAATGTCCCTGCCGCCAAATGCCTTGGAAAGTTCCTGAATCGTTATCTTCACAACCAGCCCTCTCGGCGGTAGCCCTCGATGGCTTCGGTCATACCCGCCTCAAGGTTCACGCGTGGTACAAAGCCCAGTTCGGCGCAAATGCGGCTGTTGTCGCACAGCCACCCCGCCTGACGGGCCTCTCGGTATTTGTCCAAATTCCATGACGGTGCGCGCCGCAGTCCATGCCCCACAAGTCGGTTGGCCACAGCATCGGCCACCACGGCAAGGGCCGTGAAAAGCCCGGCGGTGCATGCCATCACCGGCAAGGGAATGCGTATGATACGCACCTTGCGCGGAGCTCTTTTCAGTACATTGTCCATGGCAGCACCCATGCCCCGGCAAAAGTCAGACATGGTGTAGGCCTCGCCGTCGCTCAGGTGGTAAGCACCATGGGCTTCGGGCTTGCAGGCGCACAGTACGGCCTGCGCCATATCTGTGGCGTGCACGGCACTGACATAAAACTCGCGCCCCGCACCGGGGCTCACCGCCGTGGCGGCCGTTTGCACACCCTTGAAAACTGGCAGCAGCCCCTTGTCGCCAGAACCATAAATGATGGGCGGGCGCAGGGTTACAAGGCTCTGCCCAAGGGCACGGCCCAGTACCTGTTCTGTTAGCATTTTTGACCAGCCGTAGGCAGATACAGGCGCTGCGGGCGTGGCATCGTTCACCCCCGGTGCCGTGCCGCTGGGGCCAGTGGCCGCAAGGCTTGAAACCAGCACAAAGCGAAAACCATCGCCCAGCGCACCTTGGGCAGACAGGCGCGTAAGCGCACTGGCCATGCTGCGTGCGGCAAGGACGTTGGCGCGCAAATAATCCTGCCAGCCAAGGCCAAAAAGCAGGGCCGCCATGTGGATAACCACATCCTTGCCTTGCAGAGCCTGTTCCAGCCCCGCGCCCGTGGTAAGGTCGGCCTGTGCCGTGGCAACACCCTGCGGCAAGTGCCCCGTGCGCGAAACCGCCCGCGTAAGGCAGGTAACTTCTGCTCCCGCTGCCAGCAGCTGCGGCAGCAAATGACGCCCCACAAAACCAGTGCCGCCCGTAAGCAGCACTTTTTTTCCCGCCAGATGCGGGGCCATATTGTTGCCTGCCGTCAGGGTCATGGCTGAATCTCCCGGCGATAGATGCGGTAACGCTTGGTGAGCTGGCCCGAAAAATCTTCCAGCAGTTCGTTGACGGGCACGTTGTCTTCCAGCACCCACGAACCTTCAACCCACTGAAAATTAGGATTCTGGCGGGCTTTTTCCATCATATAGTCGAGCAGCAGCAGGGGCAGACCCATAAGGCGAAATTCTTCCCGGATACCGAAAAGAATCGTGCGGTAGCCGCCGCGAATTTCTGCGCGCGACTGCCACCAGTGCCACAAGGTAGATATACCCAGCTTGCCCTTTATCCGCCGCAACAGGGGTGCCAGATCGGGCAGGGCAACCATGCCCGCCGCAGGCTCGCCGTTGTGGAAAAAGAGCACAAAAAATTCCGGGTCCAGAACACCCTTGAGCTCTTTGACGTGCTGCTCTGCCTCGCCGTCTGACAGGGGCGAAAATCCCCAGTTTTTGGCCCACGAAACCTTGTACAGATCCAGCATGGTGCGGATGTCTTCGGTCAGCGTGGCCTTGCTGGATGTGCGGCAGGTAAAGTTGCCCTCGGCTTTGAGGCGGGCCACTTCATCATTGAGCCATTCTGGCGGTGAGAAACTTGAACGCTCCATCAGGTAGGCGAAAAGATCCTGCTCTTTGCGCAGATGCCAGCCTTCAAGCAGCTCTGCGTAATAGGGCGGGTTCCAAGGCATCATGATGGTGGGGGCCAGCTCAAAACCGTGCACCAACAGACCACAGGTATAGTTGGTAGAGGGGTTTAGCGGCCCGCGCATAAAACGCATGCCCTGAGCGGCCAGCCAGTCGCGTGCCGCGTCCAGCAGGGCATGAGCAGCCTCGCGGTCGTTGGTGCATTCAAAAAAGCCAAATGCCCCACACTTTTCATTGGCGTAGGCATTGTACTTTTCGTCCACAATGGCGGCTATGCGGCCCACGGGGCGGTCATCGCGCAGGACAAGAAAAAGCTCACGGCGGGCGCTTTCCCAAAAGGGGTGCTTGCCCGGTGTGAGCAGCTCAGCATCCTGACTTTTGAGGGCCGGTGTCCACAAGGGGCTGTGTTCATAGAGGCTCCAGGGCAGGTCCATGAACAGCGCAAACTCCTGCTTGGAGCGGGCGGGAATAACGGTAAGCGACATGGTTAGTCCAGGTTCAGGCTGCCACGAAAAGCGCCGAGGTCGTCGATGCCCAGCCTTTCACAGGCAAGGGGTAGTTCTTCTGCCAAGGCAAAGGCGCAGTCGGGCCGCATAAAGTTGCCCGTACCCACCTGCACGGCACTTGCTCCCACCAGCATAAATTCCAGCGCGTCTTCTGCTGTTACAATACCGCCAATGCCAACAACGGGGATATTTACGGCCTTGGCCACCTGCCACACGCAGCGCAGGGCCACAGGCTTGATGGCCGGGCCGGAAAGCCCGCCCACAACATTGGCCAGCGAGGGCTTGCGGCTGTGCAGGTCAACGCCCATGCCCAGCAGAGTGTTGATGCACGAAATGCTGTCCGCGCCTGCATCTTCCACGCTGCGGGCCATAAGGGCAATATCGGTTACGTTGGGCGAGAGCTTGATCATCACGTGCTTGCCCGGAGCAGCGCGGCGCACGGCTGCCGTAACCTGAGCCGCGAGTGCCGGGTCTTGCCCAAACAGCACGCCGCCTTCCTTTACATTGGGGCAGGAAACATTGACCTCAAGCGCGGCCACGCCTTCTTCTTCGTTAAGGCGGGCTGCCAGCTCGGCAAACTCATCAACAGAACCGGCATAGATATTGGCAATAACGGCAGTTTCCTGCCAAGGCAAACGGGGCAGCTTGGTTTTGCAAAAATTTTCCACACCGTCGTTTTGCAGCCCCACGGCATTGAGCATGCCCGCTGTGGTTTCCACAATACGCGGGGTTGCGTTGCCCATGCGCGGCAAGAGCGAGAGCCCCTTGACCACCATGCCGCCCAGCGCTGTTAGGTCGCCATAGGTGGCAAATTCGAGCCCGTAGCCGAAAGTACCTGAAGCCGTGAGCACAGGGTTCTTGAGGGTCAGATCGTGTGTCTGCCCCTTGAGCGTGACGGAAAGATCCATGCCGCATTCTCCAGATTGCCGGCAACCGGCTTTTTATGCGTGGCTTTGCCAGAAAGCCGTGCCGCGCATGCTGAAACGCGCCCACCTATTGCGGTGCGGCGCGTGTTACCATGGCGTAAGCCGCGAACTGGCGTTTATCGTCGCTTCTGAAATCGAAAAAAGAACAGGTAAGGCTACAGCTCTACCTGATCCGACCAGAACACAGGGCCGTGGTTGCACACCTGCACGAGCCCCTCGCGTTTTTCTTCAACGGGCCATGCGTCTGTGGTCTTGGTCACGCAGCCAAGGCACGCGCCCACACCGCAAGCCATGCGGTTTTCGAGCGAAAGCTGGCAGCGCACACCAAGGTCGGCGGCAAACTTCTGCACGGTGCGCATAAAGGGCGTGGGGCCACAGGCAAGAACAAGACCCTTTTGGTCGGCGTACTCGTTCATGCGCTCCTGAATGGTAAAGATAAAATCATCCAGATCGCCCGATTCGGCCTCGCGCAGACTGTCGAGCGGCACATGCTCGTTGATGCTGTCCACCGGGTAGCAACTGATATGCTCGCGGTGGCCAAAAAGCATGGAAATATTCCAAGGTTTGGGATGCTCGCTCACATAGCCCACAAAGGGAACTATGCCCATGCCGCCAGCCAGCAGCAGGGTTGGGGTATCGGGCTCAACGGCAAATCCGTTGCCCAAAGGCCCCCACACGCGCACCTTGTCACCAGAGCGCAACTCGGACATGCGCCGCGTGCCTTTGCCGCGCACCTGAAAAAAGCAGATCATATGTCTGGAGGTCATGTGGCAGATGCCAAGAGGACGGGCCCAGGGGATATCTAACCCGAAGTTTCGGGGGCGTATCATAACAAACTGACCAGGCCGCCACCGAGTCCAGTCGGGGCGGGAGAGGCGCAGCGCAAAAAAGCGGCTTTCGTTGCCAGTCTGACCAAAAGGAACCAGATCAAGGACGTCAAGCTCGCACGAAGTAGATTGTGACATGTCTATAAATATAGTCCTAGTTGCGTTCTAGGTCAACTGACCGAATACTTCCCTGCCTGTTGCTAATATATACAATTTTTGTATCAATTGTCCAATTTGCTAGGCTCTTTTTTACGCGTGCCCCGTCTGCTTCAACACCCCTAAATTTCAACTTTTCAGCAGGGCGTGTGCCGGGTATGCTGCCAGCAGGAGTTTTTTATGACAGAAATTTTTGCTTGCCGCCGTGAAAAGCTGCGCCGCGCCATGCGCGAACGCGGCCTTGATGCCATGCTGATCAGTCAGGCTGCCAACAGGTTTTACCTTTCTGGCTTTGAACTGCACGATCCCCAGTTTAACGAAAGCGCGGGCCGGCTTGTGATCACCGCTGACGGGCGCGACTGGCTTGCCACAGACGCCCGCTACCTCGATGCCGCCGCCCGCATCTGGGATAGAGAACGCATCTTTATCTACGGCGGTGGCGCGACCCTTGATCTCTACGGCTTGCTGCGCCGTTGCGGAAGCCGCATCGGGCTGGAATATCAAGGCATAAGCATGGCTTTTGCCCGCAGCCTTGCAGCGGCTGGCCCCGGCCTGCACTGCCAGGCTGCCGACGGCATGGTCGAGCGCCTGCGCCGCATCAAGGAACCCTGCGAGATAACCGCGCTGGAAAAATCCTTTGCCCTCAACCACAAGCTCATGAAGTGGGTTGAAGGCCAACTTGAACCGGGCCACACAGAGGCTGAGATCAGCTGGCTTATCGAGCGCTTCTTTCGCGAAAACGGCGCTTCGGAACTGGCCTTTGCCAACATTGTAGCCGTGGGCAGAAATGCCGCCTTGCCCCACGCCATTCCCGGTGAAGATACCATTACCACCAACTGCCCTGTGCTAGTAGATGTGGGCTGCCGGGTGGACAACTACTGCTCTGACCAGACCCGCACATTCTGGGTAGGCGATGCCCCTACGGACGAGTTCCGCCGCGCGCTCGACCTCACCCGTCAGGCCCAGACAGCGGCTATCGAAGGCATGCGCCCCGGCATGCCCCTGCGCGATGCCTACGCGCTGGCACACAGTGTTTTTGAAAAGGCAGGCGTGGCCAATGCCTTTACCCACGGGGTGGGGCACGGTGTTGGGCTTGAAACGCACGAAGCCCCCAGCCTCTCGCCCCGTGCCGAGGGCACACTTGAGCCCGGCATGGTGGTGACTGTTGAGCCCGGCCTGTACTATCCGCGATGGGGCGGTATTCGCTGGGAATACACGGTGCTGGTTGAAGAGGACGGCGTAAGGATTCTGTAGGGGGCAAGATGGACATTATTTTTCTTGTGGGCGCACGGGCATGCGGCAAGACGACCGTTGGTAAGGCCCTTGCCAAAAAGCTGAAGCTTCCTTTTGCCGACACTGACCAGCATCTGCTGGACAATGCTGGCCGAAGCGTTGATCAAATTGTGGAAGCTGAAGGCTGGCCCGGCTTTCGCCAAGGCGAAAGCACTTCTCTGCGCGTAGTAACAGATGCCCACGCTCACGGCTGCGTTGTATCCACTGGCGGCGGCATG
>CAYPRZ010000115.1:7001-8712 GCA_964413315.1 uncultured Desulfovibrio sp. | reverse complement strand
TCAGAAATACAAGACTGTGACACATCAAAGAACTGTGCCAGTTCCTGCTGGGTTCTGCACTGGGTGACCGATTTGATACGATCCATGATCGCCATATACTCAAAAACTTTACCGCTCATTGTGATAGCCTCCTCTGTACGCTACAGGCACGCAAAAAACCCGTAAATAACTAACGTTATCAACAAAACGGGTGCGGCGGGCAGATACTTTGATGCGTGTTTATTTGCGCCGCCAGAATATCTGGCAACCCCATAAACAAACGCGAGGATGCGTAGTAGAAAGGGAGTGGTCTGAACAGTGCAAACAGCTCAAGATGTGCTGCAAGAAACGATGCGTATACAGTGGAGTAGGCATAGACTTAGTGCAGCTAACACAGTTTCTGAAAAAACCGTGACAATGAGCCACGCTTCACAGCACTGCGGGTCGCAACCGACTGGGAGACAGAAATACTATTCCTGCCTCAAGGGAGGGAGTAGGGGGAACCCAGATAAGCAGTTCCCGTACACTTTCGCCCAAACCCATAATCGGAAACAGGGTTGTTCAATTAAGAACAGGCTGCTAGTGCACAATTTGAGAAATACCCATAAGTAGAGATAAGTCAAGAATTTTAATTAGTAGGAACATACCTTTCTGGCCAAATACAGTCATGGCAAACCCAATTATGGTTCTTGCCACTCTCGCAAATATTCGGAATTGAAGCCAAATTATCTGGTATACGTAGCAAAAAATATTCGGATGTGCGAAATTTTTCTATAAAAAAGGCCGAAGCAGCTACACACCGCTTCGGCCCAATTGTATTTACCGCTATAACCTAACGCAGCAGCAGTACCCAAGCAGGTCCTTTGGCGTCCAGATGGCTGGCCACGTAGTTTGCGCGGTCGTTGCCGCCGCAAAAAATATCAATGCGGTTGCGCTTGATGGCCCCGCCCACATCTTGGGCAAAACCAATGCCGCGCAGGGGCAGCTTACCCTTGGTTTCGTCAGGAATATTTACACCATAGGCCACAATAGAGCCCAAGGGTATAAAGCTTCTATCTGTAGCAAGCGTCAGCCAGTCGTCCACCTGATAGCCCATGGCACCCATGGGGCCACGCGTGCCAAACTTAAAGAATACATAGCTCGGATTGTCGTTGAGAATTTCGCGCACACGACCGGGGTTGTTTTTGAACCACTCACGCTGCTCAAAAATATCGCCGCGTTGCAGCAGATGTTTTTCGCGCATGATGCGGCCAGAGCTTTTGTACTTGTGGCCGTTCTGCCCGGCATAGTTCACGTAGGCCTGCGTGCCATCGTCAAAGATCAGGCGGCCAGAGCCCTGAATTTCAAGAAAAAATACGTCCACAGGGTCAGCGGCCCAGGCCAGTTCCAGCCCCTTGCCCGCCAGCACCTGCTTTTCTTCAATGGTGCGCCGGTCATAATACTGGCCGCGCTTGGCAATAACCGAATTCAGATCAGGGGGTACACTGTAGATGGCCTGAGTGTATCCCGGTTTACGCGTGCGGCTGGCCCTCACAGCGGGCTCGTAGTAGCCAGAATAATTGATGCCGCCCGTCACCTCTACCCAGCGAAAATTCTCAAGCAGCAGATTGGGTTCGCTGTCGAGCCGGGGCAAAAGTTCCTGAAGCCGCTCAAGCGTGCGGGCCATATCACCCCAAGTCACAGTAAGGCCGGGGCGCTGCACGGCCACGGCATCCTTGGGCTTGCTGTTGAC
>CAYPRZ010000115.1:0-6991 GCA_964413315.1 uncultured Desulfovibrio sp. | reverse complement strand
GAACAAGGTTGTTCACAAAAAATTCTGGGCTTTCAAATCCCACTGGCGGCAGGGTTCTTTCCACCACAGGCGGCGGGGCCTGCTTGGCGCAGGCAAACAGTGCCAGACAGAGCGCCAGCGGCAAAAGCTTGCGCAGCATGCCACCAGTACGCGCTGCAAATTTGTTGCGACAATGCCCGGAAAACGCATAACAAGGAGCCGTTTCGTGCATGACCAATTTCCTACCCCTGATATTTGGATGCCGCACCGTGTGTCGTATGGAGAAACCGACACCATGGGCGTGCTGTATTATGCAGAATATTTACACCTGTTCGAGCGGGCGCGCAGCGAATATATTCGCCGTTGCGGCATGAGCTACGCCGAAGTGGAAAAAAGAGGCCTTATCCTGCCTGTGCGCGAGGCCCAGTGCCGCTACCGCTCATCTGCCCGCTACGACGACCTTGTGCTTGTACGCGCTGGCATTGCAGAATGGGGACGCGCATCCATGCGTTTTGTATATGAGATATGGAACGAGGACAAGACAACACTTCTCGCCACGGGCATGACCCAACACGCCCTCATCAACAAAGAGGGACGCCCGGTACCGGTGCCTGACTGGTTTCGCAGCCTCACCTTTACCGCCTAGCAGCCGCGCCGCCGCACCACCCAGCGGCGGCTTTTTTTATCCTTGCAGCAAAATTTATGACAACACTGGCCGCACCCGATATACAGGCGGCAAGATCACCTGCGCACTGTTATCCCCGGCTCTTGGCCTTGGGGGCAGGTTTGGGCCCCGGTGTGCGCCGGGCAAAACGCACATCGCCGGTGCGCTCCTGCTCGCTGGGCCGTACAGTCTGCCGCCGGGGCCGTGCGGGTCTGGTGCTTGTAAAACGCCGCGCCAGATGGGGCAGCTCTGGCGGCACATCTGCCGCAGGATCACCCAAGGGGCAAAATGGAGCCTGACCGCCCTCTGCACCGCGCATGTAGAGTGCCAGTCTGGCACTTACCGCACGCATTAACGGCACAAGATCAGTGTAATCTTCATTTACGTCCAAGCCGCTCAGGTGCCAGCTGCCGCGCCCGTGGACCACCTTGCGCATGCCCTTAAGCTCACGCTCGCGCATGCTCAGGCTGATGCGCAGCTCGCCCTCTGGCAGGTGCAGCACCAAAACCTCGCCCTGCGCTTCACCAAGCCCGCTGGCTACAGCTTCGATCCATATATCTGCCGGATTGCCAGCCAGCCGCAACAAATCCTCCAGTCCGGCACGGGCGATATGCAGGTGCTCGCTGGAAGCCATATTTTTTTGATCTTCTTTAATTTTTTCTTCCATCTGGCGAATGCGTTCAAGGCATTCGGCGCGCTCGTCCTCAAGCGTGGTCAAACCACGCTTCATGCGGCGCACGCAGAAGACCACCATTGCCACAAAAACCGCGCCAGCGGCGGCCCATTCCCAAAATGCCATGGCCGCTTCCTCCGCCTGCTCCAGTGTATAACCATATAACTGTCACAGCGGTGGGCCTTGCTGTCAAGCGCAAAGCCTTACATCAAAAGTCGCCGCCCCTTCCCTTTTTTGCCGCAAGCCTGTAACGTGGAAACCAATAGCAGATGGATGACTTGTTCCTTTCCCTAGTTTCGTTCACCAGGCCGCCAAGGGCGCGCCATATCGCTTACGAAGGGAGATAACCATGCCTACTCCACTGGAAATGCAACGCACGTTCGCCATCGTCGGAACCGGCGGTTGCGGCAAAACATCTCTGGCAGAGATGCTGCTGTACAAGGCAGGGGCGGTGAATCGCCTGGGGGCTGTAGAAGACGGAACCACCAGCCTTGACTACGAGCCCGAAGAAATCCGCCGGCGCGGCT
Organism: uncultured Desulfovibrio sp.; assembly: GCA_964413315.1. GTDB lineage: Bacteria > Desulfobacterota > Desulfovibrionia > Desulfovibrionales > Desulfovibrionaceae > Desulfovibrio. Next base: position 5,148 of record CAYPRZ010000115.1, on the reverse strand, counting down.
CCATCCAACCCTCCTGCGCCACCTACCTCTGGAATAAAAATCGACATTTTCTGCTGGATATTCCCGGCGACGGCAACTTTACCGGCGATATGGAATGCCTGCTCAAGGGCGTGGACAGCGTAATTTTTGTACTGGACGCCGTGGACGGTGTGCGCCCCCTTGCCAAAAAATTCTGGAACATTGTTCGCGCAGCCGGTCTGCCCGCCGTTATGGTGGTCAATAAGATAGACCGTGACCGCGCCGATTTTCAGATGGCACTGGACGGCCTTGCCGGTCTTAACGTCAAGCCGGTGGTATTGCAGCTGCCCATCCGTCAGGGCGATTCATTTGTGGGCGTGGCCGATGTGCTGACGGGCAAGGCCCGCATGTTTGGCGATAATGGCGCCACAGCCGAGGCCGAAATTCCCGCTGCTCTGGCCGACGACATTAGCCTGCTGCGCGACGTGACCGTAGAAAACATCGCTGAAAGCGATGAAGTTCTTATGGAAAAGTATCTGGAAGAAGGCATTCTGGCAGAAGAAGACCTTAAAACAGGCCTGCGTGCAGGTGTCATCAAGGGCGAGCTTACGCCGGTGCTGGTTTGCTCGGCACTTGAAAACAAGGGTGGCGATGCCGTGCTGGCCGCCATTGAGGCTCTGCTGCCCTCGCCCCTTGACCGGCCCGCCTTTGTGAGCAACGACGGCGCAGAACGCGCCCCTGATCCCAACGCTCAGGTGGCCTGCTTTGTGTTTAAAACTCTGGCCGATCCATTTTCCGGGCAGCTTTCATTGCTGCGGGTGCTTTCGGGCACTATCAGCGGTGACGCAACACTGAAAAATTCGCGCACGGAAGACAACGAACGCCTTGGCAACCTGCTGTACATTCTTGGCAAATCGCAAACTCCCTGCAAGGAGCCAGTGGGCCCCGGTGCCATAGTGGCTGTTGCCAAACTTAAAAACACCCGCACGGGCGACACCCTGAGCGACGAAAAAACGCCCTTTGCCCTGCCTATGCCCGCCCTGCCCCCGCAGCTCATCACCTATGCCTTGGCCCCCAAGGAAAAAGGGGAAGAAGACAAGGTTTATGCGGCCATGCAGCGCCTGCTGGACGAAGACATCACCCTGCGCCTTGGCCGCGACGAAGAATCTGGCGATATTCTGCTTTCAGGCATGGGGCAGTTGCATATCGAGCTTTCGGTAGAAAAGGCCAAGCGTCGTTTCAAGGTGGATATAGTCCTCAAAACGCCCAAGGTTCCTTACCGCGAAACCGTGCGCGGCAAAATTCAGGTACAGGGACGCCACAAAAAGCAATCTGGCGGGCGCGGCCAGTTTGGCGATTGCTGGATAGAAATGGAAGGCCTGCCCCGTGGTTCGGGCTATGTGTTTGAAGATGCCATTGTGGGCGGCGTTGTGCCCCGCCAGTACATACCCGCCATTGACAAGGGCGTGCAGGAAGCCGCAGCCCGTGGTTTTCTGGCCGGTTGTCAGGTGGTAGACTTCCGCGTCAAGGTTTACGATGGTAGCTACCATACGGTAGACTCATCCGAAATGGCCTTTAAGGTCGCAGGTTCGCTGGCATTCAAAAAAGCCATGGAAAGCCTCAAGCCTGTACTGCTCGAACCCATCGTACTGCTCACGGTTTCTGTGCCAGACGAAAGCATGGGCGATGTTATTGGCGACCTTTCTTCCCGCCGAGGCAAGGTGCTGGGCTCCGATTCGCAGGGCGGCAGCACAGAAATCAAGGCCCATGTGCCCATGAGCGAAGTGCTGCGCTACGCACCCGACCTGCGCTCCATGACCGGCGGACAGGGCTTCTTTACCATGGAATTTGCCCATTACGAAGAAGCCCCGCAGCCAGTGGCCGAAAAGGTTATGGCCGAACACCAGAAAAACAAGGCTGCCGACTAGCTGCGGCCCTGTTTCGTAATCATTAAATAATGACAAGCCGGCTGTTTTCTGCAAAACAGCCGGTTTGTACGTTTTATATTGAACGCCACGAGCAGAAGGCACATGCACAACCCGCTTACCATATTCTATACGCCGCTGCCGCAGGGTTCGATTCACCAACTGCGCATCTGGCGTGGCGCATTTGATACGGCGCTAGCACCATGGCTGGATGCGCGGCAGCAAGAACATGTGCGCCGGTTTGGGCGGGTAGCTTATGACCAACAAACCACGGGGCAAGAACTTGCTAAAGCTGCTCTTTCGCGTCTCATTACCCGCGCACAGCTTATCACCGCAATTGCCCCCTTACGTGCGGGCGCTCCGCAGTTTCAGATAGGCATGGACAACTGTGGCCGCCCCCAGCTCGACGGCTGGCGGGTTGCCTTTAGCCACAGCGGGCAGGCTGCATTTTGTGCGCTTGCCCCGGCGGGGAAAGATTTTCCAGCTCTTGGGCTGGATGCCGAGGCGCTCACTTCCCCCCCACCCCACGCCAGCGCCTTTGCAACACACGAACTTGCCGCGCCCCCTGCCCTGCCGCAAAGCGCTATTGACCGCGAGGCCCTGCGCCGCTGGACCATCAAGGAAGCAATGCTCAAGGCGGCGGGCCTTGGCCTAGGCATGCAGCCTGCCCATATACCCACAGGCAGGTTTGGGCAAAGGGCTGGCCTGTGGCAAGGGCCGCTTGGCCCGTTTGGCTGGCGCAGCCTTGCCTGTCCCGGTCACTGGTTGTGCGTGGCGCTTGCGGGGCATATTCCGCCAGTGCAGATAACCTTGCTGCGTCAAAGCCCGCACAATCTTTTGCGCCGTCTGGCAGGTTTGCCGCCACAGCCCTAGCAGCGGGGCAGCACATCAATTCTACCGCCCCCGCAGACAATCCTTGCAAGGCGGGCGTTTTTGCGGCACTCTCCGCCCATGCCGCGTTTTCACATTGTCACGCTTTTTCCCGAATTTTTTGAATCGCCCCTGTCCACAGCCCTCATGGGCCGTGCACGGGAGGCTGGCATTGTGGATTGCAGTTTTCACGATCCGCGTCAGTTCAGCACAGACAAACACCGCCATGTGGATGACCGCCCTTACGGCGGCGGCCCCGGCATGGTCATGCAGGGCGAGCCTCTGGCGCGTGCCCTGCGTTCCATTGATCGGCCCGGACGCATGCTGTTTATGGCCCCCGGCGGCCGGCCTCTGACACAAGATATGGTGCGCGAACTCGCACGCGAGGACGACCTTACCATTGTTTGCGGCAGGTACGAGGGCATTGACGCACGGCTGCTGCAACTGTTTCCGCTTGAGCCGGTGAGCGTGGGCGATATTGTGCTCAACGGCGGCGAAAGCGCGGCCCTTTCGGTGCTTGAGGCCGTGTCGCGGCTCATGCCCGGTTTTATGGGCAAGGAAGAATCTGGCGACGACGAAAGTTTTTCGCACGGCTTGCTGGAATATCCGCACTATACGCGGCCAGAAAATCTTGAAGGGCTGACTGTTCCAGAAGTGCTGCAAAGCGGCGACCACGCACGCATTGCCAACTGGCGCAGGCAGGAATCTGTGCGCGCTACCCTGCGCATGCGGCCAGAAATGTTGAATGAGGCTCCGCTGTACCGCGAAGACGTGCAAACCCTTGCAGATACGCCGCGCGAGCGGCCCGGACGCAACCTTTCGTTCTGCCTTGTGCACTACCCGGTTTCGCTTGGGCCAAAAAAAATCGGCGCTTCCTCTTTGACAAATCTGGACATACACGATATAGCCCGAATTTCCCGCAGCTATGCGATGGGTTCCTTCTATCCGGTAACCCCACTAGTCGACCAGCTGCGGGTGCTGGAAGAAATTTTGCGTCACTGGACGCGGGGGCCGGGCGGTGTAGGTAACGCCGACCGGGCGCAGGCTCTTGGCCTTGTGCAACCCGCAACTTCACTTGAAGAAGCAGTGGCGCATATGACCGCGCAGCATGGAACGCGACCCAGACTGGTGGCTAGTTCTGCCGTCTGGCCTGCCAAGGGCAAGGCATCCAAACCGGGACGCATGCCCATGACTCCGCGTGACGTGCGGCGCTGGTGCGACCAGGGGCCGGTTATGCTCTGCTTGGGCACGGCGCAAGGGCTTGCGCCGGAGGTTCTCGAACAGTGCCAAGGCACTCTGAGGCCGGTGCGTTTTTTGGGCTACAACCATCTTTCGGTGCGCAGCGCGGCCGCCATTCTGGCCGACAGGATATTAGGCGACTACTACTGACGCAACACGGCGGCCTGAGCGCATCGGCGCCGCTTTGCAACGACGCAACAATCCGCCCGGATTTGCAAGGAGTTCACGATGGACATCATCAGGAAAATTGAACTGGAAAACCAGCGCATGGATCTTCCCGCGTTTCGCTCCGGCGACACGGTGAAAGTGCACCTGCGCATTGTGGAAGGCGAAAAAGAACGTATCCAGGTCTTCCAGGGTAACGTCATCCGCATCAAGCGCGGCACCACCAGCGCCACCTTCACGGTGCGCAAGGTTTCTGACGGCGTGGGCGTGGAACGTATTTTCCCGCTCAACTCGCCCTTTATCGACCGCGTTGAGCTGATCACGCAGGGCCGCGTGCGCCGCAGCCGCCTGTACTACCTGCGTGCCCTCAAGGGCAAAGCCGCGCGCATCAAGCCGCGTGGCCGTTTCTGATCCCTTTTTTAGGTATCAGACTCGCAGCAAGCGTTTTTACGGCGCACCAGGGCATGCAGGCAACTGCAATGTTCTTGGTGCGCTGTTCGCGCGTCCATAGACTGGCCGTACTATCCCGTGCAGAAAAAAACAGGCGGCCCTGGCGCTAGCGCATAGCGTTTGCAGCAGCATCTGCACATGGGTGCGCCAGTTAAGCCTTTGTTGCGTAGCGGAGATTTCATGGGCAGAAGAGCACAGAGCCGTGCGCCAAAATCGCAAAACCAGCTTTCGCAAGCAAGCCTTGTGCAGCTGGTATCTGCCTCTTGCGTACCGTGCGCCTCATCGCCCGTAGAGGCATCCTTGCCCAACGGCGCTTTACTGCTGCCGCAGGGGCAAACCGTAAACGCACAACATACCTTGATTGCTGGCATCGACGAGGCTGGTCGCGGCTGTCTGGCCGGGCCGGTGGTGGCCGCAGCCGTCATTTTGCCCCAAAGCTACGAGCTCCCCGGCCTCAATGATTCCAAGGCTTGCAGCGCCAAAACGCGCGAAAAGCTTGCCCCGCTCATCCATCAGTGTGCCGTGGCATGGGGTTTGGGAG
>CAYPRZ010000114.1:5160-8881 GCA_964413315.1 uncultured Desulfovibrio sp. | reverse complement strand
AGAGCCTTACAGGCGCATATGAAAAACCCCCGGCTATGCCGGGGGATATTTATTACAGCCGTTTTCGGCAGCTGTACGAGATGTTGTTGCCTACTGTCCCAACAGCTTGGCGGCTTCGGGCGTAAGCCCCTTAAGGCTGGCAAACACCGCTTCTGCGCCGCGCTGCTCAGGGTCTTGCACAATGGCAATCATGACCTTGTCAGGTGTGGCGCTGACCTTGGTCACGCCAGGCGCGGGAAAAATCTGGCTGCGCACTTCGCCGTTGAATGTCCAGAACGGGCCCTGAGGACGAGGCGTGGAGGCGTTTGCCTGAAGCGGCGCAAGTTTGTTGGCCACAGTGGCGCTGTCGTCTTTTTGGTCGTTGGGCAGTACAAATATACTGATAAGGGCATCGTAGCCATCTTTTTTGGCGTTGGACAAACCCAAAATAAGCATACATTCATTTGGGTTGCCAGACTTGAAGCCCATATTTTCCTCGCCGTCCCAGCCCTGCGGCAGATCGGCGCTGAAAAGCGTAAAGGAGCGCGTTTCAGCTTGAGCGCTGACCGCCAGACAAAGCACGAAAAGGGTTATAAACGTCAATAGCCGCATGGGTTCCTCCTGGTTGCGGAAAAAAAGCCCGCGTGTGGCATTCGTATACGCCCGGCTTACCGGGCGGGCAAGCCTTAGCGGCCAAGCATCACTATAAAGGGATAACTGGCGCCCAGCACCAGCAGCAACAAACCGAGCAGATTGAGCCAGTAAAGTTTGCGGGGAGCGCGCAAAACAAACAGGGCAACCCAGCAGGCAATGGCAAGAGTTGTGGGCACAAGGCCCATGGCCTGTTCTGCAACGCCTTGGGGCAAGGGGCCAGAACGAAGGGAGATACCTATTATAAGGCCCCAACGGTCGATGCAGCGGGGAATAAAACCCACCATGGCCCACAGGGCGCACCAGCGGGCCGCACCCTGCTCATCGGCAGGCGCAAGGGCGGCAGAGCCGACGGCTGTTTTGAATGAAAGCACCAGCAGCGCCACGCTGCCCGCCGGAGCCAGCGCGGTAAAATATTCGTGCAACGTGCTGGAGAGCACGGCCAGAGCCACATCAAATATGGTCAGCCCCTGCGGCAAGCCAGAGAATGGCCAGTTGGGCAAAACCTGCGCCATAAAAAAGCACAGGGCCGCCAACAGGGCCAAACCCACGCGCAGACCAATCTGGCCGGGCTGCCAGTAATCTTGGTCGGCCTTGGGTTGTACCGTAGCGGCAGCCTTGTCGGCCACAAAGTATCCCAGCAGACAGGTAATGCCCGCAAGCCATGCAATTACAGAGGTTGAGTAGGGCAGCATGGCGGGCATCCACGGCGAAATACCATCGAGCATATGCTGCGGGCTGCGCACGCTTGCCAGCAGGGCAAGCACGCCGCCCACGGCAAGCAGGGGGCCAAGAAAGGCAAGACCAGCGGCACAACGGGCCAGCGCACGAGCCCCCATGGCACTGAGCCCCGCGTTGCCGCGTTTGCCTGTTGCTAGTGTAAGGGCAATAATAATGGGCATGGCCGAGGCGGCACTTGCACCAAGGGTAAGAACAGCGGCAATCCATTGCCAGCAGAAAAGCCAAGAAGGAATAGTTTGCATACCCAGCCTTGTATCCTGTGAGCGTTGCAGCCGCAAGTGTTAGGGCCCGCTTGCGGCTGCAACGCGCTTGCCCTATAGTCCGGCCACTCTGCAATCGTTGCAGACGTCAGATCCGTGCTGTTTTATGAGGTTGTTATGTCGTTTTATGCTGTGTTTTTGCTGGCCGTTGCCCTTTCTATGGATGCCTTTGCCGTTGCCTTGGCCTCTGGCTGTGCGCTGCGTGCGCCGCTTCCCCGCCATTATTTCAGAATTTCGGCGGCATTTGGATTTTTTCAGTTCGCCATGCCTGTGGTGGGTTGGTATCTGGGTGTATCGGTGCGCTCATATATTGAAGACTGGGATCACTGGATTGCCTTTGGGCTGCTGGCCTGGATTGGGGGCAAGATGGTGCATTCGGGATTTTCGGCCTTACGGGCGCGCGCGTGCTGTCCGCGTCCTTCTGTAGACCCCACCGCTGGCCGTAACCTGCTGGTTCTGAGCGTTGCCACCAGCATTGACGCCTTGGCCGTGGGCCTTTCGTTTGCCATTCTGGGCACGCCGGTGTGGGTTCCTTCGCTTGTTATTGGCGTGGTTTGTGCGGTTATTACCGCTGCTGGCGTTTTTTTGGGCAAGGCACTGGCCAATCTGTGTGCGGTCAACGGCTGGGCTGAGCTTTTAGGCGGGCTGACCCTGCTGGCTATTGCCTGCAATACGCTGCGCGAGCATAATGTTTTTGGCTAAAGCACCATGAATGCCGTAAGTACGGCACAACAGCAGGAGTTTGCATGGCTACCGTGAGCGCAAAATATCTTGGCGATCTGCGCGTGGAATGCGTCCATACCCAGAGCGGCACAAAGATCATTACCGATGCTCCCACCGACAATCAGGGCAAGGGCGAGGCTTTTTCGCCCACCGACCTTTGCGCTACAGCCCTTGGGGCCTGCGCCCTCACCATTATTGGCATTTATGCCAAAAATCACGGTGTGGACGTGACCGGCACAGAAATGGAAATCACCAAAACCATGAGCGCCGACCCGCGCCGCATTGGCAAAATCGAAGTAACCTTCAAGATGCCCGACCGCGAGTATTCCGCAAAAGACAAGGCAGTTATTGAGCGTTGCACCCAAAGCTGCCCGGTACACCACACCCTGCACCCCGATGTGGAGCAGGTGTTTACCTTTGTGTGGAAAAACTGAGATCAAAGTCCTTTATTTCAGCATGCCCTAGCGGGCTGGTTGAAATAGTCCACAGTTTAGGCGGGGCAGGGGGGCCAACCCTCTGCCCCACGGCATAGCAGGAGGCAGCATGCCCGCGCAAACTCTGGTATCGGTCATCATACCCAGTTACAACTATGCCGTATTTTTGCCGCAGGCCGTGGCCAGCGTGCTTGAGCAGCGCAAGCCTGGACTAGAAGTAGAAGTTATTGTTGTAGACGACGGCTCAACGGACAACACTGCTGAGGTTGTTCGTGGCATGGGCGAGGATGTTCGGTACATCTATCAGGAAAATCAGGGGCTTTCTGCCGCCAGAAATACCGGTTTGCGCGTGGCGCAGGGCGAGTTTGTCGCCTTTCTTGATGCGGATGACCTGCATACGCAAGGTACGCTGGCAAGCCAGTTGCAGGTTTTTGCCGCCCAACCAGAGCTTGATATTGTTTTCTGCCGCTGCATGGATTTTTCTGGTACTTCCGAAAAGCAGATAGAGCGACTGTGGTCGCTGGTCAACAGCCACTGGGATGTGCACGCCTGTAATGCCAACCTTGCGCCTGTACACTCTTATCTGATGCGTCTAGCCCTTGCCCGGCGGGTTGGTTTTTTTGACCAGACCCTTAAATCTTGCGAAGATCAGGACTACTGGCTGCGTTGTTACGGCTTGGGGGCCAAAGTGGGTGTGAACACGGCAGGGGTTGTGCTGTACCGCAAACACGGCGAGAGCATGACGGTTAACCGCACGCGCATGTATGAGCACGATTCGCTCATGCAGCAAAAAGTAGCCGACATGCTGCGCACTTTGCCGCGCTTTCCCGATCACGCAAAGTGTGCTGGTTGGCTGGCGCACGCCGCTGGCAGCCTTATGTCGGCGGGCTATTTTTGCCAGCTCGACCATGAGCGAATGCTTGTCATGCAGGA
>CAYPRZ010000114.1:0-5150 GCA_964413315.1 uncultured Desulfovibrio sp. | reverse complement strand
CCCTGTTTAAAACAGATGCAGAGTGTGATGCCTCTGCCACACTGTGTCACATTCAATATTATTATAGTGGGCGGTGTCTGCGCCTCATAAACTGGGAGGGCCTGCAACTGACGCCAGCGGCGGCAAAGGCTGTGATGGTGCTCAAACGCATGTTTCCTAGGCTGGCCGATATTTCTGCCGAAGGGCTGGATGTCCGTCTGCGCAGCACCTATGCCAAACTTTGCATTTTGGGCATGCCGGTGCATTTACACGCTGATCAGGGATAAATCCGCCCACACCGTTTTTTGCCCGTGGTCTTGCTGTTTGCCCCGCAAGAGGCTATTGCTCTGCCTGCACAGATTTTCGCCCCATGTGGTGATTGAAGGAGAAATTCATGCCGAAGAACGCGGCTCTGATTCTTGCGGCGGGCAAGGGAACCCGCATGCATTCCGACCGGCCAAAGGTGCTGCAAACGCTGCTGGGCGAGCCCATGCTTGCCTGCGTGATTGAAGCCCTGCGCCCTGTTTTTGCGGAAGATATATGGATTGTGGCTGGTCACCGTGCCGAAATGGTGCAGAGTGCCTTTCCTGATGCGCGTTTTGTGCTGCAAGAGCAGCAACTGGGCACGGGGCATGCGCTCATTCAGGCACTGCCTGCGCTGACTGAGGCTGGCTGCACTCATTTGTTGGTCGTAAACGGTGATGCGCCCCTGCTTTCAGAATCTCTGGTTCGTTCTTTTCTTGCCGAGGCGGTGGGGGCCGACTTGGCCTTTGCCACCATTGAGCTCGACAACCCCGGCGCGTATGGCCGTGTGGTGCGCCAGCAGGGCAAGGTCAAAGCCATTGTGGAAGCCAAGGATTACGATGCCTCGCTCTACGGACCGGCCTCTAATGAGGTTAATGCTGGCATGTACTATTGCAGCCTTGCAGCAATAGAAACACTTTTGCCGCATCTGAACAACAGCAACAAAAGTGGCGAATATTATATTACAGACCTTATTGGCCTTGCCGTCGCTGAAAAATACGAAGTGCTTGGCATTCAGTGTGGGCGTGATGACTCTCTCATGGGTGTGAATTCGCCTGTGGAACTTTCGCGCATGGAAGAAACCCTGCGCGCCCGCATTGTTGATGGGCTGCTTTCTTCTGGCGTTATTGTGCACGCGCCCGGTTCTGTGCGCGTGGGGCCTTTGGCGCAGATTGAACCCGGTGCAGAGCTGACTGGCCCATGCGAAATTTACGGCCACACCAGCATCAGCCGTGGCGCAAGTGTGGCTTCGCACTGCGTTGTGCGCGACTGCGTGGTATCTAACAATGCCGAAATCCGCTCTTTTTCCCATATAGAAAAAGCCCGCGTAGGCGCATCTGCCTTGGTGGGGCCCTACGCCCGCCTGCGGCCCGGCGCGGTGCTTGAAGAAGCCTCGCACGTGGGCAATTTTGTGGAACTCAAAAAGGCCCACCTCGGCAAGGGGGCCAAGGCCAACCACCTTACCTACCTTGGCGATGCCGAAATTGGCGAAGGTACAAACATCGGCGCAGGAACAATCACCTGCAATTACGATGGCAAACACAAGTATCAGACCACGATTGGCCGCTACGCCTTTATTGGCAGCAACACGGCCTTGGTTGCGCCAGTGACCGTAGGCGACGATGCCCTTGTGGGCGCGGGCTCGGTAATCACTCGCGACGTGCCCAATGGCGAGCTGGCCATTGCCCGCGAAAAGCAAAAAAATCTGCCGCGCAGAAACAAATAGGCAAGCTTTGCGGCATTTGCCGCAAGGGGTTACGAGACATTTGGCCCGCGTCGGCTCTGGTCGGCGCGGGTATTTTTTTGCCCAAGCGTATCCATTCTTGCCAAGGTTATGCCGCAGTGTTATCTACAAATCATGGAACTTTTGGAGCAGCTAGAATCGCAGGTTGAGGCGCTTTTGGCCCGGCTTGACCGCCTAAAGGCGGAAAACGCGAAAATCAGCGCGGAGTCTGCCACTATGGCAGCAGAAAATGAAGCGCTTGATATGGAAAACCAAAAGCTGCGCGAAGCTCTTGAAAACGAAGAAAAGCTGCGTACTGAGGCACTGAATCGTATAGACGCCTTGCTGCGCAGGATTCAGGAGCACGACAGCGTCGAGTAGGTTTTTGTGAACCAGGATACTATCAACCTCACCGTTCTTGGGCTGAGCATAGCTTTCAAGCCCGGCGCAGATATGCGGCGTGTGCAGGAAGCCGTGCGGCTGGTAGAGGAACGGTTCGCAGACCAAAAGCTGAGGTTCCACGGAGGGCAGACCAAGGACATTCTGCTGACTTTTATAGCCCTTGGACTGGCGGATGATTTGTTGCAATCGCAGAAAGAGCAGACCGACGTGCAGAATCGCGTCGAGGCCCTGCTTTCAAAAATAGAGGAGTCCTCTTAGGCTCCTTTGGGCGCTTCCCTGGGACGCGCGTGATTTATGCCACGGTGCTAACCTGACAAGATTATAATAGGGAGCCGTCACTGTCCTTGTGTGTGCATGCCCGGCAAGACCGGGGAGCCTAGAAAGGACATACAGGCGCCCGACCTGGTTATCCAGGTTCTGTACCGAAAGCATGACACGGCGCTCTGGGGAACGCGCCTCTCTTTTGACGTATCTGGCTGCCTTTTGCGCGGCCAGAGCTTTTGCGCAGCTCATTCCAGACCGGTATATCGGTATCCAGCCAAGGTTTCAGCAGCCCCTTTGGGCTCATTTTGCTACGGCGTGCGGTAGTTTTGCCGCCTGCCGGTGTTCGTCGGCCCGTGTCTTTTGGCGCAGGGTCCGTATTGATAAAAGAGAGAGGCTGGATTCATGGATCCATTGTTCATTGCAGCGCTTGTTGCTGCGGCGCTGCTGGGGGTTGCGCTGGGGGTGTTGGCGCACAAGCGCTCTGCCGCAAAGCGTGTTGGCGACGCCGAAGATCTGGCGAAACGCATAGTTGCTGAAGCGCGTAAAGAAGCGCAGGCCCAGAAGAAAGAACTTTTGCTTCAGGGTCAGGATGATCTGTTTAACCAGAAACGCGAGCTCGAAAACGAATTCAAGGAACGTGAGCGCGAGGTCAAGGCCCGCGAACGCAAACTTGAAGAAATGGGCGGACGCCTTGAAGAAAAGCTCGAAAAAGCCACCACAAGAGAGCACGAGCTGCTGACATCTGAAAAGGAACTGGCCCGAAAGGAACGCCAGCTCAGCGAGTCTGAAATATTTTTGCAGACCCGTATTGATGAGCAGGAGCAGAGGCTTTCTGAAATCGCAGGCCTCACTGCCGACGAGGCAAAAGCTCGGCTTTTCAGCGAAATTGAGGCCAAAACCCGGCACGAATCGGCGCGCATGATCCGCCAGATTGAAATGGAAGCGCGTGAAACTGCCGACCGTAAAGCCAAAGAAATTCTCTGTAATGTCATCCAGCGCTATGCGGGTGACTACGTTAACGAGCAGACCGTTACGGCTGTGACCCTTCCCAGTGAAGACATGAAGGGCCGCATCATCGGGCGTGAGGGCCGCAATATTCGTGCACTTGAGGCGGCAACCGGCGTTGATCTTATTATAGATGATACGCCCGAAACCGTTATCCTTTCTGCCTACAGCCCCCTGCGTCGCCAAGTGGCAAAAATGGCGCTTGAGCGCCTGATTCAGGATGGCCGCATTCACCCCGCCCGCATCGAAGACATTGTGCAGAAATGTGAGCAGGAGTTGGACGCTCAGGTGCGCGAGGTGGGCGAACAGGCCACCTTCGACGCAGGCGTTCACGGTATTCATCCTGAAATTGTCCGTCTTCTTGGTCAGCTGCGCTACCGCACCTCGTTTACCCAAAACGTGTTGCAACACTCACTTGAGGTCTCGGCCCTGTGCGGCATGATGGCCGCAGAGCTGGGCATGGATGTTAAAAAGGCCAAGCGCGCTGGTCTGCTGCACGATATTGGCAAGGCCGTTGACCATGAGGTGGAAGGCCCGCACGCCCTTATCGGTGCCGACATCGCCAAAAAGTATAATGAAAGTCAGGAAATCATCCACGCCATCGCTGCCCACCACGAAGACCAGCGCCCCTCAACGGCTCTGGCCGTGCTTGTGCAAGCGGCAGATTCCATCTCTGGCGCTCGCCCCGGCGCACGCAAAGAGCTGCTTGAAAACTACGTTAAGCGGCTTGAAGACTTGGAAGGTATCGCCACCAGCTTTGACGGCGTTAGCAAGGCCTACGCCATTCAGGCTGGCCGCGAAATTCGCGTGATGGTCAATTCAGATATGGTAGACGACGATACCACCTATGTTCTTTGCAAGGATATTGCCGAAAAGATTGAAAAAAATCTTACTTATCCTGGGCAAATCCGCGTTACGGTCATTCGCGAACGCCGCGCAGTGGGGTTGGCCAAGTAATCTCTGGGTGAGTGCATGCATAACCTTCCCTTGTTTGTATTGGATCTGGCGGCCAGCTTTGTGCTGGCCGCTGGCGCATCCTGCCGAGCGCGGTCTACGGGGGCCCATTTCAGCGGCGCTGCTGTTCTTGCCTGTCTGGCGGGAATGGCCGCGCCGCTTGTACGTGATGGGCTGCTGGGTTTTGCGGCTTTTACACTCAATCAGGGCGAGTACCTTGGCGCATGCGTTTGCGGCGGCATAGTGGGTATCCTGATCGGGCAGAGCAGTCGGGGCTGGCTTTCATTTTATTGGCTAGACGCGCTGGGACTGTCTTTGGGGGCAGGTGTTGGAACCGTAAAAGGTGCAATGGCCGGACTTGGCCCTACAGGTAGCATACTCGTTGGGGTGTTGGGCGGCCTTGTGGGTGGCCTTGTGCGCGACTTGTGTCTTGGCGATATGGCCCGTGTTGTGGAAGAAGAAATGTACGCCACGGCTGCCGCCTTGGGAGGTATGCTGACCCTCGCCATGCTGCTGTTTACCGGGCTTCCTCAATGGCAAAGCGCCCTGTGTGGGGCTGTGCTTGTTCTGGGTCTGCGAGGGATGAAAAAAAGTTAAATTTTCCTAAAACGTCAGGCAGTTCGGTCAAAGATTGTCAAAAATCGCCATTCTAGCTTGACTCCTTGGTGGCGTTTCGGTATTTTTAACTTCCGCTACATGAACAACTGTTGCTTTCTGAGATAATTTTGATGAAAGCTGAAAAAATGGTTGACTTGTGGAGCGGGGTGGAGCATAAACGCTCCTCGCGACGAGGGAAAAC
>CAYPRZ010000113.1:0-8883 GCA_964413315.1 uncultured Desulfovibrio sp. | reverse complement strand
GTAGAGGGCTTTGTCCGAGCGTTCAAAAAGCTGTTCCACGGTTTGTATCTGGGGCGTGTTGCTGTCGAGCCCGGCTATGCCCGCGCTAACAGTAATATGCAGGTTGTTTTTTTCAACATTTCCTTCCGTATCGCGGATAAGGAGGTTGAAATTCTTAATGACCTTGCAAAAACGGTTTATGACAGACGCCATCATATGAGCGTTGGGGCCAGAAGCCATAAGGGCAAATTCGTCGCCGCCAAAGCGGCCAGCTATGGCCTCGGTTTGCACGTCAAATTCTTCTCGCGCCCGCTTGATGTGTGCGCCCACAACCTTGAGCACCTGATCGCCGATAAGATGCCCGAAGGTGTCGTTGAAGTCTTTGAAGTGGTCGATGTCAAACAGGGCAATGGCCATGGGCTGCCCCTCGTTTTGCCAGCGTGAGCTTGCATTTTTCATGAACAGATCAAGGCTCAGGCGGTTGGAAACTTCTGTAAGCGGGTCAATAAACGCGAGGTTTTCAAGGTGGCAAATGTCTTCTTCAAAAAGCACCTTAACCCGGCGAAAGGCAGACTGAAGTTTTTCAAGCATTACAGAGCTGTCTGCACTTTCGGCGACAATGGCGAGGCTTTCAGATTCCAGATGCGAAATGTCGCCGTAGCGGGAAGAAAGCTTGCTGAAAAACTGGTCGATGACCGAAGACGTTTCGTGAACCATGCTGTCGAGCTGCTTCACAATGGGCTTGCTGAAAATTTCGCTGCACCGGCGAATGGTGGAGACCAGATGATCTTCCGTATAGTGCTTGCTTTTTAAAATATCTTCCATCTGTGCAAGCAGGGCAATTTTTTGATCCTGATCAAGGTAATGATAGTCTTTCATTTCCCTGAAAAAGAGCAAAAGGGAGCGCCAGCGCGTTTCAGGTAGAACGCCCGCCTTGTCAAACATTTCAAAGAGTTTGAGGTAGGTTTTTGTGCAGTCGGCTGAGGTTGTTCTGTTTTTTGGCATGGCGGCGTTATGTGTGTCGGTGTAATATATGATGGATAAGCGGTCTTGCGTCGGAATTGTTTCAATTCTTGGAGTAGTAACTGCTGTAGATAGCCATGTCAAAGATTGTGATAATCGGTTGCCAGAAAAAAATGTCGGTTGTACTACTGCCGCGTAGCTCTGATTTTTTTGAACATACCATTATTTAACGCAAAAAGGCGACAGCACCGGGTGCTGTCGCCTTTTTATATACGCTGTATTTGTTAAATTTAGTTGGCTGTAAAGCCAGTGGCAACCGTATGAACCTAGGGTTTGCCGTAGGCTCCGGGCAGCCGGGGGGCGGCTTGCGGCATAGCCTGATCAAAAGACTGCACATGGGCGCGAGGGGCTGCGGCTTCTGCCGGTGACCCCGCAGGGGAACTGGCCGGGCCTGCGGGTGGCGTTGCCTGACGCATGGCGCTACGGCCATACGCCGCCTGAGCGTGCGACCTCGGCACGGCGGTAACGTTGGTTTGTATGATGGGCTGGGCCGTTTTGGTTACCGAACCCATGGGCTGCATGCGGCTGGCGATGTCGTCGGCCACCTTGCGGGCTTCTGGGGTTTCAATAATCTGGGCATACGCGCCGCGCAGACCTGAGAGAATGGATTCCACGCTGTCCAGCGATTCCAGATCCATCTTCAGGTTTGCACGCAAGAGCCGCGCCGTGCAGAGCAAATAAAGGTTGTTGAGGTTTACAGCAAGGCTGCCGCCCTTGTCCATGTTCAGCGAGGCAGAGAGTTCATTGATTATGTCAATGACCTTGGAAATAAGAATACCCTTTCCGGCATAGTCATTGGCAATCATCTTGGTGCGCGCCTGCTGAAGAAATTTGAGCGCACCGTCATAAAGCATGAGCAAAAGTTGCCCCTGATCCGTAGTGCCTACCTTGGTCTGAAAATATGCTTGCGCCGCTTTGTTCATATGCTGTCCTTATGGCGGTGTTCGTTGGCGATTCTTATGTTGTTCCGCTCATGGGCTAGGAACTACTTTTGGAGCTTGTGAGAGTTTTTATCTGTGCTTCTAGCGTAGTTTTTTGGGTATTATACTGTTTGAGCAGGGTTTCCAGATTGGCAAAATATTTTTTTTGCCGGGTTTCCCACTGGTCAAGGCGCGTCTGCTCCTGCGTAATTTTTTTGTCTATGTTTTCCATGATGGACTGATAGTTGTTTTTCAGCACCATCAATGCGCCGTTTTTCGATTTAAGCGCAATGGCGTCTGCGGTTTGCTGCGCAGTACCTGTGGTGGTCACGTTCACGTCTGTGAAGGTCAGTTCACTTTTAAGAAATGTGCTGACAGTTTGTACCAAGCCTTCCTTAATGCGGATTTGGCCGGAATGGTCGCCGGGGGTAAGGTTGTCAATCTGCATAGACAAGCCTCGCGCATCGCCTGAGGCCACACTGTAATAATACCCCGGTTGGCTTGTATCACGCGTGGCTTCCACGCCGCCCACAGTAACCTTTGTTATGTTGCCAGATGCGTCAACATTGTAGTTGACGTCATACGATCCCCCCTTGGTAATGCCAGAAATATGGCTTCCGTAGCGGAAATCGGCGCTTGTGGTTGCACCTGTGCCGCTGGAGCAGAAAAAATCCACCACGTCGGTCAGGTGGTTGTTGATCATGTTCTCGTAGTTGCTCTGGTCCATTTGCGTCAATTCTGCAATGCCGGATGAGGGCGCAATCTGCAAAAGGCCATAATTTGTGCTACTTTGAGAGGTTTCAACCTTGATGCCCATGTTGGCCAAGTTTGCCAAAACGTCGCCCGAAAGCACATCGCTGGCTGTGGTGCGGCTGGTAAAACCAGGAGGAGCGCTGTTGAGCGTGGACATGAAACGCGACTTGAACAGCTGCACGCCATAGTTGCCCTGAAGCAGGCCGCCTTTTTCAGTTGTCAGCTGTGAGGCACTGTAATTGCTGCTGGTTGTTTTGTTGGGGTCGTTGGTGGTGACCTCTTTATCTTCATCGTACTTGCTGAGGTCGTTGATGGTCAAAAGTATGGAGTTAACCGAATCCAAAAAATTCTGAATGGATTTTTCTACCGAGGTGATGTCGGTATTGACCGAGATTGTGGCACTGCCTTTGTCCTGAATGGTAAAGACAACGCCTTCAAGAACATTGCTCACGCTGTTGGTGGCAGATTCCATTTCAACCGGCCAGTTGTCCACAGTGTACTTGGCATTGGCCGCAGCACGGATATTCCAGTTGGATGAGCTTGTAACCTGACCGGCAATGCTTGGGCCGCTGAGCGAGTCGATATTGTCAAGCTTGAGGTAGTAGTTGCCCGATGTGGGCAGCGTGCCGGTTTGCAGGTCGATGGTTGTTGCGCCATCGGCACTTACCAGCGAACCCGTAAGCCCCTTGGCCTTTAGCCCAGCAATGATGTCAGTCATGCTAGAGCCGCCCGCCAAGGTAAGCGTTTGCGGTGTTGTGCTTGAGTTGGTGGTGTACGTGTAGACCAAGTCTGGCGGTGATTGCAGCGTGTTGGCCGCCGCCATGTCGGTGACAGTGGCGGTCGCGTCTGTTTTTGCGGTAAGGCCATCCATACCGCCGCCCGCGCCGCCGCCGCTGAGATAAAAACTTTCCGTATTGGCAAGGGTAACAATATTGCCGCTTGCCGAGCCGTAGGTCGCCAGCTTGGTCAGCAGGTCCTGATAGGTTTGGTCTTGGGTCAGGCTAAAGCTTTGGGTAGCGCCAGTGTCGTCAACAATGGTGTAGGTAAAGCTTTTTGATGCATCAGCGCTGGTTCCACCAAGTTTTTCGCTGAGCTTTGCACTGTCAAAGGTGACAGTAGTGCTGGCCGTAAAGCTTTGCGCGCCCGTGTTGCCCACAACCAAGGTTCCCATGGCCGTGGCATCTGCCGTGACCGTGGCGGAGATTTTGCTGGAGTCGCTGCCGCTGTCGGCAAAACTGAATGTCGCACCTTCCACGTTGGCAAGGTTCAAGTTCCAGGTGCCGCTGCTGTTATAGGTCATCTCTGCCGAGCTTGCACCAGAGGCCTGCGCAATCTGAACGGCAGCGTCCTTCATGGTTGTGCCGGCCTTGATAGTCAGCGTGCGGGTGCCTGTGGTTGCGCCGTTGTTCATGTTCAGCGTAACGGTCAGGTCGCCCGTAAGGGTCGTGGTTGTGGGCGACGAACCCATGTCAAACAGGGTGGTCGGCGTTTTGAAGGTGGTTAGGGTATCGGCATCGCGGCGGTACATGGCCTTGACGTCGGCAAGTTGCAGATTGCCCGATCCGTCAATGCTGGCAATGCTGCGGCCCACCTGAGTATTGATGGCAGCGGCAAGATCGCTGTTGGTTTTGTTGCCTGCGATTTTGACCGAAAATTTGTTGCCGTCCTCCATTATGAGGTCGTAGGCAAAATTTGTGGGATCGGTAACAGTGCTGCCCATATCAAGCAGGTTGTTGGTCTTCCAGGTCGAGGTTGCCCCCGACGAGCTCATGCCCACAAGGTTGGAGCTGTGGATGACAAGGCCGTTGTCTGCGCCGGTGCTTTTGCCCGCAACCTGAAACACATAGCCAGCGTTGGCCTGAACTATGCTGATTTTGATGCCGGGATTGCTGGCAGAGTTGTTGACCATGCTCGCAAAGGAGTCGAGCGTGGTGTTGGCCGGAACGTCAATGCTGTATTCCTTGCCTGCATATGAGTATGAAAATGTTTGCGCCGCGCCCGAAGTGTTGATGATGTCGGTTTTGCTGCTAAAAACATGCCCTGTGTTGGCCCAGACGGCGTTGCTGGCCACCTGAGTGACATTGACAGTGTGTTGCACGTCATCGGCGGCAGCACTGGCAACAGCGGTAATAATGTTGCTGTCACTGCTGGTTGCAGTTTTGCTCACAAAGCTGTTTTTGTTTGCAAGACTAGAGAGCACGCTGCTGGCGGTACTGACCTGTTCAATAACCTTAGCGAATGCATCTGTGCGCAGTTTCCAGTCGCTTTTCCATGCCTCAAGCCGGTTGAGTTGGGTAGACTCTACCTTTTTGAGATTGGCAAGAACCGTGTCAAAGTTCGTATCTGAACCGCTTAGGTTCGATATGGCATTGGAACCGGAGATTGAACTGCCCATAAGCGCCTCGCATGAAAATTGTGCAGCTCCTGACGCGTAAACCACTGCGATGGAGAGCTGCCCGCCGTCATGGTTAAAAAAAGCGGCAAGACGTGCCGAAAACATGGCGGACGCATAAAAAATTGCAAGATGCGTGCAAACCGACAAAATAAGGGAAGTCTGCCAGCGCCAACAAAAAACTGTAAACAAATCAGGCGACAGCACGATTGCTGTTATTGGCAGCCAAGGGCAACGCGTGCGGCGCGAGCCCTTGTATCCATTTTTCGTTTGCCGAAAGGCAGTTTTTGCCCCCCGCGTTGGCCTTGCAATGTGGACTTTACCACATACTTCTTAACGGCGGGGAGCAAAAAAAGTTTAGACAGTTTGTAGCACGGTATATGGCAGCAAAAAAATACAAAGAGCATCAAGGGCAGGGGCTTGCGGAGCGGCAGTTTTTTTGCGGGGCTGTATGGGCAAGGTTTGTGCAGGCAAATTTTCAGACAGGGGCGGGGGTAACCCGCCCCAATGCAAGGGCTGGTTACTGCATAAACTCGGCCCACCGGGCCAGCAGGGCACGCAGGGCATTGCCGCGGTGGCTGCGGGCGTTTTTTTCATCTCTGGTCAGTTCTGCGGCGGTTTTGTCCACATGCTTGTCAAAAAAAATGGGGTCGTAGCCAAAACCATTGTCGCCACGGGGGCTTGCAAGCAGTTGGCCCTCCCACGTGCCGCGCACTACCATTTCCTTGCCATCGGGCCTTACGGCGGCCATGCAACTCACAAAGCGGCAGCCGCGCCCCTCGGTGGGCACGCTGGCCGTTTCGTGCAGCAGCTTGCGTATGTTGCGGGCATCGCGGCTCTCGCCGGGCTGACTTTCCCAATCGTCGGCATAGCGGGCAGAGTACACGCCGGGCGCGTTGGCCAGAGCGTCTACCTCCAGGCCAGAATCGTCGGCCACACTGACAAGGCCGGTAATGGCCGCCACCGCGCGCGCCTTGATGAGCGCGTTTTCTTCAAATGTGGTTCCATTTTCTTCAATTTCGCCGATTTCAGGAAAGGACGAAAGGCCCACAACCTCCACGCCGAATTGGGTCAGGGGGTCGGCCAGCTCACGAACCTTTCCAGCGTTGCTGGTGGCCAGAACAACACGAAGAGCCTTGTTTTGCGACATTTCTGCATCCTTTATGGGTTTGGGGCAAAATCATAGCTGCTGTGAGCAGTCTGGTAAAGGGGTGGATTGGGAATGTTATTAAAATATGATATATCTCAGTGTGTTATTATAATGTCCGCGCAGCCCGCTTTTCTTTTGCAGCATGCAAGAGTATAGTTATCATTCAACATTTATTAGAGAGGAAATGAGCATGAAACTCATGGAAATATTTGACGTTCCCGCACAGGAAAACCGCATTCCCGTTCCCTATGTCATTGCAGAGGCTGGCGTAAACCACGAGGGAAGCATGGATATTGCCCGTCGGCTGGTTGACGAAGCCGCAGAGGGCGGCGCAAACGCCATCAAGTTCCAGACCTACAAGGCTGGAACCTTGGCTTCCAAGGATTCTCCCGCATACTGGGATACCTCCAAGGAGCCGACCTCCAGCCAGTACGAGCTGTTCAAAAAGCACGATTCTTTCTGGAAAAACGAATTCGAGGCCCTCAAAAAGTACTGCGATGCCGCAGGCATTGCCTTTATGTCTACGCCCTTTGACGTGGAATCTGCACATTTTCTCAATGATCTTATGGATGTGTTCAAGATTTCCTCGTCAGACATTACCAACAAGCCCTTTATCCGCATTTTGTGCGATTTTAAAAAGCCCATCATTCTTTCCACTGGGGCTGCTCATCTGCACGAAATTGCCGAAGCTGTGGAATGGATTGAAGAAAAAGGCAACAAACTTGCGCTGTTGCACTGCGTGCTCAACTATCCCACTGCCGACGAAAATGCGGCTCTGGGCATGATTCCCGCCCTAAAGCGGCATTTTCCGCAGCATGCCATTGGCTATTCAGACCACACCCTGCCCAGCGACATGCACATTCTCGAAACCGCAACCCTGCTGGGCGCGCGTATTCTTGAAAAGCACTTTTCGCACGACAAAACGCTGCCCGGCAACGACCACTATCATGCCATGGACAAGGAAGACCTCAAGCACTTTTACAAGCGCCTCAACGCCACCCTTGCCAGCGTTGGCGGCATGGATCTGCGCGCCTTGCCCGAAGAAGAACCCGCCCGTCAGCACGCCCGCCGTTCGCTGGTGACCGCCCGTGCGGTTCCTGCCGATCAGCCCCTGACCGCGGCAGACCTTACTTGGAAGCGCCCGGCCCACGGCATTTCTCCCCGCAATTATGACGAGGTGCTGGGCATGCGTGCCCGTCACGATCTGGCCGAAGATACCGTGCTTTCGTGGGCCGACCTCGACAGGGCTTAATATGAGCAGCGGGCGTACTACCCTTGTTCTTGGGCGCATGCCCCTCAAGGCCGACCCTGCGGAATACCGCGCGGCTGGCCCTTGGTGCTTTGCCGAGCAGGAGGAGTTTTTTCCTGACTGGGAAAAGAACTTTACTTTTGCTCCTGAACCGCTGGTTGATATTGATTTGCAGCAAAGGGCCTGCCGCGAGGTCAAGGCCCTTTGCGCAGACACCTTGCCACTTGTGGCTGAAAGGCTTTGCGAGCATGCCCGCAGCCTGCCGCCCGCCTACTGGGAAACACTGCTCACTCCCTGGGCAATGAACGTATCAAAGCAGGTGGTGGAGCGCTGGTGGCGGGTCAAGGCCATGGTGCAGGCATGGGGACATGAACCCTTGCATGTGCCGCTGCTGCCCAAAGATTGCTCCTTTACCTTTGCCACCGGGCCGGACTTTGTGCTGCACGGGGCGCTTGGGCATAGCTATAATCACTGGCTGTTCTCGCGTCTGCTGGAAGAGGTTTTTCCCCCTGCTTGGAGCATGGAATACCTGCCTGCGGTGCAAAAAAGCTACGGAGACGAAGAGCAGCTTTCCGGCAAGGAAAAGGTGCGCGAGGTGCTGCGCAATCTTATGTTGCATTTGCCCTGCCCTCGCCTCAAGGGCATGAGCACCGGGCAGAGCCTGCGTTTTTCGCTGGCTTTGCTGCGCCGTTGCCACGGGCCGGACAAATCTCGCCCGCAGGTGCAATACGGCAGCGCCGCCACCGGCATTGCCGCTGATTTTCCCGAAAGTTTTGCTCGTACCCTTGTGACTCTGTTCATGGCCTCGTTACCGCAACTGCTGGCCAGCCAGAAGCACCCCGCACGGCTTACGCCCGATCCGTTGGGGCCGCGTTTGCGCGTTGCCAGCGTACTGGCTTACGAAAATACCGTTTACCGCCAAGCGCTAGCCAAATGGCGTGGCCGGGGCAACCGCATCATGTATGTGCAGCATGGCAGTGATTATGGGCAGGTGCGCTGCGTTTCAGACGTGGAAATGGTGGAATACAGCCAGCACGCCTTTGGAACATGGGGGTGGAAAGAGCACGAGGGCAGCGCGGGCAATTTTGTTCCGCTGCCATACCCGCAGCTGGATGGTCTTGAAGGCCGCTGGCAGGGACAGCATGGCGAAAACCTGCTGTATGTGGGCACAGAAATGCCCGCCTTTCCTTATCGGCTTGATGCGCACCCCTCGCCCTTGCAGGTGGTAGAATACCGCAAGGACAAGGCCCGTTTTTTTGAGGCCCTTGGCCGCGATTTGCAGGCCCGGTCGCTGTACCGCCCTTATTTTCCTGTGCCCGGCTCGCTGCGCGATGCCGATTGGGTGCTGGCGCGCTTTCCTTCGGTGCGTATGGCCACGGGCATGCTGTCAAAGCACCTGTATGCCAGCCGTCTGCTG
>CAYPRZ010000112.1:0-8919 GCA_964413315.1 uncultured Desulfovibrio sp. | reverse complement strand
AGTACGGCGGCATTGCCATTCAGGAACTGCGCGTGGACCAGTGGGACGGCAAAACGCTGGTGGAGCTGAACCTCATGCAGGAATTCAGCGTAATGGTCATGGGCATACGCCC
Organism: uncultured Desulfovibrio sp.; assembly: GCA_964413315.1. Classification (GTDB taxonomy): domain Bacteria; phylum Desulfobacterota; class Desulfovibrionia; order Desulfovibrionales; family Desulfovibrionaceae; genus Desulfovibrio. The sequence continues at coordinate 8,807 of CAYPRZ010000112.1, read as the reverse complement.
CGCTGGCAACAATGAATTTATGTTTGTGCCGCCTGCCATGACAGTGCTGCGCAAGGGGGACGCTCTGGTGGTGGCCGGAAAGGCCGATTCCATGAGCAGCCTGAAACCTTAGGCGGCTGCGCTGGCAGTAAGCGCTGGCGCTACTTGTGGCGGTGGGCAGATTTTGTGTAAGCAGGCAGAAGTGATGTAGCGGCCTTTTTCGTTGTAGCGGAGAACGCCGTTTTTTTATGGCTGGCTATGCTTTGCGATTCTGAGAGGCGGGCAGTGGGTCGTCGCCGGGCAGGGCCCACCATGGCAGACCACGCCATGCGGCATTGAGGGCTTTTTCCTGACTTGGCCAGTTGGGCGAAAATTGTGCAAGTTCAGCCCTATAGGCTGCCGAGTGGTTCATGTGGCGCAGGTGGCACAGCTCGTGCCAGCACAAGTGTTCAAGCAGGGCAAGCGGCAGCAGCAGGGCGCGCCAGTTCAGGCTTATGCGGCCTTCAAGACTGCGGGCCGCATTGCCAGGGCAAAGAGCAGCCATCTCCGCACTGGCACGTTTATCTATGGGCGGGGTGGAAAAAAAGTTGCGCACACGGGCCGATAGTTGATCAAGCACGCTAATGCGGTCAGACGCCCCAATGCCACGGCCCGGTACAGTGCCCCTCTGCGGGCGCAGACGCGAGCAACTGCCCCAACGGCCACGTTGGTCGCGCACGCTTACGCCGGCAAGGGCAAAGCCCGACTGGGCGGCAAGGTGCTCAAGAAAGGGCGGCAGCAGCAGGGCGGCCTTTTTGCGGGCCCACTGGCGCAAAGCCTCCGCGCACAGCTGTATGTCGTCTACACTGCCAAACAGGCGCAACAGGCCCGCGCTTTCAACCAGCAGCACGCGGCGCGCACCGCGAGAAAGCTGAAGCGTGCCCCCTCTCGTCGTGCCCGCGCTCGCCGTGCAACCAGCGGCGGCCCTGCGGCCATGGGCCATATCGCCCGCACAGATTACTGTAAATGTTTCGTCCGACAGGGGCAGAAGTATTTGCGCGGGCAGTTGCGGGTCGGGCAATGCGCGCAACTGGTTGCGCTGCGCCCGCTCAAGCCATGGCACAAAGAGGGGCAGACTTGCCTTGAGTTGTTCTGGCCCCATGCCAAGCGGAATGGCAAGCACCAGCCCGCCCCGTGGCAAAAGCGAAAGCCGGGCACGCCGGGCACGGGCAGAAATACGCACCGCAGCCGTCAGGCGCGTGCCGTCGGCAAGGGTAAAATCCACAGTGGAGGGAAGGTCGTGCAGTGCGGCTGCGGGGGCTTTGAAGGCTGCCATGGCTCAAGGCTGCCACACTGCCTCAAGGCTGTAAAGACTGCCATCGGCACAGATGTTGCTGCACCTCCAGCGGAAAAATGCACCCGGCAACTATTGCCTGTTGTTGTTCCGATGCTGCCGTTGCCTCGGAACAAAAGGAACAAGAGCAAAACAAAAAGGCACGCGCAGCAGCCTGCGGGAGGCGATTATGGGCATATCTGGTATTGGCAATCTTTTGGGCACAAGCAGCACAGATGCCATTTACAAGGTGGGCTTGGGGGCAAACACCATACGCACCCGTAGTGAATCGTCCGGTTCCGGCGATACTGTCGATATTTCAGACGAAGCCAAAAAGCTGTTTGCGGAAAAAATCCACATGTACGACAAGGGCTCGTCCAGCGCGGGCACGTCTGCCGCCTCCAGCAGCTCTGACGAAGCCTCGGCAGAATCAGCCAGCAGCGAATCGCAGAGCGGTGAAGAATCTTCGCAATCTGGCGGCGTTGGCGGCGGTAGCGGCGGCGCAGGCAGTGCTTCGTCTAGCGATAGTGCGGTTGAACGCATCAAGAAACAGATTCAAGCCTTGAAGAGCCAGCTCAACAGTGTTACCTCGCACGCAGGCAATGGCAATGAAGCCGCGGTTGAGAGCAAGGTTGAGTCGCTTGAAGCCCAGATTGCCTCGCTTGAGGCACAACTCTCGGAAGCCATGCAGAGTTCTTCTTGACATAGGAATGATTCCTAATTAATGTAGGTGGAGATTGAGCGTGCAATTAGATGCTCCTCTTTTTTTCGTGCGCCGCAAAACGCACCGTCACCCTCATTCCAAGGAGAAAACGCTATGAAGTCTTTGAAAGGTTCTCAGACTGAAAAAAATATTCTTACCGCTTTTGCTGGTGAATCTCAGGCCCGCAACCGTTACGATTACTTTGCCGGACGCGCCAAGAATGACGGCTTTGTGTTGGTGCAGGAAATTTTTGTGGAAACGGCCTTGCAGGAAAAGGAACACGCCAAGCGCCTGTTCAAGTTTCTTGAAGGCGGCGATGTGGAAATTACCGCAGCCTTCCCCGCTGGTGTGATTGCGGGCAGCGAAGCCAACCTGATTGCAGCGGCCAGTGGTGAAAACCACGAGCACACCGTTATGTACCCCGAATTTGCCGCCACGGCAGACAAAGAAGGCTATGCCGAAGTTGCCGCAGTTATGCGCAATATTGCCATTGCCGAGGCCTACCACGAAAAGCGCTTTCTTGCGCTTGCCAAAGATATTAAAGAAGGGCGCATGTTTGTGCGTACCAAGCCCACGGTGTGGCGCTGTCTTAACTGCGGCTGTCTGGCAGAGGGCGACCATGCCCCTGAAATGTGCCCGGCCTGTGCGCACCCCAAGGCCTATTTTGCCGAGCTCAACTATTCCTTCTAGTTTGTTTGTCCCTGCCACGCAGCAGGGTTGATACATATTGCACCCCTGTGGCCTTTTGCGCCAGATCAGCTTTGATCTGGCGCTTTTTTGTTGCCAGACAGTCATTTTTTCGGCGAAAAAAGCATGTATAAATGGCGAGGGAATTGCATATAGATTTTCGGGAGGGAATATTGCCTATCCCGAAAATACCCTTTAGCGGCAAGGAATGCACAAATATTGCTGTCCTCAGTAATTTTGAGGGCAATTGTAGCTAAACATCTTGCAGGATATTGGGTAAACGGTTATCAATTTTGACAAGGCATGTCGTTGTAGGGATGGGGAAGGGACTCTGCCATTCGTATGATGTGGTCCATAATGGTCGACGTGCCCACAAGCGGGAAAATGTGTAACGGTGCATTTTTCAAGCTGAGGAGTTAACTGTGAAACATCTCATTTTTGCAGTGGGGACTTTTTTGTTTTTGGCTTCATCGGCAGTAGCTGCTGAAAACAGTTATCCTCCTCCCCCGCCTCCGGGGAAGGCGCTTCGATTGAAGACACAATTTATGGTGTATTGCGTACCCACCACAGCCTTAGGGGCATGATCGAAAACCGCGAAGTTTTGGGTCATGAGGTACGGCGCGCGCAGGCTGGCTTTGGCCCCCGTGTGGACGTTACTGGTCAGGCTGGCGGCAGTGTGCTGAGCGATTCCAATACACGCACAAATAACCTTGATACCCAGATGTGGGGCAAGGCTGGCTATAGTGCCCAGCTTGTGCAGCCCATCTGGGATGGTTTTGCCACCCGCTCGCGCGTGCGTAATGCCAAGTCTACTCTTGAATCCCAAAAATATCGTGTATTCGACACAGCAACCTCTCTTTCTCTGGACGCTGTTATTGCGCACATTGACCTTTTGCGCCGCAGAAAGATCTATGAGCTTTCTGAAGAAAACGTGTCCCAGCACAAGGGCTTGGTGGGGCAAGCGCAGGATCGCGCAAGCCTTGGCGCAGATACCGCTGCCGACGTAACCCAGGCTCAGTCGCGCTTGCAGCGCGCCTATTCAAGTCTTTCAGAAGCCAAGGCATCCTTGCTGGTGGCGGAAGAAACCTATGCGCGCCTTACGGGTTTGCCCGCGGCCAGCCGTTTGCAGCCCATAAGCATGCCGCCGCATCTTTTTGCCGCCCCACAGGCGGTTATGGAACTGGCAAAAACAAGCAACCCCAAGCTGGCTGCCTACCTGCAAGATATACGCGCAACGCGTGCATCTCGCGAACTGGCTGAAGCGGCATTTTCGCCTACCCTTAACCTTGAGGCTGGGCCCAGCTACACCAACTATGGTGGCGCTAGCAACCGCTGGGTTAGCAGCTTTGACGTTATGGGTGTGGTGCGCTGGAATATCTTTAACAGCGGGGCCGATGTTGCCGCAACCCGTGCTGCTTCTGCCCGTATGCGTCAGTCGCGTCAGGTGATGTACAACTTCATGGACGACCTCAAGCTTGATGTTGAAAGCACTTGGATCAACTATCAGGCTGCTCAAGATCAGTACAAGCACTACTCAAAGGCCATTGAGTACAACAAGTATACCCGCACAGCTTATCTGGAACAGTTTCAGATTGGTAAGCGCAGTATTCTGGACGTGCTGGATACCGAAAGCGAATTGTACAATTCTGCAACTCAGGCCGAAACCGCCCGTGGAAATATTCTGGTTGGCGCGTACAGATTGTTTGCCCTTACGGGCAACATGCTGCCTGAAATGTCCATTAACACTGGCCCGCTTGGGCAAAATCCTCCCAAAGATCCTGAAGACCCTCGCGAAGAATTCGCACCCGGCTGGTTTAATTGACAATTGCTGCCACATGCCTCCATATTGGGGGAGGCATGTGGCATTTTTTGCGGTTGATTGCCCGGTGTTTTTTGCTGTCTTACAAAGCCTGTTTGATCATGCAGTCTGCCATTACTGGTAGTCAGGTGCGTGTGGCCTTTTGATGTGTGCAGCAAAAGGCAGTGGTGGCGTGATTTTTTCTGTTTAGTATCAATGGAATACGCATGGACAATCTTTCTTCTTCGGGGTCGGGCGAGCAGGTCAAGCCCCCAGTTTCGGGCAATGCGGCCAGCAGCCAAGCAACTGGCAACGCGGCCGATTCTTCAACAGAACACGGGGAAATGAGTCAACAGGCAGCTGCTGCGCCGCCACGTCCCGCGCCGAGCATGGGGCCGTTGCGCCCTTCAGACGTGGATTTTATGCCCGGTCTGCTGCGCTGCCTTTCTGTGCTATTGCGTTTGCGAGGCCGCAATGTCTCGCCTCACGTGCTTATGTCCGGGCTTTCGGGCAGCAAAATTACGCCTCAGTCTTGTTTGCGGGCAGCCCGCAAGGCTGGCCTTACAGGGCGCATTGGCTATCGCCCAGAAATTGCAGACATACCGGGCTTGGTGCTGCCCTGCATTCTGCTGCTCAGTCACGACCGCGCGTGCGTGCTTACTGCCCTTGATGGCGACATGGCCGAGGTTATTTTTCCTGAAACTTACGAGAGCGCACAACTTGTACCCGTAGAGGCGCTGAAAGAAGAATATTCTGGCTATGCACTGTTTGCTGCGGTAGAGGCTGCGCCCGATGACCGAACAGAACACCTCAGCATCGCTCGCGGCAAGCGCTGGTTTTGGGACGTGCTGCGCTATTATGCCCCCATTTACAGGCACGTGGCCCTTGCCAGTGTGGTTATCAATCTCATTGCCATAGGCAGCCCCCTGTTTGTCATGAATGTGTACGACCGAGTGGTTCCCAACAATGCCATTGAAACATTGTGGGTGCTGGCCAGCGGTATCAGCATAATTTATCTGTTCAATTTTCTGCTCTCGGCCTTGCGCACGCATTTTGTGGATGTGGCTGGCCGCAATGCTGATATTGTGCTCTCCAGTACACTGGTCGAAAAAGTGCTTTCTATGCGGCTGGACTCCAAACCAGAATCCACTGGAGCGCTGGTCAACAATCTGCGCGAGTTTGAGCAGTTGCGCGAATTTTTCAGCTCATCAAGCCTGCTTGCCTGCATTGATCTGCCGTTTCTCCTCATTTTTTTGCTGCTCACGGCCTTTATTGGTGGCCCCATGGTTTTGCTGTCCATAGGGGCCATGCCCATAATGATTGGCATAGGTCTGCTATTGCAGCACCGCTCGCGTGCGTGCGCCGAAGCAAGTTACAAACAGAATATGCAAAAAAACGCCCTGCTGGTCGAAATCGTGGGCGGGTTGGAAACGCTCAAGAGCTGCATGGCCGAAAGCCGCATGCAAAAGTTGTGGGAATCAGTGGTGGGGCTTTCTGCCAAGTCAAACAGCGATTCGCGCAAGTATAACAATCTGGCCGTCACCTCCTCCATGCTTGTAACGCAAATTGTTACCGTGGCCATGGTGGTATGGGGTGTGTACCGCATATCTGATGGTCTCATGACCATGGGCGCGCTTATTGGCTGCAACATTCTGGTGGGCCGCACCATGGCCCCTCTGCTTCAAATGGCCTCGCTGCTCACGAGGATGCAAAATTCGCAGGTGGCACTCAAGGCGCTGGATATGCTGATGATGCTGCCCTCTGAAAATCAGGTGGAAAAAACCTGCATGGATTTTGGCATGTTGCGGCCATCATTCACCATGGAAGGGGTGTCTTTTGCCTATCCTAGGCAGGAAAGGCTGGCACTAGATAATATTTCGCTGCGTATTGAGCCGGGTGAACGCGTGGGCATAATTGGCCCCATGGGTTCAGGAAAAAGCACGCTTTCAAAGCTGCTTATCGGCCTGTACCAGCCCAAGGATGGGGCCGTAAAGTTTGGCGATGTGGACATCAGGCAGATTCCCAGCATGGAGCTGCGCAGCCGTGTGGGTGTGCTGCCGCAGGATGTGGTGTTGTTTTATGGCAGCGTGCGCGAAAACATTGCCCTTGGTGACCCCACAATCAACGACCATCTCATCTTGCGGGCGGCATCGCTGGCGGGCGTAACAGACTTTTTGCGCAATAACCCTGCTGGTTTTGCAGCTCAGGTGGGCGAGCAGGGCAAGGCGCTCTCTGGCGGGCAGCGTCAGGCCGTGGCCCTAGCGCGTGCCTTGGTGCGCGATCCCGAAGTGCTTATTCTCGACGAGCCCACAAGCAATATGGATACGGACTCTGAACTGATGCTGCAAAAAAGGCTGCAATCAGTTATCGGCGGTCGTACTCTGGTTCTGGTGACGCACAGGCTTTCCATGCTGCGTATTGTAGATCGGCTTATTGTGATGGAAAACGGCCAGATCAAGCTGGACGGCCCGCGCGATATGGTTTTGCAGAATTTGCGCGAGCGTTCGCAAAAAAATATGAGCAATGCAGAGCAGGCTGGCAGACAGGGTGACGCCGAGCACGCGCATGAAAGTGCTGCAAGCGCCTGAGCGGCTGCTGCCAGTTAGCGCAAGGCCAGTTTATTTGAAACGACCCTCCGAGAGTTTTTGGAGTAAGGCGAATGCAGTTGCCACAGAAAAAAAAGATTATGCCCCAAGCTGAAGATCAGCCCTTGTCTACGGCGCATGCCTCTGCACAAGAGCCCGCCCATGAAGTTGGTAACAGCCGTGGCCAGACCTCAACCGCGGTCTCGCACTCTATTGAATCTATAAAGCCAGCGGGCGACGTTACTACGTCTGGCCCCACAGCTGGGGGCCCAACCCATGCAAACCCGCTGGGCTCATCACTGGGCATGCCTTTTGGTTCGCAGTTTTCGCGGCCAGATACAAACACCCCTTTGCCCGCTATGCCCGGAAATGAGAGCAGCGCGGATTTTTCCACAGCGATGGATAGCGCCAATCCCGCGCAAACGGGTGCACCCGGCACTGCCTTGCCAGACCTTGCCACCCTTATGGCCGATCTTGCGCCCGATGCCGGGGGCTTGCAGCCTCTGGGTATGGACACATCGGCAAGTAAAAATAGGGAAAAGAGCAATCTGGAGATTTTTTTGCGCCAGCTTTTGATGGGTGGCGATCAAGAGCAAACACCGGATAAAAGTCTGCGTCAGGCTTTGCGTGAGTCAGCCGGTATGATGTTTGGCAAGTCTCCGGGCGGCACCCCTTCGGGCGGTATGCTAGCGCAGCAGGGCAATGTCAGCCTGTTTTCTGCCATGGATGCCCCCCTGCGAGGGCTAACGCCCGATGATATTTTGTATGCCAACGAAGTTGACGCGGCCTTGTCCAGACGGCCCCAATTTGGCATCCGTGTGCTGTCCATTAGTGTGGCTGTCTTTTTTTTATGCCTGATCATCTGGGCCGCCATAGCCGATGTGGATGAAGTTACCCATGCCGAAGGCTCGGTAGTGGGCTCGCAGCGCACCCAGACCATCCAGAATCTTGAAGGCGGCATTTTGCGTGCCGTGCTGGTGCACGAAGGGCAAATTGTGGACAAGGGCACCGTGCTTGCCCAGCTTGATAACGAAATGGCCGAAAGCGCCTACCGCGATGCCGTCAACAGGGCCATGGAAAACAGTCTGGCTGTGATCAGACTCGAATCGGAAATAAAGGGCGAACAACCCGTTTTTCCCGAAAATATCGATATGTGGGCAGAAAAGGTTATTGGCCGCAGGGTAGAGCAGGCCATGCTTGGGCGGGTAGGCCAGATTATTCAGGATCAGGAAAATGCATGGCACAGCCGCCGCGACCAGCTTAATGCCGAAATTGACGTGCTGCAATCGCAGTATGTGCAGCGTCTGCACGATGTGGAAGAGCTCACATCCCGCAAGCTGCAACTGGACCGCAGCCTTGAGCTCTCCATCGAACAGCGCAATACGGCCTATGCTCTAGTGCAACGCAACAATTTTTCCAAGCTCGAATACCTCGGCATGCAACAGCGGGTTGTGGAACTGCAAGGGCAGATAGATTCGCTTGCTGCCACCATTCCCAAGGCCAAGGCCGCGGCGGACGAAGCAAAGCAGCGCATAGCCTCGCGCAGGGCCGAGCAAATTGCCAACGTGACCGAAGAAATCAATAAGCGCAGGCAAGAGCTCAACTCGCTGCGCGAAAGCCTCTCTGCCGGTCGCGACCGCGTTACCCGTACCGAACTGCGTGCTCCCGTGCGCAGCACGGTCAAGCAAATATACATTTCTACCGTTGGCGGCGTGGTCAAGCCCGGTGAGCCTATTATGGATC
>CAYPRZ010000111.1:0-9074 GCA_964413315.1 uncultured Desulfovibrio sp. | reverse complement strand
TGCGTTGTCGCACTGTTTGCGTGGAATCCACTCGCGGATCAGGTGTTTCAGTTGTGGACGAGTGAACATCATTGGGGCAAATTGGGCTTGATAGTAATGATCACAACGGGTAGGAATCTTTGCCGTTGTATCAAAAGTAATTTTGCTAATGGGGTCTTCGTGTCCACTCTGCAAAGAGGCAGTTCCCCCCTCAATCACCTTTCCGTCATCAATAGTAATAGACAGTGATTCACACTTGCCGGTCATCCCCGCCAGAGTAAATACTTTTTTAAAATCAACATGTTGCATGATATATGCCTCCTGCAGAATTTTTGCAGCGCAAATCAAGACTGACCTGATTGCCTGGCTGTTGTTCTTTTTTTTAATTTTTTTTAAGCAAGGTGATTTTCATCCTCCATGTTGTGACAGGCTCAGTTTCCAGCTCAATTCTTTCGATGCTATCCGACCTGGAATCCAAAAGAGCATTCAAAGCGCTGGAAATCTGCTGCGGCAGGTCATCCTTTGCCGCAGATGATATTTCACAACTCTGTTTTTCAATCTTTTTCATGTTGTCTTCGTTCATAGTAGGCTCCTGTCCGCGGTCGCATTCCCCCCACCCCCCAATAACTCCGGCTGTTGGGAAGCACTATGCTGATTAAGGGGCTTGATACGGTCTGAGCGCCGCGCGTTTTTTGTTTCCGTTGTGTGGGCGTATCATTTTAACAATGTGAGCTGTTGTACGCAGGCTGAACTACATGGAGGACTACGTTCTTTGGGACTAAAGGCACCCATGGGCGTTACCTCGCGGGGTCTACTCGGTGTTGCTTCATAAAGGATTCAACATCGAACACGGAATAGCGGACAGAGCGGCCTATTTTTGTGTAAGGAATTCCCCTGCGAAGATGCCGGTGGGCGCGCAGAGTGTGAACACTCAAACCTGTAATCTGCGCAGTTTCCAGCTCATCAACCCATCTTACCGTTGGCACAGTACCTATGTTTTGTGGTAAAATGCATGAGTACTTTTTGTGCATGTGAGTTACCTCCGGCTTGCTTTGGAGGGAGTGTCTTCTCTCCCATGGACACGAAGGTACAATAATTGGCATGGAGTGGCATTGACACCAATCTTCAGTACTTGGTGTTAAGTTGCCGCTGCGTGTCCGCATTTTGTGCTGCTGAAATGGCTGGGGAATTGATCAGAAACCTGTCGGAAAATCTGCCCGTTGAAGGTGCTTGCCCCTGTCTTTGGTGTAGAGCCAAAACTGTCCGTTGAAGGGGCTAAAACGAAAGAATGGCTGTCCCGGCGGGACAGCCATTCTATGTATTCGTATGGGATTGTAGGCTGGAGGTTGGAAATAGGGTTGGAAAACAGAAAAAGCCCTTACGTTTGTTCAACGTAAGGGCTTGTATTATCTGGTTGCGGGGGCAGGATTTGAACCTACGGCCTTCGGGTTATGAGCCCGACGAGCTACCGAGCTGCTCCACCCCGCGACACACACAGCGTTTCTCGCTGCGAGAAGATATATGTAAGCGCAAGGCCTCTGACTGTCAAGAAAATTTGTAAAATTCTTTTGGCTGGTCGCTTTCATATATCTCTGTCCTTGCCTCATATCCGCTGTTGGCGCAGGTTTGCGCCGTTTATCTTTGCGAAAAATATTTTTGCTCTGGGCCTTGCGGGTCTGCTTTTTACTTTTGCCCGTCTTGAGGGGGCATGTTTTTTGGCAAAACACAGTGGCTCAATATGCTGAAATATATAGTACGCCTAATTTTATTTGCAGTAAATAGATGGCACATGAATTATTCTATCGAAATTTGCCATATCCGCAACGATTACGGATGCTAGGCGTGCTACACGTTACCATAATCTGCGTAATTTATAGGATTGCCTTGATTTTTGCCCAATGCCCCATTGTTCACGCTCCCCCCCACACGCATCGTGCACCCCGCCGATTGCAAACACTGCCGCGCGGGGCTAAACTTCGGCTGTCAGCGCCGCCTTGCCTTTTGCTCGGCGGCTCTGCGCATCAAATCTTTCGGATGTTTTGTCATGCTCACCCTTGTTTTGGCCGTAGTTATTGCTGTTGCCGTTTCCTTTACCTGCTCGCTGCTTGAAACGGTGCTCTATTCCCTTTCGTGGTCAACCATAGAGCGGTTGCGCAAATCTGGCAGCAAGTCTGGCGAGCTGCTCTACGCCCTGCGCACGCAGGTAGACAAACCCATTGCCGCAATCCTCACGCTCAACACCATTGCCAACACCGCCGGGGCCACCGTGGCGGGTGCGGCCTTTTTGGCTGTATATGGGCCGGAATACATGTCGATTTTTGCCGTGGGCTTTACGGTGCTGATTTTGGCCATGGGCGAGATTTTGCCCAAAAACCTTGGCGTGGCAAAAGCAGAGCCGCTTGGCGTGCTGCTGGCCCGCCCCCTTGCCATCATGGTAAAGCTGATGACCCCCCTGCTGTGGGTCACCAGCATGATCACCCGCCTTGTGGCCCCGCCGCCAGCCGGGCCGGTTATTTCAGAAGACGACATCCGCGCTGTCACCAGTCTTTCGCGTCAGGCGGGGCGCATCAAACCCTACGAAGAAGCCTTTATCCGCAATGTGCTGGCGCTGGACCAAAAGCGCGTGCGCGAAATCATGACCCCGCGTACCGTGGTGTTTGAGCTGTCGGATGATCTCACGGTAGAGCAGGCCTACACAGACCCACGCACTTGGCATTTTAGCCGCATACCTGTGTACGGCGACAACAACGAAGACATCGTGGGCGTGGTAGAACGCCGCACCCTTGGCCGCTGCATGAATGATGGAAGCAAAGATGTACCCATCAGCAAGATCATGCGGCCCGCGCATTTTATACTGGAAAACCAGACCCTCGACGTGCTGCTGCACGACCTGCTCAAGGCCCGTGTGCACCTGTTTGTGGTGATGGATGAATACGGCGGGCTATCTGGCGTTGTTTCGTTAGAGGATGTGCTGGAAGAAATTCTTGGCAGCGAAATAGTGGACGAAAGCGACAAGGTGGACGACCTGCGCGCCCTTGCCCGCCAGCGGAGGCGCGAATTGAGCGGCAATAGGCAGATGTAGAGCGCCTTTAGCCCGCCCACACATGCGCGAAAGATTTGTTGCAGGTCTTGCCGTGGTAATCTTATTGTAATAGTATGATAGACCGCAGCCCTGTTGCGGTTTGCTCTGTCTGCCGCACATAGCCGAAGCAGTCTGCTGGTTAGCCACCGCAGCCGGACAGCAGGGCAGTCAGACAGCAGGGCAGGCCAGCCAAACAGTTAGACAGCAAGACAGCCGGGCAAACCCCGCAAAAGTGATCTGCCCACAACTTCATTATGTAAGCTGGCTAAACATCCCTTGCGCCAGTGTGACTGCAATCACAGAACCGCGCCCTGTCATAGGTTATACCTCTATTAAAAATAATTCCTATCTTGTCAGCAGGTGCAAAATAGCGTAGGGTTTCAAGCAATCAGTGTCGGGCGATTCGGGCAAAAGCCCCAGCCCGGCAGGTTCGGTCTTTCTGCCCCGGTGGCAGCGCAGGCCGAAGGCCATGGCCCCTTTCGGGCAGCACAAACATGGCCCAATGTTTCAGGAGAAACGCATGGCCCGTAAAAAAAACACTGGCATCTACATAGCCGCGCTGCTGCTCTTTTTGGGCGGGGTGGGCTATCTTGCATATTCCGGCTTTTCTGAAAACAGCGTGTATTTTCTGAATGTGTCGGAAGCCAAGGCCGCAACGCCCGATAAACTCGTGGCGGCGCGGCTTTTTGGTACTGTTGCCGAAGAGGGAATTGATAAGCACCGGGGCGCGCCCGGTGTGAGCTTTCGCCTTGAAGACAAGGACAACGCCAGCCAGACCATTGAAGTGAGCTATTCCGGCGCAGTGCCGGACACATTCAAGGCTGGTGCAGAAGTTATTGTCGAAGGCGGCATGGGGCCAGAGGGCCAGTTTAAGGCCAAAACGCTCATGACCAAGTGCCCCTCAAAATATCAAAAAGAGAATCGCGGCTAGCCTTGCGGGCTGGCTTGCGCATTGCCGGGGGCGACCGGCCACGGGCCTTTCGCTCCATCTTGTGTTGCGGGCTTCAGTTACTGGCCCCAATTGCTGGTTCTGATAGCGGGCACAGTTGCCCCGCTGCCCGCAGTAGCGCCGTTGCCGTGTGTTGATGGCATTGCGCCCTGTGTTCCCCGGTTTACTGTTGCACACATGAAAGTCACTCCCCGCCGTGCGGCGGGCTGCCCCAGATGGGATAAAGGAGTTGTATGTACGTTTTTGCCTTTGCTCTTCAACTGATAGCCCTGCTGGCTGCCCTTGGCGGCGGCGGTCTGGCCCTTCTGCAACTGTGGCAAAACCGGGAAGACTCTCTGGCCGTGGTGGAAAAAGCCCACCTTGTCATCAGCGGCGCACTTTTGCTTGCCTCGGCCCTGCTGCTGCACGCCCTGTTCTGGAATGACTTTAGCCTGTCCTACGTGGCCAGCTACACCGACCGCGTTTTGCCGGTATTTTACCGACTCACGGCCTTTTGGGCCGGGCAGCCCGGCTCCATGCTCTTTTGGGCATTGGCCGTGGGCCTGAGCGGCAGCGCCTTTGCCCTTACGCGGGCGTATAAAAACCTCAGCCGCCCCACGCGCCTGTGGTACTGGAGCTTTTTTTACGTCATCATGGGCTTTTTTGCCCTTATTCTTACCAGTTGGAGCAATCCCTTTGTGCTGCAAACGCCTGTTCCGGCAGACGGTAACGGCCTGAACCCCCTGCTCCAAAACCCCGGTATGATTATTCATCCGCCGCTGCTGTTCCTTGGTTACGGCGGCTTTGCCGTGCCCGCCTGTCTGGCGCTGGCCCAGTGTCTTTCGGGGCAGAGCAGCACCGAGGGCGCGTGGTTTCGCCTTTCGCGGCCTTTTATCATTCTGGCATGGCTGTTCCTCACTGCGGGCATAGTGCTTGGCGCGTGGTGGGCCTATATGGAACTGGGTTGGGGCGGCTACTGGGCATGGGACCCGGTGGAAAACGCTTCGCTGGTTCCGTGGCTGATCGCCACCGCCTCGCTGCACACCCTTATTGTTGAAGACCGCCGGGGCAAGCTTGGGCGCGTCAACGTGTCCATGATGGTGCTCACCACGGTTTCGGCCTTTTTTGCCACCTATCTGGTGCGCAGCGGCATTATCGACTCTGTGCACGCCTTTGGCGACGGCAGCGTGGGCACGCCCCTTACAATATTTGTGCTCAGCGGCCTTGTTATTGCCCTGTGGATTCCCTTTGCCGCGCCCAAAACCGGCAAGCCCCTTGCCGGGCTTGAAAGCCGCGAGGGCTTTTTGACCCTCGTTGCTTGGGTGTTGCTGGCGCTGGCGGTTATCATACTGGTGGCTACCATGTGGCCTGTTATCAGCAAACTGTGGTCTGCCGCGCCGCGCGGTCTTGATGCTCGCTTCTACAACCGCGTGTGTCTGCCGCTGGGCGCGCTGCTGGTGGTTATGATGGCCGCCTGTCCGTGGCTTGGCTGGGGCGGCGGCTTGCGCAACAAAAAAGGCTTTTTTGTTGTGATAGGCGGCTTTGTGGTCAGCGCCGTGGCCATATGGGCGCTTGGCTACCGCCAGCCCACGGCCTTGGTGGGCGCATCTGCCGCGGTGGGTATTGTACTTGGGGTCATAATGCTGCTGGCCGATAAGGCCAACCGTGCGCAGCCCGTTACCGTGGGTGCGCTGGGTGCGCACATGGGCATGGCCCTTGTGGCCATTGGCATTGCCTTTTCCGGCCCGTACACCACCGACCGCGAAATGATCCTCGCCAAGGGTGAGAGTGACACTGTGAGCGGCTACACGGCCACCCTGCTTGAGCTGGGCGAGGGCCGCCGCGCCGACCATGAATACATCGTCGCGCAACTGCAAATCTTCAAAGACGGCAAATCGTTGGGTGTTGTATCGCCAGAACGCCGTCTGTACGACAAGTTTGGCAGCATGCAGTTTTCTGAGGTGGACGTGATTCCCGGTCTTGGCAACGAAATCTACGCCTCACTGCTGGGGCTGGATGAAAATTCCAAGGTTGTGGTCAAGGTCAGCGTTGAACCGCTGGTCAACTGGCTGTGGATAGGCGGCACCATCATGTGCCTTGTGCCCCTTGTGGGGTTGCGCCGCCGCAAAAATCCCGTGTCAGAGCCGGACAGCGAGAACAGCGCGGCCTAGCCGCAGGAGGCCCCCTTGCTGGAACTTGTGCGCGTTGCCAAGGTCTATGGCGTCAAGGTTGTGTTTAAAGACATAAGCTGCGCCTTTGCTGCGGGCAGTGTTTCGCTGCTTGTGGGCGGTAACGGCGCGGGCAAAAGCACCCTTATGCGCATCATGGCCGGGCTTTCGCGCCCCAGTGCGGGCGCGGCCAAGGTGGCCGATCAGGCCCGTGTGGGCTATCTGGGCCACGCCACCTTTCTGTACCCCGGCCTTACGGCGGTGGAAAATCTGGCCTTCTGGCGCGAGGCCTACGGCCTCAGGCTGACGCGTGACGACATCATGGCCGGGCTTGCCCGCGTGGGGCTAGAAGCCCACGCCCACGAACGTGCGGGTGTGTTCTCTCGCGGTATGGCCCAGCGCCTCAATCTGGCGCGGGTGCTCATGCAGGCCCCCGATGTGCTCTTGCTGGACGAACCCGGCACAGGCCTTGATGTGGCCTCGTTGGCCCTGCTGCGGCGCGAGATAACAGCGGCGCGGCAGCGCGGGGCATGTGTGGTGCTTATCAGCCACGATCTTGCGGGCGACGCGCCTTTGGCCGACAGGCTGCTGGCGCTGGAACACCGCAAGCTGGCCTACGATGGCACACCAACGGGCTTTGGCGGTTTTGGCATGGCAGAGGCGCTGGCGGGCGAAGCCGCTTGCGCACCGACCCAGAATCAGGGAGGCCCCGCATGCTGCGCCTGATGCTCGCCATGGCCCGCAAGGATCTTTCGCTCACGCTGGCGCGTGGGAGCGGCCTTGTACAGGCTCTGCTGCTGGGCTTGCTGCTGCTCTTTGTGTTCAGCTTGTCGCAGGGCATTGGCGACCGCATGGCCCCGCAGGGGGCTGCGGCCGTGTTCTGGATAAGCTCTGCCTTTTGTCAGGTGCTGATTTTCAACCAGCTCTACGCACTGGAAGAAGTAAACAATTCCCGCCTTGGGCTCTTGCTGTGCCCCGCACCCGTGCAGGCCGTGTGGCTTGGCAAGGGCTGCGCCGGGCTTGCGCTGCTGGTGCTGGCGCAGATTGTATTTTTGCCCGCCGCAGTGGTTTTTTTGGGGCAGGATCTTGGCGGGCCGCTGCCAGAGGCACTGCTGGCGCTAGTGCTGACAGATATTGGCATGTGCGCCCTTGGCTCACTGCTGGGTGCATTGGCGCAGGGGCAGGCCGCCCGCGAATCGCTGCTGAGTATTGTGCTTTTTCCGCTGCTGACGCCGCTTTTGCTGGCGGGTATCAGCGTGGGGGCGCAAGCCCTTGGCGCTTCCAGCCCTGAGGGGCCGGGGGCGTGGCTTGGCGTTGCCGCCGCCTTTGACGCCGTATTTCTCGGCGCGGGGCTTTTACTGTTTGGATACATCTACGCGGGGGACGAGTAATGCCCAAGTGTTCGGCGCTGCCGCAGATTCTGGCCCTGTTGGGGGGCATTGCCTTTGCCGCCTGTCAGTGGCTGGTGTTTGCCTACGCTCCAGAGGAAGCAACTCTGGGGCTGGCGCAAAAGATATTCTACATCCACCTGCCCATGTCGTGGTGGGCGCTGGTGAGCTTTTTTGTGGTGTTTGCATCGTCTGTTGCCTATCTGTGGCGGCGTAATCCCGCTGCCGACAGACTGGCCGCCGCCGCCGCCGAAGTGGGCGTACTGTTGGGCGGCCTTGCGCTGGTAACAGGTATGCTGTGGGCGCGCCGCTCGTGGGGCGTGTGGTGGACGTGGGATCCGCGCCTTACCACCACCCTGATCATGTGGTTTGTGTACGCGGGCTATCTGGTTTTGCGCGGGCTCGACCTGCCGCCGCAGCGCCGCAATACTGTGTGCGCCGTTGTGGGCGTGGTGGCCTTTTTGGATGTGCCGCTGGTCTTTATGTCGGCGCGCATCTGGCGCTCCATCCATCCCGCTGTTTTTGGCAGCAAGGGCGGCGGCCTAGAGCCGGAAATGCGCCTTACGGTTATGGCCTGCGTGGGCTGTTTTGGCCTGTTGTGGGCGGCTTTGGTGTGGCTGCGCAAACGTCAGCTTGATCTGCGCGACCGCCTTGACGCTCTGACGCAAAACGGGCTTGATGCCTGATTTGCCAGATTTTGACAGAAACCCGTTCACTCCCCCCGGAGGAAATATGGATACACTTACGTGGGTTATCATGGCCAATGCCGCCGTGTGGATCGGCATAGGCGCGTACATGGCCTTTATGGCAGCGCGTCAGCGTTCGCTGGCAGCCCGCCTTGCCCAGATGGAGATGCTCAACCATGACTGATACCAACAAGTGCGGCTTTTCGGCCCGCATACTGATTATTCTGCTGGCTGCGGCCTTTACCGTCATGCTTTTTGCTTCGCTCAAGGCGCGCATTCAGAATCCCCATCTTACCGTGGCCGCCCGCCCGCAGCAGGGCATGGCCGGGGGTGAGGCTGGTGAAGACGCCCAGACCGTGGGCAAGCTTATGCGTGAAGTGGCGGAGAACCCGCAGGATCTTGGCGCGCTTGTGCATCTGATTGAGCATCTGGTTACCGCGCAGAACTGGGACGCGGCAGAAACCTTTGCCCAGCGTGCCGTTACCATGGATGTGAGCAACCCCAAACCCTTGTATCTGCTCGGCGTGATCCAGCACAATCAGGGCCGGAACAAGGAAGCCGCAGAGTCGCTTGAACGAGTCGTCAAAATCAAGGACGAAGCCTCTGTACGCTACAGCCTTGGCGTGCTGTACATCTATTTTCTCGAAGACCCCAAGCGCGGTGTTGAGCACCTGCGCGCGGGCCTGAAAGATACCGCTGCCAGCAAAGAGCTTATGGCCGCCATGCAGCAAGAGATTGAAAAGACCCCTGTGCAGGAAGAGGCCCAGCCCGCACCTGCAAAGCCCGCTGATACCAAGGCCGACAAAAAAGCTGACAAAAAGGCAGATAAGAAAGCCGCCAAGT
>CAYPRZ010000110.1:0-9083 GCA_964413315.1 uncultured Desulfovibrio sp. | reverse complement strand
CTTTCCCTCGGTGCGCATGGCCACAGGCATGCTGGCAAATCATCTGTATGCCAGCCGCCTACTGGTGCTCGACCATAACGGAACAACCCTGCTGGAATCGCTGGTGGCCAATATCCCCATGGTGCTGTTTTGGCGGCGCGAAGCATGGGCGCTCACGCGCGATGCCACGGCGCTGCTGGACATGTTGGCCCAAGCAGGTATATGGCACGAAACGCCCCAAAAGGCCGCAGCCAAGGCCGCCGAGGTGTGGAGTGACCCCTTGGGCTGGTGGATGAGCGATAAAGTGCAGCAGGCGCGCAAGGAATACTGTGCGCAGCAGGCCCTGACCGTTCCGGGGGGCCCTAACCCTTACTGGCTGAAAATGCTGAAGAGTCTGTAACACATGCAAGTTCGTGTTTTTTCGTTGTCGCTGTTTATGGCTGTTGTTTTCTGCACGGCGCTGTTTGCTGGCAGCGCGGTTTGGGCAGACGATGCCGCAACTCTGCGCGAGGCGCAGGCCGCGCTGGACAAGGCCGATTATGATCAGGCCGTGCGCATTCTTAAACCGCTGGTGGACGGCGGCAACGCCGAAGCCCTCTACGTCATGGGGCGCCTGATTCTTGAAGGCAAGGGCGTAAAGAAAAATAATACCCGTGCGGCTGAATTTTTTCGCCTTGCGGCAGAAAAGGGCGACGTGAGCGCCATGAATTCGTGGGCCACCTCGCTTGTTACCGGCGACGGCGTGCCCCGCAATTTTCATGAAGCTGCGCGTTGGTTCCGCAAGGCCGCCGAGCAGGGGCTGGCCATGGCCCAGTTCAACCTTGGTTACCTCTATGCCTACGGCAAGGGCGTGCCCAAGGATGAAAGCGCCGCCATTGACTGGTACACCCGTGCCGCCAATCAGGGTCTTTCCACAGCGCAGTATTCCCTTGGCTGGACGTATATGAACGCCAAGGGCGAAAACCAGAGCGACACCAAGGCCGCCCACTGGTTTGAAAAGGCTGCGGAGCAGGACAACGTCAAGGCCCAGAACAATCTGGCCTACATGTACGCCGAAGGGCGCGGCTATGCTCAGGACCCGGCCAAGGCCGTGCAGTGGTACACCCGCGCAGCCGAACAGGGCTATGCAGAATCGCAGTACAACCTTGGCTACATGTACGAGCAGGGGCGCGGCGTAGCGCAGGACTATACACAGGCCGTGGACTGGTACCGCAAGGCTGCGGAACAGAACGAACCCGCCGCCCAGTACAGCCTTGGCCTTATGTACGAGCAGGGCACGGGCGTACCCCGCAACCTGACAGAAGCCAACCGCTGGTATCAGCTGGCCGCCAAGAATGGCGATCCAGATGCCAAGGCCGCCCTGCGCACCATCAAAACCCCGGCTCCGACCCCTGCCAAGGCAGCCGCCAGCCCCACCAAGCAGACCCGCGAAAAAAAGAAGCAGTAAGCTGAGCCAATAAAGCCCGGCTTTCAGAGATACGGGGCCGTCCGGCATGCCATTGGCGTGTCGGGCGGCCTTTGTGCATTGTTTGTGTGGAGTGTTTTTACTGATGGTCAGTACAACTTGTGGCTGGCAGTTTTTGGCAGAAAAAACATATTTTTTGTCATTGCTGTCAAAGCGGTCATTTTCTACTGTATTGCCATGAAACAACGCGTTGTTTTTTTTCTTTACCCCGGCATTGTCTCGCTGGATGTATCTGGCCCGTTGGAAGTATTTGCTGCGGCAACCGAGCTTTTGGAACGCAGCCACAGAAAAGGCCAAGGTTATGCGCCAGTGTTTGCCGCGTGTGCACCCGGCCCTGTGCGTACTTCCTCCGGGCTTGAGCTGCTGGCAGAGACAGCACTTGATGGTGTTTTGCCAGACATTCTTGTGGTTCCCGGCTCGCCAGATGCGGAAACCGCAGCGAAAAATCCACAAATCATAGAACAGGCACGTGCGGCGGCGGCAAGGGCTGGGCGCATTGCGGGCGTATGCAGCGGTGCGTTTATTCTGGCGGCCTGCGGATTGCTGCACGGCAAAAGGGGGGCAACACACTGGCTTGTGGCCGACCGTCTGGCCGAGCTGTACCCGCAGACAGTTGTGGAGCCAGACGCCATCTTTGTGCGCGATGGCCGCGTATCTACCAGCGGCGGTGTGACGGCTGGTATCGATCTGGCGCTGGATATGGTGGAGGAAGACTACGGCGACAGGCTGGCCCTTGAAGTGGCCCGCGTGTTGCTGCTGTACCGCCGCCGCCCCGGCAACCAGAGCCAGTACAGTTCTGCACTGGCCGCACAGGTCAATGCTGGCAGGTTTGCCCCGCTGGTTCGCTGGATGGAAGCAAATCTCGACAGCAATATGTCGGTGGAATGTCTGGCCGACATGGCACACATGAGCCCCCGGTCGTTTGCACGGGTGTTTCCCGCCCAAACCGGCAGCAGCCCGGCCCGCTTTGTGGAAGGGCTGCGCATTACCAAGGCGCGTGAACTCATTGAAGCCGGGGCCGAATCATTTGCAGCTGTGGCGCAACTGGCGGGCTTTGGCTGCGAAGAACGGCTGCGCAAGGCATTCATTCGCCGGCTTGGCTTGAGCCCCCACCAGTACCGCAGTCATTTTTTTAAAGGAGAACAACCATGAAAAAAGACATCACTTACGGAATATATATTTACGAGCAAGTGGCAGAGCTGGATTTTGTTGCGCCGTTGCAGGTCTTTGCAGCATCCAACCAGTTTGCCGGGGGCGGCAGGGTGGTGACGCTGAGCGGAACCAATCAGCCCCTTTGCGGGCTGAGCGGCTTGCGCATTACGCCAGACTACAGCCTAGAGGAAGCTCCGCCGCTGGATGTGCTGCTCTTGCCCGGTACAGCAGAGGTGTCAGAATACGCATGGCGCGACCCCAATATACTTGATTGGGTGCGGCAGCAGTACGAGAAGGTTGAATACCTGACCGCTGTTTGCACGGGCGGGCTTATTCTGCAAAAGGCGGGCTTGCTCAAGGGGCGCAGGGCTACGACACATTGGCAGCTTATGGATGCTTTTGAAAATGATCCTGAAATAACAGCCCTGCCAGAGGCGCGCTATGTGCGCGACGGCAAAATTGTAACTTCGCAGGGTGTCTCTGCGGGCATGGACATGGCCCTGTGGCTTGTGGGGCAGATTCACACTCCAGATCACGCCCGCACCGTGCGCAAAATCTTGCAGTACGATCCGGCCCCGCCCTACACGGCTGAGGTGTAGCAGCTCTGCAAAACTGGTGGCCCAGCCAGCCTAAAAAATGCGCAGCTCTGTAAGAACAACAGGGTTGCGCATTTTTTTAGTTGGATGGCATTGCCTTCCAGCAACATGCTCAACCGTGGAGGGGGCAGCCGAAAGATGGCGGCTTTGCCTGTGTAGCATTACTGCCTAGTGAGCTGGGAAACAGCATTTCTGCACGGTATTTGCAAAATATTGGATAGAGATTTGGGGGCAAATAATGCCCTTGTAGGTCAGTTAGGGCAGTCATTGGTAGGAAGCTGGATGGCTTGTAAAAAATAATTGTCAAGCGTCGTACATAAACGTAGGTCTGTAGCAAAAGCATAGCAATATCAAACGCACAAAGTGCTGTTCGTGTTAAAAAATGGTAAAAAATAACAACACTGGCACAGTCAATGTGTTTGAACTGCTTTTCAGAGGCAGCTCCTCATGGTATCTTTATCAACTGTGTTGATTAAAGTTGGGCATTGGCATTCAACCCTGATGGATAGCTGGCAATGACGGAATTATTGCGTGGTTTTGATGCCTTTACCATGGCTTTTATGGTGGCGATTCTTTTTTTGTCGCTGTCTGCCGTGCTTGTCTACACGGCGCTGTGCCGACGAACCTATCCGGGGTTTGGCAGTATGGCTCTGGCGCAGGTTTCTTGGTCTGTCGGGCTTTTATTAAATTATTTCAGACCATTTGAAACGCTGTTTTCCCTGTATTTGGGCGCATTGTTCATGCTGCTTTATGGGGTACTGCTGTACAGGGGGCTTTTGCTCTACGGTGGGGTTTCGCCAAGGCTTCGTCTGCCTGTCAATTATCTAGTTTTTATTGTGGTTTCTGCGGTTCAGGCGTTTTACATGTTTGCTGATTTTAATACCTGTGCGAGAGTGATTGCATTTTCTGCGGGTATGGCATTCTTTTTTTTGCGCATAGCCATAGAGCCTTATGCAACAAGGCTATGGCAACGCCATGCCACGCAATCTGTTTTTTCCCTGTTTTTCTTATTGCTGGGCGCGGCATTTACGGTGCGTGCCTATAAGGCTTTGCATGCCAATAACTGTCTACCATCCGGGCCGGACGACATGGCAAAGCTGCTGTTTTTGATGGCCGTTGTTATTACGCCCATTTTGTCGTTCAGCATCATTGCCATGACATTTGCCCGTATGGAAGCCGAGCTGCGCTGTGCCAACGAGGAACTGTTGGCCATGTCTGAAACAGACGGCCTGACAAACCTTGCCAACCGCCGTAAGTTTGACTTGGCCTATGAAAGCGAATGGGAAAGGGCCTTGCGTTTGCAACAGCCCATGGCCGTGGTGATCTTGGATGTAGATGATTTTAAGCAGTATAATGATCGGTACGGCCATCAGGTGGGTGACGCCTGTCTGCGTACTCTTGCACAGGTGCTGCGTGAGCACGCCCGGCGGGCTATGGACGTGGCCGCCCGTTACGGTGGCGAAGAATTTGCGCTGATTCTGCCCGGCATGACCGGCGCGGAGGCGGCCTTGCTGGCTGAAGAAGTGCGGCGGGTTTTTGAGCACACGGGTATTGAGCACGAGGGGGTGGGCCGGGGCAACGTGGTTACCCTAAGCGCTGGTGTTGCCTCGCTTGTACCCGCACGTAGCGCAAGCCGCTATGACCTGCTCAGCGCGGCAGATGCCGCCCTGTACGCCGCCAAGGCCAACGGCAAGAATACTGTTGTGCTTGCCTGAGTCTCTGCCCGCAGTTATTTGGGCCGCGTAATTGTTGCCGTGCCCGCAGCAACAATGCCTTTTTGCTCAAGCTCTGTAACCGAAAGGGCCTTTGAAAAAAAGAAGCCCTGACCAATATTGCAGCCCATCATCCGTATTTTCGCAAACTGTCCTTCGTTTTCAATGCCCTCTGCAATGGACGCTATGCCAAGGTATCGGGCCAGATCAATCACGGTTTGCGTGATTGCGCACGAATCTGGCGCGTGTTCAAGGTCGCGCACAAAGGACTGGTCAACCTTTAGCAGGTTGATTGGGTAGTGGCGCAACGACGACAGTGACGAAAAGCCCGTGCCAAAATCATCAATAGAAATTTCAAGCCCCATGTCTCTGAATTTGCCAAGGGTGCGGCGGGCTTCCTTGGGGTCTGTCATAAGAGCGCTTTCTGTCAGCTCAATGGCCAGCAGATGCGGCGGTATGGAATATTTGGCAATAATCTGCTCGATCATGGGCAGGGCTGCGCCCCGTAAAAACTGCGAAGGCGAAATATTGATGGATACCTTGGGTGGGGTAAGGCCCGCACTGAGCCACTGTGCTATTTGGGCGGCAGTGTTGTCGGCAACCCATTCACCCAGCCTGTCAATGAGGCGGCTTTTTTCTGCCTGTGGAATAAACTTGCCGGGAAACAGCATGCCGTCGTTCGGGTGCTGCCAGCGCACCAAAGCCTCAAGCCCCACCACGCGGCCCGAATCAAGCTCGACCTGCGGTTGGTAGTGCAAAACCAGTTCATTTTCTGTAATGGCGCGGGGCAGGCCGCTTTCAACCTGTAGCTGAATGGCCGCCTTGATCTGAAGATCGTCGTTAAAAAAGCTGTAGGTGTTTTTGCCCTGTTCTTTGGCGTGGTACATGGCACCGTCGGCATTTTGCAGCAGCGAGCTAATGTCGTTGCCGTGTGCGGGGTGCAGGGCAATGCCAATGCTTACGCCGCTGTATATTTCAAAGTCGCCAACCGTAATGGGCTGCTTTAATGATTCTATAATGCGCTGTGCGGTGGCTGCCGCAGCCGCTTCATCGGCATTTTCGAGCAGCAGGGTGAATTCGTCGCCGCCAAAGCGCGATAGTATGGCGTTGGGCCCTGCCGCTATTGAAAGCCGAACGGCCATTTCTTTCAACAGGTTGTCCCCTGCTGCGTGCCCGATGGAATCATTGACGATTTTAAAGTCATCAAGGTCAATAAAGGCAACCGCAAATGTACCGCCAGTGGATGCGCAGGAATCAAGCGCAGTGCGCAGCCCTTCGCAAAATACGGCGCGGTTGGGCAATTGGGTGAGTTCGTCGTGCGTTGCCAAAAATTCTATGCGGCGTTGGGTTACGGCGATTTTCTTAATGTCTGAGAATACACCGATATAGTTGGTTATTACGCCGCGCAGATCGCGCACTACCTTGATGTTAAGCCATTCCAGATAGTGCGAGCCGTCTTTTTTGCGGTTCCAGATCTCGCCCTCCCACCAGCCGGTGGAGAGCAGTTGATCCCACATATGCCTGTAAAATTCCTTGTTGTGTCGGCCAGAGGCCAGTTCGCGCGGTGTTTTGCCAATAATCTCTGGCTGCGAAAAACCAGTGAGCCGGCAAAAGGATTCGTTGACCGCCAAAATATTTGTATCGCTGTCTGTTATGCAGATGGCCTCGCCCGTAAAATCAAATACCTGGCCGGTCAGCTCTAGCTGCCTGTTGGCGTCATCGCGGCGGCGCAAACTGTCGTAGGTAAGAAGAGCCAGCGCCACCAGCAGCACGGATAATAGCGAAGTGCCCCACAGGGTGACCTCGCGGATCTGCCCATAGGGTACAAAGGCGTTTTTTACAGCGTTGCCAACCACAAAGATCAGCCCGTACTGATTAAGCTTGTAGTAGCCAAAGATGCGTTCAACGCCGTCTATCTGCGAGGGACGGCGAAAGTTGCCGCTGATGGGTGCATCTTCTTTGAGGTAGGCTGTGCCGCTGATAATGTGTCCGTAGATGAGCCCCTCGCCCGTAGAGCGTACAAGCAGGGCTCCGTCAGAACGGATAACATCAATGGAATCAAGGTCGTTAAGGCCCAGACTGCGAAAGAACGAGGCAAAATAGTCTGGTTCTACAGAAAGTACCGTGACGCCCACAAGCTTGTTGTCGCGCACAATGGGGCTTGAAAACTGTATGGTCCATTTGCCAGATACGCGCCCCAACACGGGCTTGCCAATATACATTTCGCGCCATGGTGGCGTAAGGTGCACCTTGAAGTGCTCGCGGTCAGCAATGCTAACTCCGGCAAATGCTGGCAAGGTTGAATAGCGCACAACGCCCGTGGGCTCGACAATACTGATCTGCAAGGCAAGATCGCCAACGCTTTTTTTGAGGCGGTTGGCCTCTTCAATCATTTCAACGCCGCTGGGTGTCCATGATTCATCAAGCTCGCGTGCAGTGAGCTCCAGCCGCTTTACCGTGGACATCATGTGCTCGCTCAAGGCACGTGCCAAGGTACGCGTGGTTATCTCAATGGTCGATTGAACTTCTTTTTCGGAACGCGAAATATCCCAGAGAGTTGCCGACCAGATAAGTGCCAGCAAAGATAAGAGCACCGCTGCCATGATGGCAAGCGTGCGCCTGTTGCTGGGGCGGGGAGCGCTGTTTTTGTGCCTTGAATTGTGCTGAACTACGGCCATTATTTCACCATTGTGAAAAGAATCCAGCCTAAGGCCGTAAATGTGGGGAGTACGGCAAGTACGTGTGCTGTTGAGCAATGATTACACGATGATTTGCGCTTTTTGAATATAAATACTGAATAAATTTTAACACGCTGATATATTATGTTTTTCTGTGTTTTTCTTGTGGTGGCTGACGCTGTGATGTGTCGGTATGGGGCGGCCAAGCAGATTAGGGAACAGACCTGTGTTGTCTGTTCTTATAGTGGGCTGCCGCAAAATCATAAGAGCAACGGGCCCAGAGCAGTTTGGTTTCAAACAAAGCTTCAGCCTTGTTGGGGCGCACATTTCTGGGGGCAGAAGTTTTTGGTTGTGCCAGTTATAGGGACTGGAGCAGAGGAACAATGTTGTTGCGGTAGCACTCTAATGCTGCGGCAATGGTTGCATCCATATCAATGTACTTGTAGCCGCCCAACCTGCCACCAAAAATAATTTCCGGGGCTTCTGCTCGCGCCAAGGCAACATATGCAGGGTAGAGTTCGCGGTTTCGCTGTGTGTCAACAGGGTAAAAGGGTTCGTCGTTTCCCTTGGCCGCGTGGGGATATTCGCGGCAAATCAATGTTTTTCCAGTATCGGAACGCTCTGGGTGGTAGTGTTTGAACTCGTGGATGCGGGTATACGGCACATCCTCGTCTGCGTAATTCATCACGGCGGTGCCTTGATAATCGGAGCAGTTCGGGCGATCCCATTCTAGGTCTAGGGTTCGCCAATCTAGGGGGCCAAGCCGATACTGAAAAAATTCATCAATGGCCCCGGTATATACGACCAAGCCAGGAAAATGCCCCCCGCATTGGGCCAGAATGTCGGCATAGCTTGTATTGAGCCGAACCTCAATTTTTTCATGCCTAAGCAGGTTTGTGAACAAGGCGGCATAGCCATGCAGGGGAATGCCCTCATGCGGATCGGAAAAATAACCAATATCGTAGGAATAGCGCACAGGTAATCGAGAAATAATGGCGGCAGAAAGCTCACGGGGGGATTTTGCCCACTGCTTGATGGTGTAGCCTCTGATAAAGGCCTCGTACAGCGGCCGCCCTATTTGCGAAATCGCTTTTTCTTCAAGGTTGGCGGGCTCGCCGGTGAATTCGGCTGCTTCTTTACGTATCAGCTCTCTAGCCTGATCTGGCGAAAGGTTTTTTTCATAATAGCTGTTGATAGTGGCAAGGCTGATAGGCATGGGGTATACCTTGCCACGGCTGGTAGTCCAGACTGAGTGCCGGTACTGGTTGAAATCGGTGAATCGAGTAATGTAGCTCCAAACTTCGGCATTGGAGGTATGGAAGATATGGGAGCCGTATTTATGAAATTCTACACCGGTTTCACTATCCCATTCCGACCATGAATTGCCGCCGATATGCGTGCGCCTGTCTATTACTGTAACCGGGACACCAGCATCAACGGCCAGCCGTTCGGCTGTAACCGCCCCAAAAAAACCCGCGCCCACAATCAATACCCTGTTCAT
>CAYPRZ010000109.1:0-9096 GCA_964413315.1 uncultured Desulfovibrio sp. | reverse complement strand
CAAACTGCCACCGTCGTTGTCCCAAGCATCGGGGGTGAGCAGGGTTTCGCTTTCTTGCCAGCCACGGGGGCCCAGACATTTGCCGTCAGAGGCGCGCAGCAGGGTAAAGCCGGGGTCGCTCACGCTGCCCGCGTCAAATATTTCGATAATGCCATTGCCGGGGCCGCGCCCGGAATCAGCCATAATGCTGGCACGCATGGTCTATCCTTTAAACGCCTGCAAAATCTCGCGCAGACGGTTGTTCTGTTCCGGGTTAAGGCTCTGCTGGCCGTCAAAATCCACGTTGGCCATAACGCTGTAGGCCATGGCGCGCAGCCAGTCAGTATACCACAGGCGGTCGTAGGGCGATTCTGTTTCTTCAATGTGTGGTTCGCCCTTTATCTCCTGCGGCGGATTAAACAAAGGCACGCTTTTGCCGCCAAAAATAACGGTACGCTGGGGCTGATCTTTGCAGCGCGGGTCAAAACCCCACCAGTCCACAAAGGCATTGATGGCATCGGCAGCAAGGCTCACCTGCTTCCACATAAGCCGCTCCCGCGCCATGTTGCTGAATGCGGAGCAGCGGCGCAGTTCAGATTCAAGATTTTCGCGCAGTTTGCAGCGGGCTGCTGCTTGCACCAGCTCGTGACAAAGCTGGTCCAGCTCCTTGGCGGGCAGGGCCAGCAGGTTTCGCGTCTCTGCGTCGTTGCACAGGTCGCGCAGGCGGCCTGTCCAGTGATCCATGACCAGCCCGGCAAAAACCTGTGCACTGTCCTTGGCCTGATCATTCTGCCCATCGTCGGCAGAAGCAGCCACTGGGGCATCGTCGCCAAAAATATCGCCCAAGATGTCATTGGCAGAAACCCGTGCGCCAACTACCTGCGCTGTAGCTGCTGGTTGGCCTTCTTCTGGGCTTTGGCGGGCATTGAGGCAGATTTCGTACAGGTCAAAATCGCGCACCTGAAGTCTGCGCAAAAACTCGCCAAACAGCTGCCTTTCTGCCACCTTGGCCATTTGCGAAACCAGCAGACGTGAAAGCTGTTCCTTTTGTCTGCGCAGTTCTTCCCTGTCGTCTGTGCGGTAAAAAGGCCCAAGCCCAGTGCGAACGCGGTCGCATTTATCCACAAGGCTGCCCTTGATCTGCTGCCGCTTGAGCTCAGGGTTGCACAGGGGGCGCAAGCTCTCGCGCAGCAAGCCCACGCCGCCATCGTTGAGGGTCATGGCTGCCTGCCATGCCCTTTCTGGGTTGGCCACATGCTTTTGCACCAAGGGAGAATTGAGAAACGACTGGTGCACTTCTTCCACAAAAGCTTGCTGTTCTTGGCGAATGCCGGTTTCGCGTCTGCCGTTGTAGTCGAAAATGGCCTCGCACAAAAAATTGGGATTACGCAGCAAAAACACATTGTTAAAGGGGTGCATGCCATCCCAGTTGTGCGGCCAATCGTGCACCTGACCAAAAAAGTTGACCAGCGAGGATTCCATGCGGGTTGTCCAGCGGGTTTCCACCGAGGGCGAGCCAGCCTTTTTTTCAAACTCCATATCCATTTTGGTGAGCACAAAAAAGAGCGCTGGCGCTTTGCTGGCGCGCGATTCTGGCGTTTCGCCATGAGTGGAGCAAATCCACTCGTACACAGCCTGTGGCAAGTCCTGCACTTCCTGAGTGCTGGGCCCAATGCACAGCAGCATACTGGTGAGCTCTTTTTCCTCGCGGTAGCGTTCAAAAAGATAGGCCACCTTGCCGCGCAAAAACAGCTCCTTGAGCATGTCCTTGCGGCTGTCGAGCGCTACCCGCAGATCGCTAAACTTGTAACGCGCCCGATAACCGGGAAAGTCGAGCAGGTCGGTGTGGTCAAAAAAATCATCTGGCTTTTCGCGCATATAGATGGTTATTTCTGCCGTAAGCGCCGTTACAAGCGCACGCGGCAGGTCAGCCTTGCGGCCCTGCGCACCCACGATGGTCAGCATATCTGAGGGGGGCTCGTTGAGGTCCTGAAGCCGCGCCACATCAATGATGCTGTTGCTGCGCGGAATAAGGGCATCAATGGCGCAACAGGCTTCTGTGGGGTTGCCGAGTTGCCGCAGCGCTGCCCCAAGCTGTACGTACACGGTCTGAAATTCGGGCACGCTGTCCCATATCAGGCCCACAAGGCTGGCGCGGTCTTCCAGCTCAAGGCGGGGTGCCAGCTCCATGGCCCGCACCCAAA
Source organism: uncultured Desulfovibrio sp. (assembly GCA_964413315.1). Classification (GTDB taxonomy): domain Bacteria; phylum Desulfobacterota; class Desulfovibrionia; order Desulfovibrionales; family Desulfovibrionaceae; genus Desulfovibrio. The sequence continues at coordinate 6,913 of CAYPRZ010000109.1, read as the reverse complement.
AGCCATTTTGCAGCATCTGCACACGGGGGCGCGAAATAAAGTTTTTATTAACATAGTCACGCAGTTCTTCCACATCGTCCACGCTCATGCCGCCAGCCACTGGCAGGGATTGCGCACGGCTCTCAAGCCGCTCTAGCTCCTTGGCGAGGGCCTCGGCATTGGGGGCGTCCTTGTGGTCGCAGTCTGCATAGTAGGTATTGGCCAGCACACGGGCCACGTCTGTTTCAGAAAGCAGACGCAGGCGGATGGGAAAGGCCTCGGTAAGCCCATCGGGCGGCGTAGTGGTAAAGCGCGTGACAAGGCCCGTGGATTCCTTGCCGCCTTCTGGATTTATATCCTTGATAAAATCAAAGGTCTGCCCGCAAAAATCGGCCAGAAGAACCTTGTCTGCATTGCTGGCAAGGGTCGAGATAAGGTAGGACTTGCCCGACTGGCTGGGCCCAAAAACGCCCACGCACATCTTGCGGCGGGCGGCCTGCTCGCACTTGTCAAAAAAACGGGCCGCATGGCGCAGATCTTTTTGCAGGGCTGCACGCTCACTGCCCACAAGTTCGGCATTGTCCTGAAGCCACGCCCCTGCGGAACGCGAGTTCTCCGACAGTTCGCGGCAACGCCGCGCTAAATCCATATCCTGCTGCTGCATAACCATCCTCAATTATCCGGCGTCGGTAACAATGCCCGTATCCAGCCAGTAGCCTTCGTCCAGTTTCAGGGTTTGCAGGCGAATTTCAAGATCGCGCCGGTCAACGCTGCGCTCCTGACAATCCACAATGGAATCAATGCGGAATTCACCCTCGCTGCGCCGATCCTTGTCCGTTTCGCTGCGGATATCTTCTTCATCAAGGGCATCGGCAACGCTCAGGCTTACCTCAACCCTGTAGGGCAAACGGCCCGAAGCACGCGAGCGGGCTTCCTCTGTGGCAAAGGTGAGCAGATGGTAGCGCGTGGTGGGCCAGCGCTCGGCATCAAGCTGCCTGTAACCGATGGAAAGCGGCCCGCTAAAGGCCACGGCGCGGGTTTTGTCCGTGCCGTCCTTGCTGTCCACATCTACGGTAAACCATACCTTGGGGCGTTTGAGCTGGCTGTTTATGTCCATCTCGCCGATGTAGCGGGCAGTGGATGTGAGCTTGAGCGCGCCGGAATCAAAGGAGAATCCTTCCAGATGGCCGTCTGCCAGCGCACACAAAATGGCCCCCACCACAACCGTGGTCTTGGGGTCGGTAATGCGGCCCTGAGCGTCGGCAAAAGGATACCACGATCCGGCGTGGTAGCGCCGCATGGGGATGATTCTGTCTGGCGGCACGGGCAGCTTGGCAAGCACGGTTGCGATAACGCCGTTCCACGAGCTGGGCCGCCCGGTGAGCAGCAGCACATCGCAGTCATACATGTGCACCACCTCGCACAGGGCCGAAAGCGTAGGCCCAAGCGTGCTGCGAATGGTTTCTTCTACCGCAGCCTGATTGACGGAAATGGGCACATTAAGAATGTTAAAGTTTTGGATGAAGGATGCAGAGCGGCGCACCATGGACGCCACATCGCGCAGGGTAGCCGGTTGCGGGCGCGGGGCAAGCACTGCCGGGCTAAAGCCCGCTGTGGCCTGAGCCGAAGCATCCGCACCAGATTCTGCCGCTGCGGCGTCTGCCACAGGGTCTGGTTCAAAAAAATCGCCCAGAGAGCAGCTAAAGTTTGCGCCGCGCAGGTCGGGATTTTCGCAGGTGGCCAGCAGCCCCAGAGCAACGGGCACGGCAATCTGCCGCACCAGACGTACGCGGGTATTGCGGTCTTCTTGCGACATGCCAATGGAATCGCGGCCAAAGAGCTGCCCAAGAAGTGAGCGGGGCTCGGCAAGACCCTCACGGGCCAAGGCCTGACCAATGGCCGGAATCACATGGTTGGCCACCACCTCTCGCAGTACTTCGTCGCCTGCAATGTTGAATCCATCGCGGAATTCTGTATGCGGTTTAATACGGGCGGTATCGCCCTCACCGCTGGCAAGCTCAAAAGTGGTGATGGAAAGGTCGGTTGTGCCGCCGCCAATGTCTATGGAAGCCATGCGGATGCAGGGATGCTTGGCGCACGATTCGCGCGGTTTGCCCATAAGACGGAAGAGATGGTGCGCATCGCCGTGCTGTTTGACGGCCAGCTCGTTGTAGAGCAGCACCAGCTGCGAGCAGCTTGCCTCGTCCCAGTCGCAGCGTACCTGCGGGCTTTGGCGGTAATCGCCCGTATGGCCGCGCCCCTGCTGGCGGGCTGCATACCACTGGCCCCAGCCCAGAGCGTCCCACACCACACGCACGGCCCAAGTAACCCAGCGGCGAAAAATGCGTTTTTCTGCCACGGGCATGGCCGTAGGCACGGTAAAGATGAGCCTTCTGAGCCTGCGCGGCAGGTTGGGCAGCTCACGCCGGGCGCGTGTTGCTGGCGAATTGATGGTAACAAGCGCCTGAGTCAGAATTTCGCCAAGCATAAAGAGCATGAGCGAAGAACGCGTGAACAGCGATTCAAAAATGGGCTCGGCCTGCTGCTTTTGCAGGGCAGGGCTTTTTTTGAACATGGGGTCGTCAAAGCACGAAATAGGCGTGCCCTGCGGGTTTAACTGACGCGGAAACAGGCCACGGCTTACCATGGGTTCTGATTTGCCGCCAGTATTGTAGCGCCAGCTTTGCTGCCATGGGCGTTCGTCCCACAGGTAGCGCTTGGGGCTCGACATGCCGGTTGTGCCCTCGGCGCATACGGCCTGAGTGGCAAGGCGGGCGGCTTCCGGCCCAATGCGCACAGCCGAGGGCCATGCAAAGGCCGGAGTTTGACGGCCAGAACGTCGCGAAAGGGCATCGTTGCCAAAGGCCGCGTCCACAAATTCTACGCGTGTTTCAAACGGGTCGGCATAGATGTGTTCTGGCTGGCTCAGGTCGCGCAGCTCCAGCAGATAACTGTCGTTGAGGTTGGTGATGCGCTGGGGCAGCGTTTCGACCAAAATGCCCGTGGTGCGCGAGTTGCCGATGTCGAGCACCAGATCAACGTCCACCGGGGTATCGCGGTCGGGATTGATAACCTGTGCCGCCAAATCATTAAGCGCAAGGCGCACCACCTCAAGCCATGTGAGGTAAAAAGCCAGATGCTCCAGCACATAGGGATAATTTTCGTGCCATGCACCGCGCCCTTTGTGCTGTGTCTGCTTCCAGCCGTCGTAGAGGCCGTAAAGCCATTCATCCACCCATGCGGCATTGAGAAACCACGAATTATCGCGCACAAGGTGGGCCAGCATAAAATGCCCGTGGGCGGTCACATCCTGCGGCGAAAGTGCGTGGTACTGCTCGCCCTCGGCGGGGCGGTCTTCCACATTGGTGTCAAACATGAGCACCACACGCAGCTGGCCGGGGTGCTTGTCTGACCGCATAACGCGGGCGCGCGCCCAGTTTGAGGGGCCGCATTCAAAGCGCTTGCCGCCGTCGGGCCAAGGCTGGTCGAGCGTGCGCAAAAAAGGAATAGGCAGCCAGTGGCCTTCCCACGCATCCAGAGCGCGCTTGGCTTCCACGCTGTAATCTTCGTCGCAGTGCTGGCCGCTCAGCTGGTCGATAAAGCCATTTTCCGTTTCTGTCAGGCAGCGCAGATAGTGGGTATAGCGCGTCTGCTCATCGGCCTCTTTTTTCTTTTCTTCGCGAAAATACCGGCGCAGCCGCTTAACGGCTTCTTCGGGAATGGCGAAATCAAGAAACTGCGGGCAGCCGCCGGGAATAATGCTGACCGGCGAAAGGTAACGGGGTATGACATCCATCATTATTTCCTTTTAAAGCGGGCGTCCCACTTGAGATTGGCCCCGCCAAGCTCTCTGCCCTTGCACTGGGTGGAATTTTCCTGACCGTTGCATTCAACCTTTTGTGGAACATAGGTTCCGCCACGCGGGCAGCGGGCCTGACTGGAATCAAACTGAAGCTGGTTGCCCTGAAAACGGGCCGAGGCAGAACCGCTGCACACCTGACCGTTGCGCTCACGCACAAAACGGCGGCCCTTGCCAGACTTGTCAAAGCAGTATTCGGCAATAATGGGCTCATTGGAAGGGTGCGAATACAGACCAGTTTCGCTTGTCCAGCAACCTTCAAGGAAGGTCAGGTCGTTTTTCTTGGCTGCGTCTTCAGGAATGGCAAGATTGTCATTCTTCTTGGGCGCGGGCTTAGGCGGTTCCTGCTTTGGGGGTTCAACCTTGGGCGGTTCCTGCTTTGGCTCCGGCTTTGGTTTAGGCTGCGGCTTGGGAGCCTCGGCAACCTTGGGCGGCTCCACTGGCGTTTCGCCAAAGAAAGGTTCCACAACTTCTGGCTCTGGTTGCTTGGCTTCTTCTTTTTTGGGTTCAACCTTGGGGGTGGGCGGTGTAACCGGCGGGGTTACGGGCTTGCACAGGGCGGCCCGCTCCTGCAACTGCCGCCACAGCAGGGCAAGCTGGTCTTCGTTGGCCGCGGCTTTCTGTTTTTCAGCCTCAAGGGCACTGCGGTCAACCGGCATGCAGCCAGCAGGCAGGGGCGAGGGCAATAGCCCAAGTGCCGCGCCCAGCAGCCAGAGCAACAGCAGCAAAAGCAGTAGAGGCAGCAGCCACGGCAAACAGCCACTGCGCGGGGCAACAGGCACAGGCACAGGCGCGGCCACGGGCGCAGGCGGGGCAGGGGGCAGTACACCGCCAAGACGGGTGAGATCCTGCGGCTGCGCACCCACGCTGCCGGGGGCATAACCCCAGTTTATAAGCACGGGCTTGCCGTTTACAGACCAGATGTCTTCATCTGCCGGGTGTTGCAGGGCAAGGCGCAGCAACTGGCCAGAAAGGGCCTGCCGGGCCTGTGCGTCGGCGGTCATATCCTTGGCAAGACCAGCAATGTCTGCGGCCAATGCGCCCGCCTGAGCGCGTAGGGCCTGAGCTTCGGGTTCAGAAAGTTCGGTGACGGGCACCGCAGGGCCTGAGCCCTCGGCATACCAGTCTACACTGTTGCCCTCGGCATTGTGCTGCGGTTCTGCCAGCAGGGCCGCGTGGTCCGCCCCCAGTTTCTGTTGCAGGATGGCCTTGAGCTGCTCGTAGCAGTCGGTGGCAAAAATGCCCTGACTGGCAAGCGCGCGCATCTGGCCGCGCAAACTAACGGCTATGCGGATACTCATTGCTTGCCTCCGGCGGATTCACTGGGCTGGGCCATGGTGATGGGAACGCCCGCCCCGCGCAAAAATGCAGCCAGACTGGTGTTCACAATGGCAAGGCTGGACTGGCGGTACGAGGCATCATCCAGCTTGATAAAGGTGTTGATGCCCACCACATCGCCCTTTTCGTTGACCAGCGGGCCGCCGCTGTTGCCCTGCGAAACTGTTGCCGTGTGCACAATAAGGGGCGGGTTGCGCTCAAGAATAACGCTCACCACACCTTCTGTGTAAACCACCTCTGGCGCTGCGGCCTCGTCGCCCTTGAGCAGGGCGGCAAACTTGGGGTCGTCGTTGGTTACAGCACCAGGAAAGCCCCAAGCGCTCACGCGTTCGGTGCGGCTTACGCCTTGCGCCAGCTTGAGCGGCACAATGCCCGAAGCGCCATTGACCGCCAGCAGGGCAAAATCCTGCCCGTTGTTTTGGCTGACCATGCGCACCGTGGCAGCAAATGGTCTGCCTAAGGCCTTGTTTACAACCACGGCCTCAGTGGCATTACCTACCACATGGGCATTGGTAAGCACATAGCCGGGGGCCACAAAAAAGCCGGAACCCATGGAGAGGCCTTCTTCCCGCATGGCAAGCACAAGCACCGTTGCCTGTTCCATCAGCTCAGACACGTTGCGCGGTGTCTGCTTTTGCGCAGGAACAGGGGGAACCTGCGTTTTGGCATCCGTATTATCCTGCTGTGGTACTGGCAGTGTGCCTGTATCGCCGGGTTTCAAAGGGGCGGCATCGGCCTTGCCCGATCCTGCCGCCAGCGGCGGCCACATAACGCCCGCAGGAGGGGTAATGAGCCCCAGCCCCCGCTTGACCTCGCAGGGCTCCTTGGCCAGCAGGGCGCGCAGCTGCTGCACAAACGTTTCAAGCGCCGCGTTGTGTTCACGCCACTGTTCTGTTTGCGCGGCTACAGCCGCCTTTGAAGCCTCGGCCTGCTGCCATTCTTTCCAGAACAACCATGCGGCAAGCAGTATAAGCCCCAAAAACAGAAAGATTCCCCAAAAGAGAGGACGGCGATACCAAGGCAGGGCAGCTACGCCCGCCGCAGTTGCGGCCTGGGGTGAAGCAGCGCCTTGCGGCGTTTCGGGCGGTACGGATTGTTGGCTTTCGTTCATGTATGGCTCCGCGCGGTATGCGGCGCAGTAAAATGCCGTGCAGCCGCCTCAGTACGTGGGCGGCTGCACGGCAGCAAAGTTATCCAAGCAGGTTATTGACGGTTTCTTCGTAGCTAGACATGCGCGAATTTACATCTTGGCGAGTGTTTTCGAGGTCTTCGCGCGAGGTTTTCCACTCTGTGGCCTGAGTTGCAACATTGGCCTGCTCAGGCGTGCGCGCTGCACTGGCCGCAGGGGCAGAAGGGGTCTTTGCCTGACCGGCTGCACCCTTTTTGAATTTGGCAGCCCCAGAAGACCCAGAAGAAGCAGGCTTGGAGACTGGCTGGGCCGTAGTGTAGGGCTCTGCCAAAGCCTGCTGGTATTCGCCGTCCTTCTTGGCCATGGTGGCTGCTGTATCGTTGAGGATAAACGAAGTTTCCTCAAGCCCGCTGCGAATCTCGTTGTACCGATCCTGAAATTCAATGCGCGAAATCTGACCAGCCTTGAACTGGTTGGCGGCCAGCTTGAACTGCTCGTCGTAGCACTTGGCCGCAACCTTGGCAGCAGCCGTGGAGCGATTCATGCTGGCGGCTTCGGAGCCAAGCTGCTGGCTATACTGGTGCAGGTATGAGGCATCGCGGTCTTGC
>CAYPRZ010000108.1:0-9246 GCA_964413315.1 uncultured Desulfovibrio sp. | reverse complement strand
ACCCGTAGCCCCCGGCGACAAGCTGGCCGCTGGCAGCGTCAACGGTGAGGGATCACTGACCTTTATGGCTGAGGCTGTGGGCGGCAATACGCGTCTGGCCCGCATTATCCGGCTTGTGCGCGCGGCGCAGGGTAGCAAGGCTCCCATTGCGCGTCTGGCCGACAGGGTGAGTTTTTATTTTGTACCTGCCGTTATGCTTCTTGCCCTCGTGGCAGGTCTTGCATGGCTTGTGTTCAGTGCAGAGCCCATAACTACGGCGCTTACGGTCTTTGTGGCCGTGCTGGTTATGGCTTGCCCCTGCGCCATGGGGCTTGCCACGCCCATGTCCATCATGGTTGGCACGGGCAGGGGCGCACAGCTTGGCGTGCTGATCAAAAACGGTGCTGCTCTGGAACAGGCTGGCCATATTAGCGTGCTGGCAGTGGACAAGACAGGCACGCTTACCACAGGCAAGCCTGTTCTTACGGGGGTGACTATGCTGGAGAGCCCCGCAGGAATGGACGAAGATACCCTGCTGGGTATGGCGGCCTCGCTTGAGGCGCGTTCGGAGCACCCGCTGGCCCTCGCCATTGTGAACGCGGCAAAGGATCGCAGCCTTGCCTTGCTGCCCGTCGATGATGTGCAGGTGGCCCCCGGCATGGGCATTTCTGGTCAGGTTGCTGCACAAGGCGGGCCCCAGAGCACTTATGTGGGCATTGCCGTAGGCAATTTGGCCTTTATGGCCGAACGCGGGCTTGAAGTGCCAGAGACACCGCAACGCATTCTGGCCCAGCTGGCGCAGCAAGGCCAGACCCCCCTGCTGTTGGCGGTTGAACAGCAAGGACGCAGCCAACTGGCGGGTATTCTGGCTCTTGCCGATGCCCTGCGGCCCGAATCGGCCTCTGTGGTCAGCCGTTTGCGCGCTATGGGCGTGCGCGTGGTTATGCTTACAGGCGACAACGAGCGCACGGCAAGGGCCGTGGCCCATTTGGCCGGTGTGGATGAAATAGCCGCAGGTCTGCTGCCCGCAGACAAGGCCGCCTATGTGCGGCGGCTTCAGGATGAAGGGCACGTGGTGGGCATGGTGGGCGACGGCATCAACGATGCCCCCGCGCTGGCAGCCGCCCATGTGGGCATGGCTGTGGGTACGGGCGTGGATGTGAGCGCCGAGGCGGGAGACATTGTGCTGATGCGCGACGGCATGGAGGCAGTGCTTACCGCGCTGGCGCTTTCTCGCGCAACCATGCGCAACATTCGTCAGAATCTGTTTTGGGCTTTTGGCTACAACGTGCTGGGCTTGCCGGTGGCGGCGGGTCTGCTGCACGCCTTTGGAGGCCCCATGCTTTCACCCATGCTGGCGGGTACGGCCATGGCACTTTCGTCTGTTTCGGTGGTGACTAATGCCCTGCGGCTACGGTTTTTCAGCATAAGGTAACAGGCCGCAAAAATTGATAAAAGCACTGCCCGCCATTGGCGGGCAGTGCTTTTGTGTAAGTTCAGCGGCGCGAACTCAGTCACGGGATGCCCCGCATTGCAATCTATTCGCCGTCGTTGTCGGCAATATCGGCTTCGGTGGCGTCCACGCCTTCTTCGCTCAGGCCCAGACGGGCCAGACGGGCGGCCTCCTGCTTGCGTTCGCGTGTGCCCATGGGCTTGCGCGATTCAAAGTCGGCGCTGCGGTCCTGCTGGCGGGCAAAGACCAGAAAGCCCGTGTGGGCGGTCATGCGGTCTTCGGGGCGCAGACGGTCGGCCACGGGCTTCCAGCGGCGGATGAGGATTTCGCACACTTCCACATCGGCAAAGGGGCCGCGTTCAAGGCCCAGCAAAAGTTTGCTCACCTGATCGACGGTAGGCAGCAAAAAGCCAAAGCTTGCGCCGGGGCGCACTGCGGCCAGAGCGTGGTCGAGGTATTCCCAAGGGGTGCGCACGTCAAGGAACAGCGCGTCCGCGCCGGTAACGGCAAAGCCCTCTGCCACGTCGCGGTTGTGCAGCTCCACGTTTTCGCCCACGCCCGCCCATTCAAGGTTGCGGCGTGCCAGCTTCATGAATTCTTCGCGGGCCTCGTGGCTTTCCACGCGGCCAGTGGGGCCGCAAAACCACGAAAGCCCCGTAGTCAGGCCGCCAGAACCGCAGCCAGCTTCAATGATAGTGCGGCCAGGCCCTGCGCCAAGGCGCAGGCAGATGTAGGCAATATCCTTGGGATAGATGATCTGCGTCTGGCGTTTGAGGCCCTTGAGGCGGTCGTACAGGGTAGCTTCGAGCACCTGTATGGGAATGTTCTGGTTGGTGTACACCACAGAACCAAAGTTGGCCTGAGCCACCTCGGCAGAAACCAGAGTGCCGTCGTTGCTGTGCCAGTCTTGTCCTTCGACAAGGCGTTTGACATAGCGGCGGCCCTTGGGGGTTACATAGACAACAAGCGTACCGAAGGGAATCATGAGGTTCCTTTATGTTGCTGCTTCAGGGCTGCGCAACGGGCGCTTCCCACAGGTGTAAGAAAAAATGTATCAGTGTTGCGCTGCCGCATCCACCGAAACAAAACGCCAGTCGGCCACGGAAAACAGCCCCCGTGCCGTAAGCTTGAGCGAAGGAATGACCGGCAAGGCCATAAAACTCAGGGCCATAAGCGGAGCCACATTGCCCGGAACGCCGTGGTCGTGCAGCAGGGCATGGATGGAATCCAGCGCGGGCACCACCGTTTGGGGCGGTTCTGGGGTCATAAGGCCAGCCACTGGCAGGGGCAGCTCGTCCAGAATCCTGCCGCCGCCCGCAACGGCAATGCCGCCGCCCATGGCGGCCACGCGGCGCACTGCTGCCAGCATGTCTGCATCGTTATCGCCGCAAACCACAATATTGTGCGAATCGTGGCTGACAGACGTCGCCACCGCTGCGCCCCGCAAGCCGTAGCCCGCCAGAATGCCCACGCCTACCTTGCCAGTAGCCTTGTGGCGTTCAAACACCGCCAGCTTGCACAGGCCGGAGTTGCGGCGTGGGTCAAAAAGTGTGTCCACGCAGGTGATGGCGTGCTCCTCGGCATCTGTCACCAGCGAACCGGGGTGCAGGCGGATAACCCGCGCGCGGCCAGAGGGCACGGGCAGTGCCAGCACGTCGGCTGGCAGGGCGGCAAGTTGCACTGTATCCGTAAGGCCATCCAGTGGCGGGTCGCTCAGCGGGGTCAACATGCGGCCCTCTGCCGCCACCTGTTTGCCACCAGCAATGGTCATGCGCACATTAAACGAGGCCAGATCGTCAACCAGCACGCAGTCGGCATCAAAGCCGGGGGCAATGGCCCCCTTGCCGTGCAGGCCCTCGGCCTCGGCGGCATTGAGCGTGCACAGGCGCACTGCGGTAACGGGGTCCATGCCCAAGGCCACAGCCTTGCGCAGCACCTCGTCCATGTGCCCTGCGGTGAGCAGCTCTGAGGCGTGCCTGTCGTCACAGCAAAAAGCGCAGCGGTGGCAGTTGCCGGGGGTTACCAGTGGAGCCAGAGCGGGCAGATTGCGGGCAGCGGAGCCATCGCGCAAAAAGATGCGGCAACCGCGCATGAGATTCTGGTGAAATTCCTCTGCCGTGGTGCACTCGTGGGTATTGGCAATGCCGGTGCACAGGTAGGCATCCAGCTCGCGGCCAAGCAGGGCGGGGGCGTGCCCGTCAACAGGCTTGCCGCGCGAATGGCTCAGGGCAATTTTGTCCAGCACTTCGGGGTCAGCGTGCAGTACGCCGGGGTAGTTCATCATTTCGCCCAGCGAGGCCACGTGTGGGTCGTCCATGAAGGGCGCGAGATCCGCAGCCTGCAAAACAGCGCCGCTGTCTTCAAAAGGAGTAGCCGGAACACACGAGGGCAGTGCGAGAAAAATATTCAGCGGCAGGGTTTGGGCGCTGGCCAGCAAAAAACGCAAAGCCGCCGCGCCACACACGTTGGCCAGCTCGTGAGGGTCAGCCACCACAGAGGTTGTGCCGTGGGGCAGGGCCATCTCGGCAAAGCGGGCCGGGGTGACCATGCTCGATTCCAGATGGATGTGGGCGTCGATAAAACCGGGCAAGAGGTATGCGCCCTGTGCGTCCACAACCTCCCGCGCCTCCCGCTGGCCAAAACCCACAAAAACGCCGTCGCCAATGGCTACGGCGTCCTGCCGTACAAGGCCAGAAAATACGTCCACCACGCGTGCGTTGACGATAAGCACATCCGCCGGTTCGTTTCCTGCGGCCATGTCGATACGGTGTTTCATGGCAGTCTCCGGCCTTGAAGGCTTACGGTTGAACGCACAGGGCGTTTGCGGTGGTGAAGAAAAAGCAGTTATGAAAGTGGGGTGCAGTTGCATACGCACCGCGCGCCAGCAGTCTGTGCAATGGAGAATATCAACCCCGTTGCCAGTGCTGCGGCGCGTGGCGGTACGTGCTAAAACATTTGACGCATCAGGTCTTCGCCGCCCTCAGAGGTATCCACAGCCGTGCCCTCTGGGGTTGCGCCCGCTGTGGCCGAAGCGCCCTGCATGGGCTGGTCTGCCCTGAAGGCCAGACCGTCGGACATCACAATGCCCTCTGGCATCACAAAGTCGTCCTTGGGGTAGCGGTCTTCAATTTCTGAGCGGTAATAGCGGAATATGGGGGCAGCGGTGCGCCCGCCCTGTTCAAGGCGGCCAAGGCTCTGCACCTGATCATAGCCCACATAGACGCCCGTGACGAGGTAGGGCGAAAAGCCCATGAACCACGCATCGCGCTCTTCGTTGGTGGTGCCGGTTTTGCCAGCAATAATGCGGCCTTCAATCTTGGCGCGCACACCCGTACCGGCATTAACCACTTCCTTGAGCAGGGTGTCCATAATGTAGGCATTCTGCGGCGAGATGGCTTGCCAGTGCTCCACTTCCTGCTTGTAGAGCACGCGGCCCTGCTCGTCGGTAATGGAGGTGATGATGCGCGGCCTCACACCCAAGCCCTGATTGGCAAAGGCGGCATAGGCCTGAGTAAGGTTGAGAGGCGACACAGCCACAGCGCCAAGGCTGATGGCCAGCTCTTGCGGAAAATGTGGCTCAAGGCCAAGGGCCTTGGCCCGCTGCACAATATTGGCCACGCCCACCTGCTGCGCCACGCGCACTGTGCAGGTATTGCGCGAAAGAGCCAGTGCCGTGTGCAAGGGCAGCTCGCCCTTGTAGTTGTGCTCGTAGTTGGAGGGCCGCCACACTTCATTGGTGTAGGGGTTCACGTATACAAAGGGCGCGTCGAGCACGGTAGATGCTGGCGTAAAGCCAAAATCCATGGCAGTGGAATAGACCACCGGCTTAAAGCTGGAGCCCGGTTGCCGACGTGCCTGTGTGGCGCGGTTAAAATGGCTGTCGCCAAACTGGTAACCGCCAATAAGGGCAACAACGTCGCCCGATTGTGGTTCCACAGAGGCAATGGCGCCCTGCACCAGCGGTTCCTGCTGCAAACGCAGGGTTATGGGCACGTTCTTTTTAACCGATGCCGCATCAAAGGGCACGGTTTTTTGCTCTTTTTTGCCCTTGGCGTTGGTTTCGGTGATGGTGGTTGCCTCGGCAGAAACCCAGATCAGGTCGCCGGGGGCAGCCACCTGCTTGGGATCTTTGACCGCCGGAGCGTTGGCCGCCGCAACCTTGGGGTTGGGCTTGCGCGCCCACGACATGGCCGAAACAGGCACAATGCCCGTGTAGCCCTGCCCCAGCGCAACCCTCACTTCCTTGTTGTCCACAGCGGTAACAAGGGCTTTGACCCATTCTCCGCCAGCCAGATCAATGGGAGAGAAGGCCGTTTTGGCAAGAAATTCCTTCTGCTTGGCGGCGTCCAGTTGTTCTATGGGGCCGCGCCAGCCTTGGCGCTTGTCCAGTTCTTCAAGGCCACGGCGCAGGGCTGCGCCAGCGGCGTTCTGGTGGGCGGGGTCCATGGCGGTGCGCACGGTCAGGCCCGCCTCGTACACATAGTCGGCACCAGACTTGTTGGTTTCTATGCCCAGCGCCTTAAGGTTCGCTTCTGTAAAAAATTCCACCAGCAGGCGGCGGGCTTCTTCAAGATACCACTGGGCAGGGCCGCCCACGCCTTCGGGCATGCTCCAGTAGACCAGAGGCTCAGCCACGGCCTGATCATATTCCGCCTGAGTAATCCACTTGAGGTCGCGCAACCGGCCAAGAACGTACATTTGGCGGTTTTTGGCTTCTTCGGGTCTGCGGAAGGGATTGTAGGTACTGGGGGCCTTGGGCAAACCGGCAATCACCGCGCTTTCGGCAAGGGTAATATCTGAGGCATGCTTGCCAAAATAGGTGCGGGCAGCAGATTCCACGCCAAAAGAATGCTCGCCCAGATAAATCTGGTTGAGATAGATGGTAAGAATCTGATCCTTGGTAAAATTCTTTTCCAGCTGATAGGCCAGAATGGCCTCTTTCATCTTGCGGGTGTAGCTGCGCTCAGAGGTGAGCAGCAACTGCTTGATGAGCTGCTGGGTAATGGTGCTGCCGCCCTCGCCCTGACGCCCCTTGCGGAAGTTGTTGATGGCCGCACGCATGATAGCCACAGGGTCTATGCCCATGTGGCGGTAAAAGGCGTCGTCCTCGGCGGCAAGAAACGACATGGGCAAAAAGCGCGACATGTCCTTGAGGCCGATGACAAAGCGTTTTTCATGGTTGAGCGTACCAAGCATTGACCCGTCGCGTGCCAGAATAACTGTAGCCTGAGGCTGTTTGTATTCGGCAATGCGGTTGAGATCAGGCAGGTCGCGCGAGGCCCAGTAAAAAAGCATGACCACAGCTGCGCTGCCCATAAGGCCGCACACTATAATGATACCCATGAACCAGAGGGCGCATTTTTTCAGGGACAGACGAATTTTCATGGCAGGGCGATACCGTTTTTTTGGCCCGGCGTAAAGGGAGGAGAGCTGAGACCGGGCTTATGAGAAAATACGATGTATTGCCGTAAAGGCAAGCCCCCAGTGGGTGCGCCGCACGGCACGGGTGGCGCACTTGCCCTAAGGGGCGGCATAGTCAAAAAAAAGCGGAAGGTTACCCTTCCGCTTTTTTCCAAAATGTTGCGGCTGGACTACACGCAGCCAGTGGGCTTGGGCAGGCCGGCCATTTTGCAGGCGCCCTTGCCGGGGCCGGAGGGGAAGAGTTCGTACACTTCCTTCAGCTTGTAGCCGGTATTCTTGGAAAGAATACGGACCATGGGGGCAATGCCGTTCTTCTTGTAGTAGTCCTGCAGGAAGTCGAGGATCTTCTGATGATCAGCGTTGATTTCAGAGATGCCTTCGGATTCCTTCACATAGTCCATCCATTCGGGGCACCAGTCGTCAAAACGCAGAAGGAAACCGTCTTCGTCAACTTCAAAGCTTTTACCTTTATAGGTGATCTCAGCCATGCGTGTGTCCTCCTTGGACAGCTATTGCTCAATCTCGCCGGGGCGAATCGCCCAAGCGCTACAACCGGATATTTCCGGCCGAATTCCTCCGGTGGGCGCGAAAGCATACCGCAATCACAACGAGAGCTCTTATGACACAAATAATTTTTGATGGCAAGTCCTGTGCGTCTTTTTTGCTCTCGCTGCACATTTTTGTTCTAGGCTTTTGTGTAGTGATTTAAAAGCCATACCATAAACATGATTAAAATGTAGGTATTTAGTGCTGGCAGTAGAGCACTTTGCCAAGCTTGTTTACGCCAGCAATAAGTTCTTGTTCAGACTGCGCATTTTCAAGGTCGCGCACGCGCACAAACATATGGCGGTTGCCGTCGGCATTAGAGACGGTGAGCACCGAAAGAATGCGGGCATTGTGCGTACGCAGCAGATCAAACAGGGGGCGCGCCGTGCCGGGTTGGTCTGGCAGTTCTACGGCAAACTGCAAGCCGCCCAAGCGGGCACCGGTAATATCTACCATGGCCTTAAACACGTCGTGGTCAGAGATTATGCCAACAAGTTTGCCAGCTTCATCCACCACGGGCAGCCCGCCAACCTTGTTGTCCAGCATGATCAGGGCGGCCTGCTCGACAGTATCGGTGGGTTTGACGGTGATGGGCTTGGCCGTCATAATGTTTTTGGCTTTCAGCTCGGCCAGCAGATAGTGCATTTCGTACATGTCGAGCGTGGTAGCCTTGGAGGGAGAGGCATCGCGCACGTCGCGGTCAGAGATAATGCCAATGACCTGACCCTGTTCGTCCACAACCGGAATACGGCGGATGTGGTGATCCTTCATGAGCTTGCCCACTTTGAGCAGCGATGTATCGGGGCCAACGCTGACAACATCGGTGGTCATCCAATTCTTTACAGGCATGCTTTCCCTCCGGGGGGATATGTTTCAGGTTATGACGGCGCGGTCGAAACGGCCACGCACAGTTTTTGTATATACCAATGTGCCAATACTGCACAAGTGTGTAGGTGTTAGTTGCTTGCACAATCAAAGTTTGAAGGGGCCGATATGCTTTTACATCTTGATTGCGGGGCAGGCATTAGTGGCCCCGCAACCCTTGCAGCGCTTGCCCATATGGGGGTGGATTATGCCCCGTTGGCGCGGGCCTTGGGCTGCGCGGGCGTGCTGTGTGGTTTTGAGGTGGCGGATGCGTTGGGCCCCGGCGGGCCGGGGTGCAGCGTGGGCATACATTGGCAAAAAGGGGCGCAACAGCCCTGCTGTCTGCCTGAATGCAGCGCAATTATTGACACTATTGATGTGCCCCGCCGGGTGCGGCAGCGAGCTGTAGCCGCGGTGCACGCCCTTGCCGAGGCCTGTGCCTACGCATCCCAAACCTCCATAGATGCGGCGCGGTTTGACGGGGAATATCCCGATGCAGAGGCCAATGCCTTCATCCATATTATGGGTGTTGCCTTTGGCCTTGAGGCGCTTGGGGTGGAAAGGCTCTCGGCCTCGGCCTTACCATTGTTTACGGGCTGCGTGGCAAGTGCTCAGGGCAGCCTTTCCCTGCCACGGCCTTCTACGGCTTTTTTGCTGCGGGGCAAGACCATTTTTGCCACAGATTCGCGCGATGAGCTTGTCACGCCCACGGGGGCTGCCCTGATCCACGCCCTAGCAGACAAATGTACTTGCGGCCCGCAGGGAACAGTAGCGGCCTTCGGCACAGGCTATGGCCTGAAATTACCCGGCAAGGGGCTGCGGGCGTGGCTGGTGGAGCCTGCTGCAAGCGGGGCAGACCACAGCCGTGGCGGTACCGAAGCGGTTGTCCAGTTTGAGAGCCACATTGATCATCTTAATGGTGAGGATCTGGGTGCGGCCCTCACGGCTCTTTCCGCCATGCCAGAGGTGCTTGATGTGCTGTG
>CAYPRZ010000107.1:0-9312 GCA_964413315.1 uncultured Desulfovibrio sp. | reverse complement strand
CATCGAGGCCGGCACCGTCGCCACCGAGATGATGTCGCACATGGACTGGTGGCCCAAGGCGCTCAATTTGGACATTCTCCATCAACACGACCTCAAGACCAATCCCATGGGGTCGGACTTCAATTATCGGGAAGCGGTCAAGCAGCTCGATTTTGCGGCGCTCAAACAGGATATGATGGCCCTGATGACCGACAGTCAGGACTGGTGGCCAGCTGACTGGGGTCACTACGGTGGCCTGATGATCCGCATGTCTTGGCACGCAGCGGGCACCTATCGTGTTTCCGATGGACGCGGTGGAGCGGGTACCGGTAATCAGCGCTTTGCCCCCATCAATTCATGGCCAGACAACGTGAATCTGGATAAGGCACGGCGGCTGCTCTGGCCTATCAAGAAAAAATACGGCAACAAACTCAGTTGGGCCGACCTGATTGCCTATGCGGGCACCATCGCTTATGAGTCTATGGGGCTGAAAACATTCGGCTTTGCCTTTGGTCGTGAAGATATCTGGCATCCGGAAAAGGATACCTATTGGGGAGCGGAGAAAGAATGGCTGGCACCCAGTGGAAGTAAAGGCAGCCGATACTCCGGCGAACGTGATCTGGAAAACCCGCTGGCCTCGGTGATGATGGGCCTGATTTATGTCAACCCCGAAGGTGTGGACGGTAAACCCGATCCATTAAAAACGGCTCGTGACGTGCGGGTGACCTTTGCCAGAATGGCCATGAATGATGAAGAGACTGTTGCACTGACTGCTGGTGGGCATACGGTTGGCAAATGCCACGGCAACGGTGACCCCTCGCTCCTAGCGCCGGAGCCCGAGGCTGCGGGCCTTGAAGACCAGGGCTTAGGCTGGATCAATAAAACCAAACGCGGTATCGGCCGCAATACCGTCACAAGCGGCCTTGAAGGTGCCTGGACCACCAACCCGATCAAGTGGGACAATGGCTATTTCGAGCTGTTGCTCAATTACGAATGGGAACTGAAGAAAAGCCCTGCCGGTGCGTGGCAATGGGAACCGATCAATATCAGGGAGGAAGATAAGCCGGCTGATGTTGAGGATCCCTCCATGCACTACAATCCCATGATGACCGACGCCGATATGGCGATGAAGATGGATCCGGAATATCGCAAAATAGCGGAACGGTTCTATAAGGATTTCGGTGCATTCTCCGATGCCTTTGCGCGTGCTTGGTTCAAGCTGACCCACAGAGACATGGGACCGAAATCGCGCTATATCGGCCCTGATGTGCCTCAGGAAGACCTGATCTGGCAGGATCCGGTTGCCCCCGGCAACAAGGACTATGATGTTCAGGCAGTAAAGGCGAAAATTGCAGCCTCCGGACTGAGCAGCAGTGAGATGGTTGCCACGGCTTGGGACAGTGCCCGAACCTTCCGGGGCTCGGACATGCGCGGTGGAGCCAACGGGGCGCGCATCCGTCTTGCCCCACAGAATGGTTGGGAAGGCAATGAGCCTGCCCGATTGAACAAGGTGCTGGCCGTGCTTGAGCCCATTGCAATGGAGCACAAGGCAAGCCTAGCTGATGTGATAGTCTTGGCAGGTAATGTCGGTGTCGAACAGGCTGCAAGGGCGGCCGGTTTTGATGTCAGCGTTCCCTTTTCTCCCGGGCGTGGGGACGCACTCGCCGAGATGACCGATGTCGATTCTTTCGAGATGCTGGAACCCCTTCATGACGGATACCGCAACTGGCTAAAAAAGGACAACTATGTGGTCTCTGCCGAAGAAATGATGCTTGACCGCACCCAACTGATGGGGCTGACCGCTCATGAAATGACGGTGCTGGTTGGCGGCATGCGCGTTCTGGGAACAAATTACGGTGGAACCAGACACGGTGTCTTAACAGAGCGGGAAGGGGTGTTGACCAACGATTTCTTCGTGAATCTGACGGATATGAGCTATACTTGGAAGCCAATCAGCAACAATCTTTATGAAATCCGAGATCGTAAGACCGACCAACTGAAGTGGACTGCGACTCGAATAGACTTGGTCTTTGGTTCCAACTCGATCCTGCGTGCCTATGCCGAAGTATATGCACAGGATGACAATCAGGAAAAATTTGTACAGGATTTCGTCGCCGCTTGGACCAAGGTGATGAACGCGGATCGTTTTGATCTGATCTGATTCCCAACTCAAAACCCTGCATTGCTCATGGTCGTGATGCGGAGTTGTACAGACCAATTCAGTCACGTAAATGACAGAGTATGCAGTTTTGCTAGATACACAGTTAGGGCAGAGAAGCGGGCTCACTTCTGACCATAAAAATGAAAGCCTATGTAGCGCACCGCTACATAGGCTTTCATAATCTGCTGAAAAAATTATCGCACTCACATTTACACATACGGTTCAGAATGCAAATGCCACAAATTCACTATCCTGCAAGGGGGATGTAATACTGGAGGCGATGAGGAATTCTGTGACAGGAATTTGAAGGACCATGCGGCATAAAAGACCCCCATCATGGTTTCAAAGTTTAAGCCTGATGGGGCTATTTTGCTTTGTCTACCTGATGGGGGTCATACCATAGCAGGTGGTTTTCTGCTTTGCGCACAGGTGCGTGCGCTCAACTGGCTAAAGCCGTCTTTTATTATTCTGGCCCTGCGGAGGGTTGCTCCGCAGGGCTATTTGTCTTGTTACGCCTTTTTGGCGCGCAGGCCCGCAAAGGCCAGAATCACGCCAAGGGCAATGCCCAGTGCCGCCGCAAACAGCACCTGAAAGTGCGCGGGCAGCATAAAGGTAATGGTGTGGGCCGGAATCCAGAAGAAGGGAATGGTCTTCTTGAGCACAAAGCTCCACATGGAATTCCAGTCAATGGTGCGAAAAAGCGAAGCCACGTCGGGCGTGGTGCACAGGCCGCTGAGCGTGCCACCGGTCTTTGCAATATGCAGGTCGGTGAGCTTGTGGCTGATCATCAGCACCGGGGCAAAAAGCGTGTTGATCAGCAGGCTGATGGAAAAAGACATGAGCAGTTTGGAGCCAAAGGTCGTGGGAGCGCCCGAAAGCAGACCCATTTCGTTGAGCAGCTTAAACGTACCCGCACCATACACGGTAAAGGCAATCTTAATGCCAATGCCCAGAAAACCCCAAATAACAGCCTTGGGCAAAACGCCAAAACCGGGCCTGTTATACACACCCGTGGTAATGCGCAGGGCAATACATTCGCCCAAGGTTGCCAGTATGGCAAATTTGAGAAAACTCATGCCAAAAGGATACTGGGCAGTCAGGCTGATAAAGCCATCAAGCGCACCGGGGCCAAGAGCCAGCCAACCGAACGCCGCCACACAAACGCCAAAAACTACCAAATCCTTTTGCTGCATACCCTCTCTCCGTATTCTCGTTGACGCTCAGGGGCTGTAACACTGTGAGAACGTTTATTACCTGCCAAGCAAGGAAGCCCTTTTATGAAAGAAGTGCACTACAACGCACTCTACTGAAATAAAAAGGCTTCCTGACTCACACAGGGGACAAAAGAACCATAGGATGCAAGCCCCTACCCGGTTGGTCCCGCGCTGCGCGTCGCCACATGCAGCGGGGAAGGATCAGCCATGGCCGCGCATAGGCGCGGCCTGTCGCATCAGCCGCCAGACGGAGGGGGGGGGAACCGTCAAGACCGGCTGCCGCATACTAGAGGCATTTTTACTTCGCGTAAACACCCGGCAGACACAAACCTTGCTGCATCTGCTGCGGTCAGAAAATACTCAGGCGCTGGGCCAGCGCACAGGGCGTATTTCTGCGCTGTCCTCGTGCAGTGCGCTTTGCGCCGCCGCATCGGCGTGCGCCTCCACAGGCTGCGGTTTAAGCCCGCCCGCAAGAGCCGCCTGCCGGAGCACTTCACGAGTACGGGCAAACAGGTTGCTGAGAATGGAATTGGAAACAAGCATGCCGCTGCGGGTGAGCCGCAGATAGCCCTGACGGATGCGTATGAGGCTGTTTTCGTGCAGGGCCTGCACAAGGCGCTGGTGGTCGCGCACAAAGTCGCGCCCGGTCATTTCGCGGTAGGCCGCAATGCGCAGCCCCCGTGCCGTGCGCAGGCGCAGCATCAGCAGCTCAAGCACCCGCGTTTCGGGCGAGAGCTCTTCCACATCCTGCCCAATCTTGCCCTCACGCGTGCGCGCATTCCAAGCAGCCTGACTTGAGGGATTTGTCCAGCGCCGGTTGTTGACGGTAGAGGTGGCCGAGGGGCCGAGCCCCAGATAGTCTTCGCCCTCCCAGTAGCCCATGTTATGGCGGCACTGAAAGCCCATGCGGGCAAAATTGGAAATTTCGTAGTGCAGGTAACCGTGCTGCTCAAGCATGGCTGCACCTTCCATAAACATGATGTTCTGGTCGCGCTCTGGCGGCAGAATCAGGCGGCCTTCTTCCACATCCAGCTCAAGGGGCGTGCCCGGCTCAAGGGTAAGACCGTAGGCCGAAATATGATCGGGCGCCATGCGTATGACATCCTTGAGCGTTTGCAGCCACTGCCGCACGCTCTGCCCCGGCAGCCCCCACATGAGGTCAAGGTTGATGTTGGCACAGCCCGCCTCGCGCGCCAAAAAGGCCACATGCAAACTGTCCTGCGCCTTGTGCGGGCGGCCCAGCAGGCGCAGCATGCCTTCGTCCATGCTCTGCACGCCAATGGAAAGTCTGTTGATGCCCACATCCAGATACTGTGCCGCCCGGTGGCCGCCCCGCAGGGATTCCGGGTTGGCCTCAAGCGTCACTTCGGCCTTGGGAGCCAGCTTGAAATACTTGTTTATGCGCTCCATGGTCAGGCCGATGATGCGCGGCGAAAGCAGGCTAGGCGTGCCGCCGCCAAAAAATACGGTCTGCACCTCGCTGCCGCCCAGTTCGTCGCCCCAGTGGGCCAGCTCCAGAAACAGGGTGTCCACATAGTCGCGCACAACGGGCGAGGTTGCGGCATCCACCCCGCGCCCCAGCGGAATGGAATGGAAGGCACAGTAGCGGCAACGGGTGGAGCAAAAGGGAACATGAACGTACAAAAGCATAGGCAATCCTGTGAGTGACAAAAACACGACGCTCTGCAAGCCTTGTGGAACGCGCAGAACCATGAGGGGGCCAGTTTGCAATAACATTGCAAGGAATATGCCCGTATATGCCAGCCCGGCGGAAATTCCGCGCATGGGCGGCTGCCCGCCCTTGGCAAAACGGGCACGGCGAAGTATATTCACCTATTGGAACACGGCGCAAGCGTCAGGCCACGGCCTGCCCTCTGCCACAGGGCATCTACGCCGCGCCAGCACCGCACTTGAAGCGTCTCAGCTTTAAATGCTCTGGCGTCTGTTAGGCATAGGCCCGCAGTGCAAACTTGGGCGCTGCCTCAGCCTTTTTGCCACAAAAGCGGCATTACGGTTAAAACAGCACCAATTTTGTGTGCGCTGTTGCACGCCGGAACGTGTGTGCCGCAAACTTTGAGAATGCATATAATCAAAGTTAATCTGCTCTAGGAGAACGCAGCTCATGGATATACGCTTTCAGAATCTTGGCCCGGAACACTGGAAGGGCGACATTGTGCTCGCCCCCGCATGCGAAGGCGAGGCCCTGCTCGAACAGATTCCTGAACTGGACAAGGTTGCCCCTTGGCTGGTCATAGCCCCTGCCATGCGCGACTTCAAGGGCAAACAGGGTGAACTTACCCTCGTGCACGGTCACCCCGATCTTGCTGTGCCCCGTGTGCTGGCCGTGGGCCTTGGCCCGCGCGAAAAAGTCACCACCGACATCATCCGCAAGGGCATTGCCGCCGCCGTGCAGCTGTGCCGCAAGCAGGGCTATACCTCCATGGTGCTGCCCGAACCTGCCTTGGCAAAGCTGCCCGGCGGGCGCGAACGGCTGGTTGAAGAATGTGTGTGCGCAGCTCAGCTTGCCCTGTACCGCTTTACGGCCCTTAAAAAGGCCGACGCCAGCGACCCCGCCGACCCGCAGTGGCTGGCCGTGGCCTTTGACGGGCAGGAAGTGCCCGACGTAGCCCACGCCGCCGCCCGCAGGGGCGAAAATTCCGCTTGGGCCGTGAGCCTTGCGCGTGATCTGGCAACCACCCCGCCCAACCTGCTCTACCCCGAAATGCTGGCCCAAAAGGCGCAGGAACTGGCGCGTGAAAAAGGCTTTACCTGCACCGTGCTGGACGAGACCGAGCTGGAAAAGGAAGGCATGGGCTGCCTTATGGCCGTAGGCCAAGGCTCTGGCCGCCCGCCCCGGCTTATCGTGCTTGAGCACGCCCCCCAAGGCCACGAGCAGGATAAACCCCTGATTCTGGTGGGCAAGGGCGTTACCTTTGACACGGGCGGCATCAGCATCAAGCCCGCCGCCAACATGCACCAGATGAAGGGCGACATGACCGGCGCTGCCACGGTGCTGGCCACTGTTGCGGCTCTGGCGCAGGAAGACGCACCCCGGCGTGTCATCGGCCTTATGGCCTGCGCCGAAAACATGCCCGATGGCCGCGCCATGCGCCCCGGCGACGTGGTGCGTGCTGCCAACGGCGACACGGTTGAAATTCAAAACACCGATGCGGAAGGCCGCCTTGCCCTGTGCGATGCTCTGGTCTATGCCCAGAAAAACTGGGTTCCTGCTGCGGTGGTGGATATAGCCACGCTCACCGGGGCCTGTGCTGTTGCCCTTGGTACACAGGTGGCGGGCCTGTTTAGCGACGATGCAGACCTTGCCGAGCGCATCCGCGCTGCTGGCGGCGCGTGCGGCGAAGAATACTGGCCCCTGCCCCTGTGGAAGCCCTATATCGAAAGCCTCAAAAGCGAAGTGGCCGACATTTGCCATATGGGCCCACGCGAAGGCGGCGCCATCAATGCCGCGCTCTTTTTGCAACACTTTATTCAGGAGGGCGTGCGCTGGGCCCATCTGGACATTGCCGGGGTAGACTGGGCCGCCAAGGCCACGCCGCTCACCCCGGTGGGTCCCACCGCCTTTGGTGCTCGCACGCTGCTCGATCTCGCCAGGGGAGGCGTGTAATGAAGGTATTTCTCATCGGAGCTGGTCCCGGAGATCCGGGCCTGTTGACCCTCAAGGGGCGTGATGCCCTGGCCGCCGCCGATGTGGTGGTCTATGACGCCCTGGCCAACGACAGCCTGCTCTCGCACGCCCGCCCCGACGCGGAAAAAATCTATGTGGGCAAGGTGGCGGGCAACCATGCCTTGCCGCAAGACCAGATCAACGCCCTGCTTGTACGCAAGGCCAAGGAAGGCAAGGTTGTGGCCCGCCTCAAGGGCGGCGACCCCTATATCTTTGGACGCGGCGGCGAAGAAGCCGAAGAACTGGTGGCCGCTGGCGTGCCTTTTGAAGAAGTGCCCGGCATCAGCAGCACCATTGCCGCCCCGGCCTACGCGGGTATTCCCGTGACGCACAGGGATTTCTCCTCCTCGGTGACCATCATCACCGGGCACGAAAATCCCGACAAGCCCGGCTCGGTGCACAACTGGCAGGCTCTTGCCGCCAGCGCTTCCACTCTGGTGTTTGTCATGGGCATGAAAAATCTGCCCGATATTGCCCGTAACCTGCTTGAGGCAGGTATGGACCCGCAAACCCCCGCAGCCCTCATCTATCGCGGCACCACGCCCTACCAGCGCAGTCTGGTGGACACGCTGGCCCGCTTGCCCCAAGCTGCGGTGGACGCCAAGTTTACCAATCCTTCTGTGATTCTGGTGGGCAAGGTGGCTGGTCTGCGCGACACCCTTGGCTGGTTTGAAAAAAAGCCCCTCTACAGCCGCAGTGTGGTTGTTACCCGCGCCCGCGAACAGGCCAGTGGTCTGGCCCAGAGCCTCATGGATCTGGGGGCCGAGGTCATCCAGTGTCCCACCATTGAAATAAGCCCTCTGGCTGATTACGCAGAGCTTGACGCGGCGCTGTCCAATCTGGCCTCGTATGGCTGGGTTATCTTTACCTCGGTCAACGGCGTAAAGCACTTTTGGCTGCGCTTGGCCAAGGCTGGCAAAGACAGCCGCGCCCTTGGCAACTGTAAGGTGGC
Organism: uncultured Desulfovibrio sp.; assembly: GCA_964413315.1. GTDB lineage: Bacteria > Desulfobacterota > Desulfovibrionia > Desulfovibrionales > Desulfovibrionaceae > Desulfovibrio. The sequence goes on along the minus strand of CAYPRZ010000107.1, from coordinate 1,321 downwards.
CGCCATCGGGCCTGCCACGGCAGACGCCCTCGCAGAGCGCGGCATCACCCCCGACTTTATCCCCGACCGCTACGTGGCCGAGGGCGTGCTTGAAGGCCTTATGGCCCTTGAAGGCGGTAACGTGGCTGGCAAGCGCTTTTTACTGCCCCGCGCTGCCAAGGCCCGCGAGGTACTGCCCGAAGAACTGCGCAAGGCCGGTGCGGTGGTGGACGTTATTTCTGCCTACGAAACCGTGCCCGCTGCCCACAAAAGGGATGAAGTGCTTGAACGCATCAAGGCGGGAACCCTGAGCTGCGTGACCTTTGGCTCGTCTTCAACGGTAGAAAACTTCCTGTCGCTCATTCCTGCGGCCACGCTCAAGGAGCACCCGGAAGTAAAACTGGCCGCCATTGGCCCCGTTACCGCCGAAACGCTGCAAAAGCACGGGCTTACCTGCAACATCATGCCCATGGATTATACCATTCCGGCACTGGTGGAAGCCCTGAAAACGTACTTTACGAGATAACCATGCCCCTCAAAATTGCCATATTGGCCTCTGGCAGCGGCACCAATGCCCAAGCCATGATCGACAAGGCCGCGCAGGGCACGCTGGATGTCAGCATTGCCCTTATTGTCTGCAACAGGCCGGGAGCGGGCGTTATTGCCCGTGCGGAAAAGGCGGGCATTCCCTGCCTAGTGCTCGACCACAAGACCTTTGCCGACCGCGAGAGCTTTGACGCCCGCATGGTGCAGGCCCTGCGCCAAGCCGGAGCCGAGCTGATAGTGCTGGCGGGCTACATGCGACTGCTCACGCCCGTGTTTCTTGAGGCTTTTGCTGGCAAGGTCATCAACATCCACCCCGCCCTGCTACCCAGTTTTCCCGGTGTGCACGGCGGTGCGGATGCCATTAACTACGGCGTTAAGGTTTCTGGCTGCACCGTGCACTTTGTGGAAGAAAAGGTGGACAGCGGCCCGGTGCTTGTTCAGGCGGTTGTGCCTGTCAACGCTGGCGAGAGCGAAGACGACCTTATGAGCCGCATCCATGTGATGGAGCACCGCATCTACCCTCAGGCAATTCAGTGGCTGGCTCAGGGCCGCATTGACGTGCAGGGGCGGCAGGTGCACCTCAGGCCCGGCAACAGCCCCCGTGCGCCGCACGACGGCGACTGGTTTGTATGGCCGCCGCTGGAACAAGGTTTTTAGCCCTGTTTCCACAAAACTCAGCAGTTCAAGAGGCCCCGCAAGGGGCCTTTTTTATTGCCAGTAGCTGGTTGCAATGCCAACCCATGATATATATACATCTATAAAAATAGAATATAGAATTTTTAACCCCTAAGGAGGC
>CAYPRZ010000106.1:0-9385 GCA_964413315.1 uncultured Desulfovibrio sp. | reverse complement strand
CTTGCCTTTTCATTCAACTTTGAGGGTGTTGCACTTGCAAGTTGAATCCGCCCCATCTCACTAGATTCAAATTTTCAAAACCAGATACCAGCGTGCACATACAAAGTTAAAAAAGGATCACCACACTGACCGATAGCTTAGTCAGAAACAATCGTCAGGAGGGCCGCCATGCTTGCAGACCTAAATATTGCCCGCAAGCTCAGCTTATTGCTCATTTTGCCCATGGCAACATTTCTGTTTCTTGTCGCGGTAGAGAGCATCCAGCGCTGGAAGGATATTGACGAGCTCAAATTTGTTGAGCGTGCCTTGGTAGTGAGCCTTTCTGCGGGAGAACTGATCCACGAAATTCAAAAAGAACGGGGCTATACAGCTGGTTATCTGGGCAGCAAAGGTAAAAAATTTTCCGCAGAGCTTCCCGACCAGATACAAAAATCAGATACCGCCTACAAACAGTTTGTCGCAACGCTGGCAGATGCAAATGCCCATGAGGCTAACGCATTCAGGCCCATTTTTGCTGCGGCTACTGTTAAATATGCAGCTTTGGCCGACACACGCACGGCAGCCAGAGAGATCAAAATTGACGCATTGCAGGCCATTTCAACCTATGGCAGCTGCATAAGCGAATTCATATTAGCTCTCTCAGACCTCAACACACACAGCCACAAGGCGCTTACATCAATACTGCAACTTGTACACGGCAAAGAAATTGCCGGGCAGGAGCGGGCCACGCTCAATGCAGCCTTTTCAGCTGGCACGTTCAGCAAGCAGCTGTACCGCGACTGGCTGTACCGTGTTAGCGCACAAAACACCTACCTGCACTCGTTTACAGAGCTTGGCGGCAAGATCGCCCAAGACCTGCTGCAAAACAAACTGAAGGCCGCAGACAGCGAGGTAACCCGCTTTCGCGATACAGCTTACGCAAATCTTGAAAAATCGAACCTAGAGGTTGAACCTCAAGAATGGTTTGCGGCCTCTACCAAGCGAATAGACAGCCTAATGGAAGTAGAAAAAGCATGGGGCGCACGCCTGCTCGAAACCGCAAAAGGCGATGTGCGAACTGCCCAGAAGAATCTGGTTGTTTCTTGCACGGGCGCGTTGCTGGTTGCAATTTTTACCATTCTACTTGGCTGGCGAATCTGCATTACCATTGGACGCCCCGTGCGCAGCACCCTGCGCTATGCTCAGGGCGTTACCCATGGCGATTTTGACTCTGTGCTTGCAGTGCACCAGCGGGATGAAATAGGCGGCCTTGCCGATGTGCTGCGAGAGATGGTTGCGCGGCTCAAGGAGCAGATTCAGACAGCCCAGCAACAACAAAACATAGCAGAAGAAAAAGGCAAGGTAGCCGACCAGTGCCGCGTAGCAGCCGAAGAAGCCGAAAAGGCCACCAGCGCACGTGCAACCAGCCTTATGCTGGCCGTAGACAAAATTCAGGGCGTTGTAGAGTCTCTAAATATAGCTCTAAATGCCCTCTCTGAACAGGTGCAAACATCTACAGAGGGCGCAACAAACCAATCAAACAGGCTTGAAAGTACCACCGCTGCAATGCAGGAAATGAGCATTACAGTTGTTGAAGTTGCCAAAAATGCTGCCGATGCTGCCAAAACAGCCAACAATTCTCACCAACAGGCAACAGAAGGTTCTACAGTTGTTGAAAATGTCATATCTGCCATTGGTCAGGTGCAAAAACAGTCTGACGACATGAAGGTAGACATGGGCATTCTGGGTCAGCAAGCCGAGGGCATTGGCCAGATATTGAATGTCATTAGCGACATAGCAGACCAAACCAATCTTTTGGCTCTCAATGCAGCCATTGAAGCGGCGCGGGCTGGCGATGCTGGCCGGGGCTTTGCCGTGGTGGCCGATGAAGTACGCAAGCTGGCAGAAAAAACCATGTTGGCCACAAAGGAGGTAGGTGAAGCCATTCATGCAATCCAGAGCGGCACGCGCAAACACATTACCCATGTGGAGCAAACAGCCAAAACCATTGAATCGGTCACATTGCTTGCCCATCAGTCGGGCGATGCCTTGCAGGAGTTGGTAAAGTTTGCCAGCGCATCAACCGCTCAGGCTCAGTCCATTGCAACGGCATCTGAGGAACAATCGGCAACCAGCGAAACCATCCACAGAAGCCTTGAAGACATCAACCGCCTTGCACTTATGACCGCAACAGCCATGGATCAGGCAACGACCGTTCTTGGTGAACTGCACAATCAGACCGACATTCTTGTTGGTGTTATGAATGATCTGAACAATACGACTACAAAGAAAAGTATTCTTTAATCATTTTAAGCCAAAGTGCAGCATTTAATCTGTACTTGCTATACGGCTATGCAAAAAGGAGTGCTTTAACCATTAGGGCTATTGAGCATCTAAACCCTGCAACCATGTTCTTCTCGAGGTACTTATGGCTCATCTCGAAACTACCGAACAAGCCTTGCGCAATCGTGGTGTCAGCCGTCGAGATTTCATGAAATTCTGTGCACTTACAGCCGTTGCGCTCGGCCTTGGGCCCGGCGCTGATCTGGCCATAGCACAGGCACTGTCCACCAAACCCCGGCTTCCGGTGCTCTGGATCAACGGGCTCTCCTGCTCCTGCTGTACAGAATCGTTTTTGCGCACAGCCCACCCTCTGGCGACAGACATTGTACTCTCAATGATTACAATGGATTATCAAGATACCATCATGGCGGCAGCCGGTGATCAGGCCAATGCCGCATACGAAGAAGCCATTCATAAATACAAGGGTCAGTACATTCTGGCAGTAGAAGGCAACGTGCCGCTCAATGGTCAGGGCATGTACTGCATCGACGCTGGCAAGCCCTTTTACGAAAAGCTCAAGGAAGGCGTGGAACACGCCAAAGCCCTTGTAGCTTGGGGAACATGCGCCTCGTGGGGCTGCGTGCAGGCTGCCCACCCCAACCCCACCGGGGCAACGCCGCTACACAAGCTTTTTCCCAACAAGCCTCAGATAAAGGTTCCCGGCTGCCCGGCCATTCCTGAGGTTATGAGTTCAATCCTGACCTATATCATTACCTACGACAGACTGCCCACGCTTGATTCGCAAGGCAGGCCAGAGATGTTCTACGGCAAGCGTGTGCACGACCACTGCTACCGCAGAGCCCACTTTGACGCGGGCGAATACGTGGAATCGTGGGACGACGCGGGCGCCCGCTCTGGGCTGTGCCTGTACAAAATGGGCTGTAAAGGCCCCACCACCTACAATGCCTGCCCCTCAACCCGCTGGAACAACGGCGTTTCCTTTCCCATTCAATCCGGCCACGGCTGCATTGGCTGTTCGGAACAAAACTTTTGGGATCAGGGATCGTTTTATGACCGCATAACCACCATTCCGCACCTTGGCACTAACGTAACGGCAGAAACCGTGGGCGTTGCCGCTGTGGCTGGCGTGGCTGCGGGCGTGGCTGCACACGGCGTTGCCAGCATGGTGCGCCATGCCGCCTGCAAAAACAACAAGGGAACCTCTGACACCGACTCCAACAGCTGAGGAAACACCCCATGGCCTACGAATATACTACTTCACAGGGTTATGCCGTTAAGGATTCTGGCCGTCGCGTTGTTGTTGACCCGGTTACCCGCATCGAGGGCCACCTGCGGTGCGAGGTAAACCTTGACGACAACAACATCATCACCAACGCTGTATCGTGCGGAACAATCTTTAGAGGTATAGAAATTATCCTTAAAGGGCGCGACCCGCGCGATGCATGGGCGTTTGTGGAACGCATATGCGGCGTGTGTACGGGTACGCACGCCCTTGCCTCGGTGCATGCGGTAGAAGACGCCCTTGGCATTGAAATTCCCGACAATGCCAATATCATCCGCAATATCATGCACCTGTGCCTCATGTACCATGACCATCTGGTGCACCTGTACCATCTGGCCGGTCTTGACTGGGTGGATGTGGTTTCTGCCGCCAAGGCCGACCCCAAGGCCACGTCCGAGCTTTCGCACAAGCTCACGCCATGGCCCAATTCGTCGCCGGGGTACTTCAAATCTATCAAGGACCGCCTAACGCGGATTATCGAGTCAGGCCAGCTTGGCATCTTCACCAACGGCTACTGGGGCCACCCAGCCTACAAATTGCCGCCAGAGGCCAACCTGCTTGTGGTTGCCCACTATCTGGAAGCGCTCGATTTCCAAAAGGATATGGTGCAGATACACACCATTTTTGGCGGCAAAAACCCCCACCCCAACTGGCTGGTGGGCGGTGTGCCCTGCTCGCTCAATCTTGATGCTCACGGCGCTGCCGACGTGATCAATCAGGAAAGGCTGGAGCTGGTGTTGCAGCTTATTGAGCGCTGCCGCACCTTTGCCCAGCAGGTTGTCATGCCCGATACGCTGGCGCTGGCCTCTTTTTACGGCGACTGGCTGAATATTGGCGGCGGGCTTTCCAAACTCTCGGTACTTGCCTACGGCGCCATTCCCGACATTGCCAACGATTATTCAGACAAAAGCCTGCTGCTGCCAGCGGGGGCCATCATCAAAGGCAATTTCAACGAGGTGCTGCCCGTTGACCTGCACAACCCGCAAGAGATTCAGGAAACCGTTGCCCACTCGTGGTACAAGCCCTACCCCGGCGGCAAAACAGGCCTGCACCCCTTTGACGGCGTGACAGAGCCCAACTATGCCCCCGGCCCCAACATCAAGGGCACGCCCACCGACCTCAAGCAGGTGGACGAACGCGACAGGTATTCGTGGATTAAAACGCCGCTTTGGCGCGGCCATCAAATGGAAGTGGGCCCGCTTGCCCGTCTGCTGGTTGGCTACGCAAAAAAAGATACAGAAATCAAGGGCCTTATTGATGATTTTCTTGGTCAGACCAAGGCCCCTGTTTCTGCACTGCAATCTACTCTTGGCCGCATAGCCGCGCGTTCGCTTGAGCTTGTGTGGTCGGCAGACAAGATGCGCTATTTTTACGACAAGCTTGTGGCCAACCTTAAGAACGGCAACCGCGCAACCGCCAATACCAAGCTGTGGAAGCCCGAAAGCTGGCCCACCACAGCCCTGCGCGGTGTTGGTTTTACCGAAGCCCCCCGTGGAGCACTGGGCCACTGGATTACCATTAAGGACAGAAAGATCGAAAACTACCAGTGTGTTGTTCCCACCACCTGGAATGGAGCGCCCCGCAGCCCTGACGGACAGCTCAGCGCCTACGAAGCATCGCTCATGGGTACACAGATGGCGGTTCCCAACCAGCCGCTTGAAATCCTGCGCACCCTGCACAGCTTTGACCCCTGTCTGGCCTGTTCTACGCACATTATTGGGCCAGACGGGTCGGAAGTCATATCTGTGCGAACAGACAACTGCTTCTAGCGTTCGGGCAATCCGAGCCGAGGAATACAAGCCTTCCGCCGGGAGAACGTCATGAGCGAACAACATATGCTGCCGCAAATGCCCATGGGCAAAAGCATTTATGTGTATCAGCTGCCCATTCGCATATGGCATTGGGTTATGGTGGCCTGCGTCTGTGTGCTTATTGTCACGGGCTACATTATTGGCAAACCATGGCTTTCTGTAACAGGTGAGCCATACAACACATTTTACATGGGTTACACCCGCATGGCGCACTTTATTGCGGGATTTGTACTAATCATATCAACTGTACTGCGGTATATTTACGGCCTCGTATGGGGCAACCGCTATTCGCGCGAACTCATTATTATGCCGGTGTGGAGCAAAGACTGGTGGAGCGACCTGTGGCAGGACGTGCGCTGGTATCTGTTCCTCAACAAGGAATGCGGCGCTCATATTGGCCACAACCCGCTGGCACAGATCGGCATGGGTACGGGCATGATCTTTATGCTTGTTATCATGCTGACGGGCCTTGGCATGTACGCGCAAGACAGCCACGTGCCATTTATCCGCTTTTTTGCCTTTGTGCAGGACTGGATAAACAACTGGTTTGGCGGCAACGGGCAAATGACGCGCAGCCTGCACCGTTTAGGCATGCTGCTGCTCATCACCTTTGTAACTGTGCACCTGTACATGGTTATACGCGAAGAAATCATGGGCAAAACAACGCTTGTTTCGTCCATGTTCAGCGGCTTCCGCCAGCGCCGCAAGCTGTAACAGCACCACTAACGATTGGGGCGGTCCATATGGGCCGCCCTGCATTAACCACGGAATATGCATGGAACAGATCATCATTCTTGGTCTTGGCAATATTTTATACGGCGACGAGGGTTTTGGCGTGCTTTTGGCGCAAAGACTCTACGCCCACTGGGATTTTCCAGAAAATGTGGAAGTTGTGGACGGCGGCACGCAAGGCCAAACCCTGCTGACATTTGTGGAGCGCGCCGACAGGCTGCTGGTACTGGATGCCGTTGATTTTGGCCTTGAGCCGGGCGAGCTTGTGCTGCGCGACAACGTACCCGCCTACCTTACGGCACAAAAGATCAGCCCGCACCAAAACAGCTTTTCAGAGGTTATGGGCCTTGCCGCACTGCGCGGCTCAGCACCCGCCCACTGCGCTCTCATTGGTGTACAGCCTGCGGCCATGACCTTGGCCGCACCGCTCTCCACGCCTGTGAGCGAAAGCTTTAACCATGCGCAAAGCATGGCTTTGGACATACTGCGGCAGTGGGGCGTAGCCCCAAACCTGCGGGCACAGCCCCGGCACCTTTCGGCGGCAGTGCTTGATACCCTTGCCCAAAGCTACGCGTAGGCCAGCATCTCAACCGGGATTTATAAGGAACAATACAAACAGCAAAATTTAACCAAAACCTCATCCCAGCCTTGTATGGCACGCGGCAAACCATGTAAGCCCGCGTGCCTTTTATTTTTTACAATCAGGGCGTATGTTCTGCGCCATCACGCAAGCGGAGGACACATGGCTCAAATCAACATATACACACAGCAGATTGTTGTTGGGCAGGATGACATAGACATGCAGCGGCGCGTTAGCAATCTGCGCTACGTGGCTTGGATGCAGGATGTGGCTGTGGCCCACTCTGCGGTCTGCGGTTGGCCCATGGAACGCTATGAGAGCATCGGTCAGGGCTGGGTAGTGCGCCAGCACACCATTACTTACAAGCGCCCGGCCTTTCTGGGTGATGTGATCACAGCCGCCACATGGATAGCCTCATACGCATCACGCCGCAGTACGCGGCGCTATATCTTTTGGAACACAGCGGAAAAAACCCTGCTGGCCGAGGCAGAAACCCAATGGGTATTTATTGATATGGCCAGCGGCAAACCCGTAAGCGTGCCGGAAGAATTACAGGCATCCTTTCCCATTGTGGACAAGGACGCCACAGAAATTTTCAGACAGCTCAGCGCCTGACGATTTGCCAATACACAACAAAAATAGGCCGTAGTGTTCACCACCACGGCCTATTTTGCGTATAAGCTCAAACGTTACTTGAACAGTTCGCGTTCCTGCACCTTGCGGTCAATGCGGTCTTCCACTTCCACACCCTTGGGCGCGGTAAAGGTAAAGTCAGAGGCCTTAAACGAGGCATCGGGCTTAAACTGCGTAAAGCGCACGTCGTTGGAATTGCCGTAAAAATCGATAATGCTGGCCCGGCGAATGTAGCCAGTAGCGGGCTCGACCCACAGCAGGGCTTCAACCATCTGCGGGGCGGCTTCCTTGGGGTACAGGTGCAGCTTGGCAAGGCCGTTTTCCTGCCCGGCTTCCTTAACGTCAAAATCCTTGGTCAGCGCGGCCTGACCAGTAATCACCTGTATAATTGTGCGAGAATCGCGCACAAGCTCAAGGGGATAACGGTAGGCAATTTCTTCGTCCGCAAGGTAATCCCAAATTTCCTTGTTGGTTACCACAAGGGTTTCTTCATGGGGCTTGTCGGTTTGCCAGCGGATGAGCAGGGGCTTCTGAAACAGCAGGCTGCCCTGCCGCTTTTCCACCGAGCCGCTTTCCTTGTGGGTAAGGGTCTGCTCAAAGGTGGCAGAAAACGTGCGCAGTTTTTCATACCGCGCCTGAATGGTGTTGGTTATATCTGAAGCCTGTGCGGCAGCCGCCATAAGAATAAGCGCGGCGGTCAGGGCCAATATACGTTGTATGCGCATAACACCTCCACGGCAAAAGCCGTCAGTTGTGCCAAATGTTTTGCTGTTACTTGACCACGGCCCGCGGCTTGCTGCCGTCTGCCGGGCCGATGATGCCGTCGTGCTCAAGCTGCTCAACCAGACGGGCAGCCCGGTTAAAGCCAATTTTAAAACGCCGCTGCACCAACGATATGGATGCGCGGCCCTGCTCGCTCACAAAGGCCTGCACTTCGCCGTACAGAGGGTCTTGCGCCGCATCGCCCCCACCGCCAGAGCCGCCACCGTTGCCAGAATCGAGGCCCCACTGGGCAAAATCGACCTTGTACGAGGGGCTGAGCTGGCGCTTCCAGTAGCTCACCACACACGCGACCTCTTCATCACTCAAAAAGGGGCCGTGCAAACGCTGCAAACGGCCACCGCTGGGCTTAAAGAGCATGTCGCCCCTGCCAAGCAGATGCTCCGCACCCACCTGATCAAGAATGGTGCGTGAATCGTGTTTGGAGGTAACCTGAAACGATATACGGCAAGGAAAGTTGGCCTTGATCAGCCCTGTCACCACATCCACGCTGGGGCGCTGGGTGGCAAGAATCATGTGAATACCGGCGGCGCGGGCCAGCTGCGCAAGGCGCACGATGCTGGTTTCCACCTCGCGGGCGGCGGTCATCATGAGGTCTGCCAGTTCGTCAATAACTATAACGAGATACGGCAATGGCTCAAGGTCGGAAAAATCCGGGGGCAAATCATTTTTGCAGGCAGCCAACTTTTGGTTAAAGCCAGCAACATTGCGCACGCCAAGGCGGGCCATGGCCTCATAGCGGCGATCCATCTCATGAACGGCCCAGTCAAGCGCGTTCTTGGCCTCGGCCATCTCCGTGACTACAGGATGCACCAGATGCGGCTCGTCTGCGTACACGGCCATTTCGATGCGCTTGGGGTCAATGAGCAGCAGCTGCATGTCCGAGGGCTGGGTGCGGTACAACAGGCTTATGAGAATACCGTTGAGGCACACACTTTTGCCCGCGCCCGTAGCGCCCGCCACAAGCAGGTGGGGCATGCGGGTGAGGTCGGCCATAATGGGCTTTCCCGCTATGTCCTTGCCCAAAATCATGGTCAGGGGGCCACAACCCTTGCGGAAGGGTTCGCTGGCTGCCAGCTCTCTGAAATTGACGGTTTCCCGGTTATCGTTAGGTATTTCAATACCTACGGTATCCGTACCGGGAATGGGTGCCTGAATACGCACGGCCACGGCCTTGAGCGCAAGCGCAAGGTCATCGCTCAAATTGGCAATGCGGCTCACGCGGATGCCGGGGGCGGGGCGTACCTCGTACATGGTCACCACAGGGCCGGGGGTGACGTGCAC
>CAYPRZ010000105.1:0-9455 GCA_964413315.1 uncultured Desulfovibrio sp. | reverse complement strand
GGAAGGGTAAGCGAGCCGCCCTCCATGTCCACAATGCGTGCGTCTGTGCCCGGTACGGGCATGCCGATGGAGTTGGGGCGCTGCCCCTGCGTACCCAGCGGGTTGCAGTGCGTGATGGGCGAGGCCTCGGTAAGGCCGTAACCTTCAAGAATGGCAGCGCCGGTTGTTTCCTGAAACTTGCGGAAAATCTCGCGCGGCAGCGGTGCAGAGCCCGAAACGCAGATCTGGATGCTGCGCAGGTCAAAATCGGCCAGATTTTTTTGCTGCAAAAGCGAAATATAGACCGAGGGCGCACCGGGAAAAACAGTGGGTTTGTACTTGGCAATAAGGCGCAGCACGTCTTGCGGCACATAGCGCGGCAAGGGCAGGGTGGTTGCCGCAAGGGCAATGGGAATAATCAGGCCTGTGGTGAGGCCGTACACGTGAAAGAAGGGCAGCAACGAGATGAACGTGTGCTTGTCCTCTGCCTTGACGTGGATGATGTCGAGCACCTGACGGCAGTTTGTGCCCACATTGCTGTGGGTAAGGGTAACGCCCTTGGGCAGACCCGTGGTGCCGCCAGTGTATTGCAGCATGATGGGGTCGTTCAGCGGGTCGGCAATGGGGGCAGAGTAGCGTTCTGCGCCCTTGAAAAAGCGCTTCCACTCATGCACATTTTTGCCGTCGTAGGGTACGGGTTCCTTGGCGGTGCGGCTTTTTTTGAGCTTGTAGAGCCAGTTGAGCGGGAAGGAAAGCGCATCCGCAGCGCCGGTGACAATGAAATTTTTGAGGGGCAGACGGTCGCGCAGGGCAGAAACACGCGGCCAGAGCAGGTCGAGCAGCACCATGTGCTCTGCGCCCGAATCCTGCATGTTGGCCATGATTTCTTTTTCCATATACAGGGGGTTGGTCATAACCACTACGCCCCCGGCTTTGATGATGCCCCAGAATGCCACCACGGTCTGCGGCATGTTGGGCATCATAAGGGCCACCCTGTGCCCCGTTTTTACGCCAATGCGGCGCAAGCCACCCGCAAAGCGTTCGGCCTGTTCGCGCAGCTGTTTGTAGGTGATGCGCGTATTCTGAAATATAATGGCCAGCCGATTGGGATATTTATCTGCGGCCTCGTCCAGCAAGGCATACAGCGGCTTGTTCCACACTTCGGAAGTGCGGGGAACGAAGGAGTCGTAATGCGCAAACCAGGGTCTGCTGAGTTCAGTGTTCATGTCCTTCCTTGTGTGGTCGATACGTTATGGCAGGGGGAGGCGGAGCAGATCAGCGCCCCCGCGCGGTCACAACTGCGTATGCCTTGATGCCTTCGGAACGGCCTGTGAAGCCCAGATGTTCCTCTGTGGTGGCCTTGAGGCTTACGCTTGAAACCGTCAAACCCATGAGCCGGGCGACGTTTTTTCTGATTTCTTCACGGTAGGGTGCGAGCTTGGGAACCTGCGCCACTATTGTCATGTCCACATGACAGGGCGTGCAGCCCGCCTCGCGCACCATGTCCAGAACCTGATGCAGCAGAATGGCGGAGGAGATGCCCTCAAAACGCGCATCCTTGTCTGAAAAATGCTGCCCAATATCACCAAGGCAGGCACAGCCCAGCAGTGCATCGGAAAGAGCGTGCAATAGCACGTCGCCGTCTGAATGGGCAAGCACCTCTGGTGCGTTGGGAATGCTCACGCCGCCAAGGCGCATGGGGCGGCCCTGACCATAGCGGTGCACATCGTAGCCCATGCCGGTACGGATGGATGGAATCGGCGCTTCGTCGCGCAGCAGATCGAGATCTTCAGGGCGGGTAATCTTCACGTTGGCGGCCTCGCCTTGTATGACGTGCACTTCAAAACCAAGGGCCTCAAGCAACGAGGCATCGTCGGTCACGGCAAGCCCGGCCTCAAGCGCATGGGCGTGGGCGTTCAGCAGGGTTTGGAGCTGAAAACCCTGCGGGGTCTGCACCGCAGCAAGCCCATCTCGTGGCAGGGTGGCGGTAACGCGACCATTTTCAACGGTTTTGATGGTATCTGTGACGGAAATTGCGGGTATGACGCCAGCCGCGCCCTGTGCAAGCTCTTGGCATACGCTGCGCACCAGCGCTGGCGAAAGAAAGGGGCGGGCTGCATCGTGCACAAGCACGCTTGCGGGCCGCACAGGCAGTGCCGCAAGGCCCAGACGCACGGAATCCTGACGCAGGGCACCGCCGCTGGCAGTAACCCAAGGCAGACCAAGGTCGTCGTGTTTGTGCAGATCGGCCAAAATTTCGTTGGCCTCATCAAGCTGGCTGGCAGGAAAGACAAAAACAATACCGGCAACACAGGCACTGCGGCTCATGGCGCGGGCGGCATGCCAGAAAAGGGGCGCGCCGCGCCATGGCAAAAACTGTTTGGCCGTGCCGCCGGTTGATTCTGCCATGCGGCTGCCCTGACCAGCGGCCAAAACAAGCGCCCAAGGTTTTGCCGCGTCGGGCGAAGTGCCGGAACTTTCTGCCATGTAACTACCTTATCAACAAGTGGGAGTCGGACGATAAGCCGGGTTCTGTCATGCGGTTGCCCGCACCAGACCGTCATTCCTCTAGGGGCACGGTTACCCGTACCCTCAAGCAACCTACCCGGAAGGCAATGGTCGGGCCGACCACCTTCCCTATTTGGTCTTGCTCCAAACGGGGTATGCCGAGCATGCCGCGTCACCGCGGCATCTGGTGGGCTCTTACCCCACCGTTTCACCCTTACCCCGCGCAAGGCGGGGCGGTTTGCTTTCTGTGGCGCTGTCCGAGGGTCGCCCCTCCTGGGTGTTACCCAGCGTCCTGCCCTGTGGAGCCCGGACTTTCCTCTCCGGGCCTTGCGGCCCGCAGCGACGGTCTGTCCAACTCCCACCTGTTGTATTTGCACCCCGGCATGGTTTGCACTGCATGCCAGCCGGGGAAATGCGTATTAATCGACCAAGGTCACCGGCTTCTTGGGCGCGGGGGCTACTTCTTCCATAGAGAAGTGCTCGCACCAGAAGATAAGGCGCTGGCAGTTGGGGCAGCTCAAAATTTGCTGACCGCGCTGCAATTCAATAAAGGACTGCGGCGGAACAGAGATGTGGCAGCCAGAGCAGATGCCTTCCTTGACGCCCACGATAACGGGGTGCTCAAGACGACGGCGGATAAATTCGTAGCGCATGAACACGGGCTGGGGAATGTTTTTGCTGGCACCAGCGCGCTTTTCGTTCAAAACTTCAAGGGCGGCATTGCCCTTTTGCAGCTTTTCTTCAAGGCCATCGCGTTTAACTTCAAGCTCGGCCTTGATGGCGGTGTAGGTCAGGTCGATTTCAGCCAGAGCATCGTTCTGGTACTGAAGCTCTTCGAGAAGGGTCATCTTTTCTTCTTCGCGTGAGCGGTTGACCTTTTCCATGCTGTCCATTTCGCGCATCATGGCGTGGTATTCACGCTGGTTGCCCACTTGCATGAGCTTGTTCTTGCTCTTTTTGATGCGGGCGGAATCGTCGTCGATTTCGAGCGAAAGGCGTTTTTGCTGATCCTGAAGGTGCGAAAGCTTATCAAGAATGTAGTTGCGCTGGGTTTCAATGGCGGCAAAGCGCTGTTCAAGTGAATCAAGCTCGCTGGGGGCGCGGCTCAAATCCTGCTTGACGGCGTGGATGGCGTCATCGACCTTTTGCAGCTCAACAAGCTGCTTGATCTGGTCAAAATATACGGCATTGCTCATAAGAGTCCTCCTGATAAAATCATGAAAGGGCAACAGTGCGGAACGGAGAGGCAGAAGGCACAAAAAACACTTCTACGTCGTGCAGCCGCTGTTGCAGCAACCGGCTCATGCGCAGCATCATTTCTTCTTCAAGGCTGTGGTGCCCCACATCCAGAAGGCAAATTTCTGCGGCAAGGGCCGTGTGGTATTTGACATCGCCAGTTATAAAAAGCTGCGCTCCGGCAGCCTGCGCCGCATCAAGCAGCGATGAACCCGAACCCGTGCAATAGCCCAAGCGCGTAACAGTTTGCGGCTCTGGGCCGCTCACCGTTGCGGTGGCAAGGGGCGCGTTGCGGGCAATGATGCCCGCAATCTGCCGCACGGTCATGGGTTGCGGCAGGTCGCCCGCAAGGCCAAAACCCAGCGGCAGCGTATCGCCCGTTGCCGGGGCTACCGGCTCCAAAACAGCAAGATTGCCCAGCTCAAGCGTGCGCGCCAGCCAGCCCGCAGGGCCGTAAGCGTTGACGTCAAGCGAAGTGTGCGCCGCATACAGCGGCACATCGGCCTGAAACAGCAAACGCAGTACCGCGTGGTAGTCGTCCAGCCGGTTGGGCAGCACGGCTTTGAGCAGCAGCGGGTGGTGGCTCAAAACAAACTGCGCGCCCTGCTCAAGCGCCGTACCCACAGAGGCTGGCGTTGGGTCGAGGCACACGGCAAGTTTGGCAACATTTTGCCTGTGCGCAGCCACCTGAAGGCCCGAAACGTCCCACGAGGCAGCAGCGTGCAGAGGCGCAGTTTCTTCTATCGCCTTAATAATTTCAATAGTTTGCATAGATATCACCCACCATAAAAAAAGGCACTTTCTTGCGGGAGCAGAGAAAGCGCCTCGTGAAATACGGCGTAAAAAAATGTGCAACGTGTTGTGGCAATGTTGTTTCGCACCTTGTCTGACGCGTGCGCGCAGGAAAATCCAAAGAGATTTTCTACACTTTGGAGTCAGCTAATATAGCTAACCGGCAAGCCCTTGTCAATATAAAAAGCCCATGAACAGCGGCAACATAACCAGCTGGCATGGCAGTAAAAAGGGGAGGTTTTGTAAAACCTCCCCTGAGATAGCGACAGCGCAGGCCATAAACAGGCAGACGCAAATATCTGGTGTGAATATTTGCCAGAGCTGTGCAATGCCGTTTTGGCCAGACTTTTTGTTATGCGGCGGCCAAGCCACCCATAACCGCGCCCCTGTCCGTTACTGGCCGCGCAGGTAGCGCACGGCGTTTACAAATATAAGCGTGCCCGGTGCGTCCAGCTCTCCGCGTGTCCAGCCGGGGTGGTTGGTAACGTGGTGGAAGGCCTCCGGGTGGGGCATAAGGCCAAGCACACGGCCCGTGGGGTCGGTGAGGCCAGCAATGGCAAGGGTAGAGCCGTTGGGGTTCAGCGGGTAATCCTGCGTGGGCTTGCCGGTAGAAGGATCAGCGTATTGCAGTGCGATGAGGTTTTCGGCCTCAAGGCGGCGCAGCGTTTCCTGATCACGGGCAACAAGCTTGCCTTCGCCGTGGCGCACAGGCATGGAAAGCAGGGGCAGGTTTTTGGTAAACACGCAGGGGCTGGCCGCGTTGGGCAGCAGGTGCACCCAGCGGTCTTCAAACCGGGCAGAATCATTATTGCCCAGAGAAACCTGACGCTCAAAGCGCTGACCACCGAGGGCGGGCAGCACGCCCAGCTTTACGAGCAGCTGAAAACCATTGCAAATGCCCAAAATCAGCTTGCCCTCGTCCAAAAACTCGCGCAAGCTCTGCAACAGGGCCGCGCCCGCGTCGTCTTTAAGGTAGCGCCAGCGCATGGCCGCAGCCTGAGCCGCGCCGAGGTCGTCGCCGTCCAGAAACCCGCCGGGAAAAACCAGAAAGTGATAGTCGGCAAGGCGAACCTTGGCCGCTACCAGATCGGAAAAATGCACCACGTCAGCCTTGTCGGCGCCAGCCAGACGGGCCGTGTGGGCGGTTTCCATGTGAGAGTTTGTGCCGTAGCCGGTGATGACCAGTGTATTGACCGTACCCATGCGGGGGAAGCCTCCTTGGCTTGCAACGCGTCTGTTTCCGATCAGGCATGCGCTTGACCGGACGTGCTTGTGCCTGGAAAAACCCGGCTCTCCCGCATCTGGCGCATTTACGCCAACGATGACTGGGCCGCCCAAAGGGGCGCGCACGCTGAAAAGGGAATAACACATTACTTAGCTTGTTTTACTTAGTCAATGCTAGCCAAAAAATTCAATTTGGGTTAAGACTGTTTGGTTGAACCACTCAACATACCCAAGTACAGGTGGAAGGCCATGAAAACTAAATACATTTTTGTGACGGGCGGCGTGCTGTCGTCGCTGGGCAAGGGCCTTGCGGCTGCGTCGCTGGGCGCGCTGCTGCAAACGCGCGGGCTAACTGTAACCATTCAGAAGCTTGATCCTTACATCAATGTTGACCCCGGCACCATGAACCCGTTCCAGCACGGCGAGGTGTTCGTTACCGACGACGGCGCGGAAACGGATCTGGACCTTGGACACTACGAGCGCTACCTCAACGTGCCCATGTCGCGCAAGAACAACACCACTTCTGGTGCCATTTACAATCAGGTTATCGCCAAGGAACGTCGCGGCGACTATCTGGGCGGCACTGTGCAGGTTATTCCGCACATCACCGACGAGATCAAAAGTGTGGTGCTCTCCCTTTCTGAAGGCGAAGACGCGCCCGACGTTGCCATCATCGAAATCGGCGGTACCGTGGGCGATATTGAAGGCCTGCCCTTCCTTGAGGCCATTCGCCAGCTCAAGTCTGATCTTGGCCGCGACAACTGCCTCAATATTCACCTCACGCTGGTTCCCTACCTGCGCAGCGCGGGCGAGCACAAAACCAAGCCCACCCAGCACAGCGTGAAAGAACTGCTCTCTATCGGTATTCAGCCCGACATTATTCTGTGCCGCTGCGAGCAGAGCATTCCTGAAGAACTGCGCCGCAAGATCGCCCTGTTCTGCAATGTGGATCAGGACGCCGTGTTTTCTTCGGTGGATGTGAACAATATTTACGAAGTTCCCCTCAAGTTCTATGAGGAAGGCTTTGACCAGAAAGTGGCCATAATGCTGCGCCTGCCCGCGCGCAATGCCCACCTTGAAGCATGGGAAAAGCTGGTGAGCGACTGTGCCAACCCCAAGGGCAAGGTTACCATTGCCATTGTGGGCAAGTACGTTGACCTTAAAGAAGCGTACAAGAGCCTGCACGAAGCCCTTATTCACGGTGGCGTTGCCAACCGCGTTGAGGTTGAGCTGCGCTACGTCAACTCTGAAAATGTGGACGAAAGCAACTGCGCAGAATCCTTCAAGGGCTGTCACGGCATTCTCGTGCCCGGCGGTTTTGGCTACCGTGGTGTGGAAGGCAAGATTGCCGCCATCCGCTATGCGCGTGAAAACAACATTCCCTTCTTTGGTATCTGCCTTGGCATGCAGTGCGCGGTTATTGAATTTTCGCGCCACGTGGCTGGCCTTGACGATGCCAACTCTGAAGAATTCAATCCGCTGTCTGACCACAAGGTTATCTACCTTATGACCGAATGGTTCGACTTCCGCACCAAGAATGTGGAAAAGCGCGATGCGGGCAGCGACAAGGGCGGCACCATGCGCCTTGGTTCGTACCCCTGCAAGGTTGCGCCCGAAACCAAGGCCTTTGCGGCCTACAAAAAGGGCATGGTGGACGAACGCCACCGTCACCGTTACGAATTCAACAATGCCTTTAAAGACCTGCTGGCCGAAAAGGGCATGGTTTTCAGCGGCACTGCCCCCGACGATTCGCTGGTGGAAATTATCGAACTGAAGAACCACCCTTGGTTCCTCGGTTGCCAGTTCCACCCCGAATTCAAGTCGCGCCCCATGAGCGCGCACCCGCTGTTCCGCGAATTTATCGGTGCAGCCAAAAAGTTTGCCAAGGTTTAGGTAGGTTGCAGCCCCAAGGGTTGCCGGTTTACGGTTTTTTACCAAGCTTGGGTATCGCAAAATCGCGCAAAAAGGGGAGGGTGTTTGCCTTCCCCTTTTTGTTTGTCCAAATGTTTTGGTTATGCCATAAAAACCGCGCCGAAACCCGATTTTGTGGGCCTGCGGGAGATTTGTGGCTGGCCCACGGCGCGAACCTGAGTTTGCAACTGGCAGCTATTGCATAATTTTTGCAACTATGGCACAGTACTTGTAAACAGAAAAGTCTATAGCCCTATGGCAAGTTAAGGCAAAAGAGTACACATGGCACTGGAACTACGGCAGCAACTGAAGCTGACACAGCAACTGGTAATGACCCCGCAATTGCAGCAGGCAATCAAGCTGTTGCAACTCTCGCGCGTGGAACTTCTGGAAACTGTGCAGCAAGAGCTGCTTGAAAACCCTTTTCTTGAAGAATCCTCCATAAACGACGACGCCCCTTCGGTCGAGCAGCACGATGAAAGCCGTGAGGCCCCCAAGGAGGACGTGTACGATAAGG
The DNA here is from genome assembly GCA_964413315.1 of uncultured Desulfovibrio sp. Lineage (GTDB taxonomy): Bacteria > Desulfobacterota > Desulfovibrionia > Desulfovibrionales > Desulfovibrionaceae > Desulfovibrio. The sequence continues at coordinate 1,288 of CAYPRZ010000105.1, read as the reverse complement.
AACTGGCAAAGGATGCTGACTGGGAGGATTATCTCGGTGAGTTTGCCAGTACGCCCCGCAGTTCGCAATCGCGCGAATTTGAACTTGCCGAAGAAATTTCGCCTCTAGAAGCCCGCTATGCGGCCAAGCCTACACTAGACGGTCACCTGTTGTGGCAGTTGCGCCTTTCTTCGCTTACAGAAGAGCAGAAGGGCATTGGCGAGGTCATTATTGGCAACCTTTCGTCTGCCGGATATTTGCAGGCCAGCATTGAAGAAGTGGCCGAAATGGCCAACGTTGCCCCAGAGGCCGTAATGCCTGTGCTTGAAAAGGTGCAGATGTTCGACCCCGTGGGCGTTGCCGCGCGCGATGCCCGCGAATGCCTGATGGTGCAGATCAAGAGCCTCAACTACGCCCGCGATCCCATTCTTGTGGAGCTGGTAGAATCGCACCTCGAAGACCTTGAGGCCAAGCGCTACAAGCCCCTGCTGCGCAAGTTTAAGCTCGATATGGAAGAGCTCAAGGAATATCTGGATATTATTCAGAGCCTCGACCCATTGCCCGGTGCCAGTTTTGGCGGCGGCGAGCCCACTTACGTTAGCCCCGATGTATTTGTGTACAAGATGGGCGACGAATTTGTAATTCTGCTCAACGATGACGGGCTGCCGCAGTTGCAGCTTTCGGCCATGAGTCAGATGAATATTGGGAACTCGGAGCAGGAGAAGGATTATTGCTCAGAAAAGATCCGCTCTGCTTCATGGCTTATAAAGAGCCTGTATCAGCGCCAGCGCACGCTTTATAAGGTTATGGAAAGCATTGTGCGCCATCAGCAGCCTTTTTTTGAAAGCGGCGTAACCAAGCTTGCGCCCCTTATTCTCAAGGATATTGCCGACGATATAAGCATGCACGAATCAACGGTAAGCCGTATTACTACAAATAAGTATGTGGCCACACCGCACGGCATCTTTGAGCTTAAATTTTTCTTTAACAGCGGGCTTGAGCTTGACGACGGAAGTCAGGTTGGTTCTGAAAGCGTCAAGGCTCTGATAAAGAAATTCATCTCTGAAGAGGACGCCCGGTCGCCTCTCAGCGATGAGCGTATAGGCGAAATGCTCAAGGAGCGTCTTAAGGTCAATATTGCGCGGCGCACGGTTGCAAAATACCGCACGGCGCTTGATATTCCCTCGTCATCACGGCGCAAGGAGCATTTCTGATTCACGTCGAGTGGCAAAATACTTTAGGAGGACCTTATGAACATCTCATTCGCATTCAAGAACTTTGAAGCCTCCGAACACCTGAAGAAGTACGC
>CAYPRZ010000104.1:8388-9486 GCA_964413315.1 uncultured Desulfovibrio sp. | reverse complement strand
CATCGCGAATAATGGGCAGCCCCATGATGGTGGCAATTTTGCCAGTGGTTTTGCTTATAACTCCGGTAATGGTTTTTTGGCCCTTCATACCGCGTTGATAGTACGAGCGGTCAGTAAAACTTACCCCCACAGACTTGCTGGGGCCTTTTTCGCCAGCCAGATGGTGGGCAATTGCCTTGCCTTCTGCACCGGCTACACCGCAAAACTCAAACTTTGAGTTGAGCGTCAGGAATGAGTTTAACGCGTCATCGGCATCTTTAAAGAGGGTTCGGGTCATGACCTCAGGCATTTTGTCGTTGACTGCATCAAGATAGAGAATAACGCGGTTGTCAGCGGCAACCATCGAGAGCGATTCTTCCATCACCTTGAGCATGGCTTGCAGGCCGATGGTTTGGCAACGCAACAGGGCTCTGGCATCGTTGATTATTTGCTCGCGCAGCATCTCCTCAGACATCTTGTAGCTAACACCGGCCACAAGCAGCAGGCCTGCAATCGCCGGAGTCAAAATAGACAGCAGCATTTTGCTCAGCAATCCTAATTTCATAAAGACCTCCTAGCCGTGCCAATGTTCAAATACAATCAGAGCGCTAAAGTATGTAAGAGGATGTTTATCCGCATGTGTACATCCGATGTTATCGGCAGAAGTTGGTAACAGTATATATCGTTTATTAAAATTTGTTTTTACAATAGGTATTTTTTTAAGTTATCGCAAAGTAATTTTTACTTAGCAAGCTACCTTGTTGCAAAAATAAGCGCTGCCCATGGGACAGCGCTTATTATGTATGTGTATTTAAAAAAAAAGTAACAGTGAATCAATATGATTGTAGCCTGTTGATTATACCTCAGGCCGTAGTAGCGGGAAGAGAATAACCTCGCGTATGGAGGCGCTGTCGGTCAGCAGCATCACCAGCCGGTCAATGCCAATGCCCTGACCCGCTGCCGGGGGCATGCCGTATTCGAGCGCGCGCAGGTAGTCCTGATCCATGCTGTGGGCTTCATCGTCGCCTGCATCGCGTTCACGTACCTGGTCTTCAAAGCGCAGACGCTGGTCAACGGGGTCGTTGAGCTCCGAAAAGGCATTGGAAAGCTCGCGTCCCG
>CAYPRZ010000104.1:0-8378 GCA_964413315.1 uncultured Desulfovibrio sp. | reverse complement strand
CAGCTCAAAGCGGTCGGTCAGTTCCGGGTGTTCGTCGTTACGGCGCGAGAGCGGCGAAATTTCTGTGGGGTAGTGGTAAATAAAGTGGGGCTGAACAAGCTTGCCTTCCACATCCAGATCAAAAAGCTTGGCGTGCAGCTTTTGCAGGCTCTCGCTGTCGGCGGCTTTTTCACCGCGTGAGCGGATATAGGCCTTGACCTTGCCGTAGTCGTTGTAAAATTCGGGCGTATGCCCGCCAATCTGCGTGAGCGAGTCGTAAAAGCTGAGGCGTGTCCACTTGCCGGGCGTGAGGTCAATCATCTCGCCCTGATAGGGCACAACTGTTGTGCCACAGGCGGCCATGGCCAAGTGGGCAAAGAGCTGTTCGGTAAAGTCCATGAGGTCTTCAAACGTGGCATAGGCCCAGTAAAACTCACACATGGTGAATTCCGGGTTATGACGCGTGTCGATACCTTCGTTGCGGAAGTTGCGGTTCAGCTCAAAAACCTTTTCAAAGCCGCCCACCAGCAGACGCTTGAGGTACAGCTCTGGCGCGATGCGCAAAAACAGGGGCAGATCAAGCGCGTTGTGGTGCGTTTTAAAGGGCTTGGCCGCAGCGCCACCCGCAAGGGGCTGCATCATGGGGGTTTCTACTTCCATGAAGCCGTGGTCTTCCATAAAACGGCGAAATTCGCGCACAATGAGGCTGCGTTTAAAGAAAATTTCGCGCGCGCGCGGCGTGACGATAAGGTCAACGTAGCGCTGGCGGTAGCGCGTTTCCATGTCGGTGAGCCCGTGATACTTTTCGGGCAGGGGGCGCATGGAGCGCGTGATAAGCTTGATTTTGCAGCAGGCAATGGTCAGCTCGCCTGTTTTGGTGCGGAACAGGTGGCCAGAAACGCCAACTATATCACCAACATCAAGCTTTTTGACCACCATGTAGCCAGCTTCGTCCATGTGCTCACGCGAGGCATAGCACTGTATGCGGCCACTCTGGTCCATAATATGGAAGAAGGCCACCTTGCCGAACGAACGCAGAGATACTATGCGCCCCGCAATGGCAAATACGTCTTCCTGACTGTCCAGAGCTTCGCCCTCAAGAGCGCCAAATTTGTCCAGCACCCATGCAACGTCGTGTTCCTTGCGGAAGTCGTTGGGAAAAAGCGGAACGCCGGCGTCCAAAAGGTCGCACGATTTGACAACGCGGTTTTTGACAACTTCGTTGAGGCCCTCGCGCGCGGCGAAACTTTCCAGCATGGGCATAAAATAACCCGCATGCTGCGACTTTGTACCCAACTTGACGGCAGGCTTGCTGTTTTTCTTTTCCCGATTATCCACTTATCGACTCCTGAATGGCCCATACCTGAAAGGAGCGTTACGGTATGCCATTAGCGCATAGGCGTCAAGATTACCCGGCACGCTACAGGCAATGCCAGTAGCAGAAGTGTGTTAATCTCGCCCACAAGGCACACAGAAGGCGCACGGCTTTGGTATGGCAAGTATTTGCCACAAGGGTGCATTATTGGCCCAAATTCTGCCCCATCGACCCCTTGAAGTTTTGCCCTGTTTGCGTGTATAAAAATCTTTTACACGATACAACCGCCGCCTGTATTCTGCTGGTGGCTTTTTCAAGGACAGTGTCATGCAAAAATTTACAGCCTCCTTTCTGGGGCGCGACTGCCCCGGCGTGGTGGCCTCTGTAAGCCGAATTCTTGAAGAAAGCGGCTGCAACATTGAGGAAGTGACCCAGACCATTCTTTCTGGTGAATTTGCGGCTATCTTTGTGGTTGCCGCCCCGGAAACCGATGCTGAAAACCTGCGCGTCAAGCTGAGCGCCGGTCTTGAAGCCTCAAAGGTCGATCTTTCGGTTCTGGTGCGCCCCGCCATCAAGGGCCAGTGGGGCACAGACCTGCAATGCCAACCCTTTGTGGTCACCGCCGATGGCCCGGACAAGCCCGGCCTTATTGCTGCCATGAGCCGCGTTTTTGCTCGCCACGGCGTCAATATAGAGAGCCTCAAGGCTATTTTGGGCGAGGGCGGCAACAACCATGCGCTTTTTGTGTTTGAGGTCATGGTTCCCAACAGTGTTGATATGGGCCGTTTGCGCCGTGAGCTTGATTGCGAGGGCCAAAAGAGCGGCCTGCGCGTGAGCGCCCAGCACCGCGATATTTTTGAGGCCGTGCATCGGGTAAATTCCTTTTAAGGAATATGCCGCAGTGCGGCAGCCACAGGCCAGCGCCGTGCGCAGGTCTATGGGCCGCAGCGGTGATTGCCCCGGCTGCGCTGCATAAACGGACACCGGGCTTGACCAGTGCATAATTCCTGGCCGCACACACTGCGCCGGGGAACAAACCCGCCTTCCGGGCTGAGCAGCCTCATCTGTTACTGCCCGAAAATACAGGAAGACCTCCATGCTTTCAGAACGCGAAGTTATCAGCACGTTGAACATGCTCCGCAACGAGCATCTTGATGTGCGTACCGTTACCCTTGGCGTGAGCCTGTTTGACTGCGTAAGCCATGACCTTGAGCTGTTTACCGCCAATGTTAAGGCCAAGATCAACCGCTATGCCTCCCAGCTCGTGAGCGTCTGCAACGAAGTGGGCGATAAGTACGGCATCCCGGTGGTGAACAAGCGCATCAGCGTTAGCCCCATTGCCGTGGTGGGCGCTCCCTTTGGCCCCGATGGCATGGTGCGCGTGTGCAAGGCCCTTGACGAAGCCGCCAAGGAAGCGGGCGTCGATTTTCTGGGCGGTTTTTCTGCCCTTGTTGAGAAAGGCTTTGCCAAGGGCGACCGCGCCCTTATTGAAGCCTTGCCTCAGGCTTTGGCCGAAACCGACCGCATCTGCTCCTCCATCAACGTTGCCTCTTCGCGCAGCGGCATCAACATGGATGCCGTGGCTCTTATGGGCCAGCAGATTCTTAAGGTTGCCGATGCCACCGCCGACCGTGGCGGCCTTGGCTGCGCCAAACTGGTGATTTTTGCCAATATTCCGCAAGATGTGCCCTTTATGGCTGGTGCCTACCTTGGCGTGGGCGAGCCGGATGTGGTCATCAACGTGGGTGTTTCCGGCCCCGGTGTGGTCAAAAAGGCTCTGGACCGCGCCCGCGAAGCCGGACACAACGGCAAGGGCGGCCCCCTCACCCTGCTGGACATGGCCGAAGTGATCAAGCGCACTGCCTATAAGGTTACCCGCGTGGGTGAAATGATCGGTACCGAAGTGGCCACCCGTCTGGGCCTGCCCTTTGGCGTGGCCGACCTTTCGCTGGCGCCCACCCCTGCTGTTGGCGACTCTGTGGGCGAAATTTTCCAGAGCATGGGCCTTTCGAGCATTGGCGCGCCCGGCACTACCGCCGTACTGGCCATGCTGAACGATGCCGTCAAAAAGGGCGGAGCCTTTGCCTCTTCCTCTGTGGGCGGGCTTTCTGGCGCGTTTATTCCGGTTTCGGAAGACTCCAGCATCGAGGCTGCCGCCACCGCTGGCCTGCTCAGCCTTGAAAAGCTCGAAGCCATGACCAGTGTGTGTTCTGTGGGCCTTGACATGATCGCCATTCCCGGCGATACGCCCGCCTCGACTATCTCTGGCATCATTGCCGACGAAATGGCCATTGGTGTCATCAACACCAAGACCACGGCCGTGCGTCTTATTCCCGTGCCCGGCAAGGGTGTGGGCGAAGAGGTTTCGTTTGGCGGTCTGCTGGGCAAGGCAGCCATTATGGCAGTGCCCAAGGGCGACGCCACCGACTTTATCGGCTTGGGCGGGCGCATTCCTGCCCCCATCCACAGCCTCAAAAACTAGGGATACTCACGCTATGGCTCTTTTGCCCCCCTGCTTGCGTCAGAAAGCTTAATAAGGCTCCCTTGGTTGGCAGGGAACAAAAGTTTTCATAGTGTCAGCATCCTTTGAGAATTTATCGTTATTCTACCATTTTGCGGCGCGAGACCCTTGGGTTTCGCGCCGTTTTTTTTGTGTGTCATGCCGCGCAAGCGGCTTTTTTTATTGCCAGCAATGCGCTAGGGTTAGGGCTCAAATAGCAGTCGCGGAGATGCCATGCCCCAGTATTTTGCTTATGGAGACACGGAAACTGGCTACCTTGCCCGCAAGGACAAGCGCCTTGCCCGCGTGATGGAACGCGTCGGGCACATTCAGCGCGAGGTGCGGCCCGACCTGTTTGATGCCCTCATGCATGCCATTGTGGGCCAGCAGATTGCCACCAAGGCGCAGCAAACGGTGTGGGGCAGGCTGGTGCAGGCCCTTGGACAGGTCACGCCAGAGACCGTTGATGCCCTTGATGCGGAATCCATGCAGGGCCTTGGGCTTTCCTTCCGCAAGGTGGGCTACATGAAGGCAGCAGCGCGCAAGGCCTTGTCGGGCGAATTTGATGTTGAGGCCCTGCGCCACATGGACGATGACAGTGTAAGCGCGGCCCTGTGCAAGCTTGATGGTGTTGGCGTGTGGACGGCAGAAATGCTCATGCTTTTTTCTCTCCAGCGGCCAAATGTGCTCAGCTTTGGCGATCTGGCCATCATTCGTGGCCTGCGCATGGTCTACCGGCATAAGTCCGTAAACCGTGAGCGCTTTGAGGCATACCGCCGCCGCTTCAGCCCCTACGGCTCTGTTGCCAGTCTGTATCTGTGGGCCGTGGCAGGGGGAATGCTGCCAGAACTCCACGACCCTTCACTCTAAGAATGTGTGGAGTGGAGCCGCTGTTGTGGGGCGTGTTCATTATAATATGCAGAAATAATACAACTTTATAATTGATAATGATGGGCAGTATCCAGCGAATGAAATCACTTTCATTCTACAGGATGGCTGTGCTAGGGTACATAAATGCAATTTTGAAATACTTGTGAAAATATGGATAAGTGGAGTATTGAAAAATTACTTTTGACCGATAAGAAAAGTTGATCAGCAGAGCCCGCAGAACTCGCTGATATTATTTAAATTTTCACAAGGGTGCTTTTTGAGCAGCTGTGCGTTGACGCCGCACAAAAGGGGTAGTGATGAAAATTGGATTGCTTGCCAGAATGAGCCTTTCCATCCTGGCTCCTGCTATTGTCGGCCTGATGCTTGTGGCTGGGGTTTGTTACAAGATGTCCGAAGAAATGCTGCGCGAGCAGATCGCCACGGATATGAGCGCACTGCTTGAAAGTCAAAGTATTTGCTTAGACGCAGTGTTTAATGGCCTTGAGCAAGGCCTGAAGACCATGACTGAAAACCAGCGTATCAAGGATCAGGTGCAGGCTTACTCCGAGGGACGGCCAGAAGCATTTGAAGGTTCTCTTTTCTCCCGCTCAGACCGCGCCCTTGAATCCTTTGTGACAAGTAATGAAACTGTTTATTACGCAGGAATAATTGCCATAGACGGCAAGGTTCTTGGGCATCGTATAGACAAACAACAAGGCCCCAGCAAGTTTATTGGTCACGATTTTACTGACCGTGAATACTTTCAAAAGAGCAAAAACGGCCAGCCCTGTGTTGTGGGCATAAAAAGCGCCTCAACAGGTCAGCTAGCCACTGTTATTGCCATGCCTTTGAAGCAGGATGGCAAGGTTGTTGCCGTGCTTGCTGCGGGCATAGACAACAAGCTTCTTAGCAGCAGTACCACCGACAAAATCAAGGTGGGCCAACGCCAAGCGTGAGGGCATGTTGACGGCGGCTGGTCAGCTGGAAGAAGTGGTGAGCATTATTTCTGCCGCTTCAACCGAGCTTGCGGCGCAGATTGAGCAGTCGGACAGAAGCGCTATGGAATCCTCGCAGCGGCTGGCCGAAGCCGCCACTGCCATGAATGAAATGAATGCCACTGTGCAAGAGGTGGCCCGCAATGCCTCGTCTGCCTCTGCCGTATCTGCCGAGACCCGCGCCAATGCAGAAAGCGGCGCTGGCATTGTAAAAAAATCGCTTCAAAGTATTGGGCAGGTGCACAAGGTTTCGCTGGCGCTTAAAGACGACATGTCTACACTCAACCAGCACGCTCAGGCAATTACCCAGATTATGAACGTCATTTCAGACATTGCCGACCAAACCAACCTGCTGGCCCTCAATGCCGCTATAGAAGCGGCCCGCGCGGGTGAAGCCGGACGTGGCTTTGCCGTAGTGGCCGACGAAGTGCGCAAACTGGCAGAAAAAACAATGGCTTCTACCAACGATGTGGGCAATGCCATTGCCGCCATTCAGGGCAGCGCCGGGCAGAGTGTGCAAGCCATGGAAAAGGCCTTGGGCGAGGTGGAAACCGCCACCGATCTTGCCCAGCAGTCTGGCGATGCCTTGCAGGAAATTGTGAGCAAGGTCGAAGCCTCTGCCGATCAGGTGCGTGCCATTGCCACGGCCAGCGAGCAGCAGTCGGCAACAAGCGAAGAGATCAACCAGTCCATTGTGCGCGTTAACGAAATGTCTAGCCAGACAGCCCAAGCCATGGGCGAGGCCTCGCGCGCGGTAAGCGAATTGGCCCGTCAGGCAGAGCGCATGAGCGAACTTATTGCAGAGATGAAGCGGGGTTAAACCGCATTAGCCAGATACGGCAAAATCCCCGGAATGTGCGCATTCCGGGGATTTTGCATATGATGTGGCTGCGTGCCAGTGCGTTATTTGGGGGAAGGGGCAAGAAAATACTGCCACACCAAGGTTACCAGCAGCAAGCTGAGCGAAACGGTCAAAAAGCGGCGCACGGCTGCGGGCCCAATGCGTATGGCCATGCGGCTGCCCAGCCAGTTGCCTAGGCAACAGGCGGCGGCCATGGGCAGGGCTAGGCTCCACACCACAACGCCGTTGAGAATAAAAACAACCGCTCCAGCAAAGTTTGAGGCAAGGTTGAGCACCTTTGAGGTTGCAGATGCCTGCATAAGGCCCATGCGCAAAAACCAGTGAAAGGCAAGAATCAAAAAGCTGCCAGTGCCTGGCCCAAAAAAGCCGTCATAGCCGCCCATCACAAGGCAGACAAAGGCAACAGGTATCCAGAAGCGCGGGCCGTTGTGCGGCAGGGGTTCCTGCTTGCGCTCTCTTTTAGGCAGCAAGGTGGCGCACATGCCAATGGGCAGCAGGGCTACCAGTACCTTGCCAAGCACGGCGGCATCCAGCAGCAGTGCCAGCCGCGAGCCAGCCCACGAACCCAGAAGTGAAAAAATAATGCCAGCAAAGGCCACACGCCACAGCACCAGATTGCTGCGCGCAAAGTTGCCGAGGGCCACACAGGTTCCAAGGCAGGCGCTGACCTTGTTAGTACCAAGCGACTGGTGCGGCGGTACGCCGCAGAGCAGCAGTGCGGGCATGGTCACAAGCCCGCCGCCGCCCGCAATGGAATCTATAAATCCGCCGCCAAAGGCTGCGGCCAGACCAATCGAATAGGTGAGCAGGCTGAAATCAAGTGCCATGCACTACCACTCCTTAAAGATAACCCACGCCGCAAGCACAATAAGCGCAAAGCCCACCAAATGATTCCATTTTAGCGGTTCGTGCAGCCAAAATGCAGAAAAGCCCATGAAAACCGTCAGCGAAATAACTTCCTGAATGGTCTTGAGCTCTGCGGCAGAAAAATATCCGTAGCCGATTCTGTTGGCGGGAACCTGTAACACATATTCAAAAAATGCAATGGCCCAACTTGTAATAATAACAATGGGCAAGGCCGTACTTCTGTAGCGCAGGTGCCCGTACCATGCAAAAGTCATAAAAAGGTTAGAACAGAACAGTAGGGCTACAGTGCTCACGGGAACAGGTATCTGCATCATTATATCCGTAGACGGTCGCAAGGGCAGGTGCTTGGCAGGCCGAAAAAAAGTTGATCAGGAGCATTTCACTTATCTGCTGCGGGCGGGATCGTCAATATTCTGCATGGCACCAGATGCCGCGTTACTCCGTTTACTGCTGCTTCATGGGTTTGCGCAGGCAGGTGCTTGAGGCTATGCTGCTAAAGCGGCGGCAATCTGAGCCGCAGCACCCATGGAGGATTGCATATGGAGGCACGCCCGTTGCCCGCTAGCGGTACCGATAATCAAGGAATGCCTGCGGCCACCACTGTGACGCATGGCCATGGCAGCGTGCAAGAACGCACGCCTGACCGCAAAACATGGTCACTGTTTCTCAAAGTGTCCCTGCTTGTAACGATAATATGGGCTGTTTCGGCGCTCGCGCTTATCTTGCTGGTCGACGACTTCAGCAAGTCAGGCACATTTGGCGATTCGTTTGGCGTGTTGAACACGCTTTTCTCCGGCTTGGCTTTTTCTGGCATTATCGTGACCGTAAAAATGCAGAACGACGAAATGCGCGAGCAGCGCAAGGAGCTGCAAAAACAGAAAAAAGCCGCCCAGTTGTACCATCGGGAGCGCATGTTTCTCATGTTGATGGACGAATTGGCGGATTCAACTTGCAAGTGCAACACCCTCAAAGTTGAATGAAAAGGCAAGG
>CAYPRZ010000103.1:0-9553 GCA_964413315.1 uncultured Desulfovibrio sp. | reverse complement strand
CCCGCCGCGCGCGGTTTCGCGGTAGTCGTCCTTCATGTCGCGGCCAGTCTGGTTCATGGTGCGGATGCAAAGGTCAAGGCCCACAGGGTGCTTGGTTCCCTGCCCGGTGCGGGCCATCATCCAGGCGTTCCACGATTTTACCGAGCTCATGGCATTGCGTGAAATGCAGGGAATCTGCACATAGCCGCCCACGGGGTCGCAGGTCATGCCAAGGTGGTGCTCCAGCGCAAATTCCGCTGCGTTTTCGACGACATCAGGAGTTTCGCCCATCACCTGCGACAGCATAGCGGCCGCCATACTTGAGGCAGAGCCTATCTCGCCCTGACAGCCCACATCCGCGCCAGCCACACTGGCGTGCCGCTTGATGAGCGTGCCCACCATAGATGCCACCAACAGGCCGTCCACAAGATCAGCCTCTGTTTTGCCACGCTCCTTGATAAGCATGTGTACCACCGCAGGCATAACCCCTGCCGAGCCAGCCGTGGGCGCGGTAACAATGGGGTGGCCCATGGCGTTTTCTTCCGATCCCGCCTGCCCGTAGGCAGAGAGCCGCGCTGCAAAGGCATCGGCCGGTTCCGGCGAGCGGGCGGCCTGTTCAAGCATGAGCTTGGCGCGGCGCTCAAGCCCAAAGGGCCCCTTAAGCTTGCCTTCCAATCCAAGACCCGTGGTGGAGCAGTTGTCCATAACATGGATGATGCGCTGCGCGCCCTGCCGAATATGCTGCTCGGTCTGCCCGGTAATGGCCATTTCGTTTTCCAACATGATGAGCGGCAGACTCTTGCCCGTGCTTTTCACGATTTCGAGCAGGCCGTTCATGGAATCAAAGGCGTGCACGGGCTTGCCTTTTTCCGGGGCTTTCCAGCCCTTCCACTGCAAAAAACCGCCGCCTACCGAATAGTATTCACGCGAGGCCAGCTGCTTGCCTTTGCCCAGCAGTTCTATGACCAGCACATTGCTGAACGGGGCCTCGATGGTTCCCTGCTCAAAAATCACGTCCGAATCCTTGAGCGGAATCTTGGCCGGGCCAAGCAGAACAGTGCGCGTGTCGTCTGGCTTTACAAACAGGTTGTCCAAAAACTCGGCCTTGCATTCCTCTGGTTTTTGACCAAGCAGGCCCGCCGCCACGGCGCGGTCTGTTCCGTGGCCCTTGCCCGTGGCCGATAGGCTGCCATACAGATGCACCTTGATGGCATCTGCCACGGCCAGCTGCTCTTGCGGCAGTTTGGCGCACAGACCAATAAAGTCGTTGCCCGCCGCCATGGGAGCGATGGTGTGCGAACTTGAGGGGCCGGGGCCGATCTTGAACATTTCAAAAAGAGTCACATCAATGGGATTGGCGCAGAGGGTTCCCGGTTTCCACAGGGGATCAAAACCCGCCCAGCCAAGCGTGGGCAGGCACAGGCCCGCGCCCGTAACAGCCATGGATTGCAGAAAGCGGCGACGATTACAGGGCATACAGCATTCCTCCTGACGTTTCTGGCAGATTGCAAGGCCCACTGCCGGGGCCTTTTGTACGATCCTAGCTGCTAACCGTGATCGGGGCAGCCAAACACAGAACCACTATCTCCACAGCAAAAAATTTTCTGCCACGCGCAAAAACACACACCTAAGGCCGCAGCACCGTACCATTGGCTACCCAATGGAAATAATGCCGATGAACGGGCAAAGAGCTTCACGCGGCTGCAAGTACTCAGCAAAACAAAATTCGTTAACTGTTTTGCTTTTTTTGTACCGCAGCAGCGGCAGAGGCACAAGGATTCCCGAACCCAAGTGCATTTTGCCCGCAAAACAGTAGCCATCCGCCTCAATAATTGTTACTGTTAATCCATTGTCATTTCCCGATCAGCACATCCCGCATTTGCACAAATGCCGGTGTCCCATCCAGATTTTGAACGGCAGCAATTCCCACCAGCGCACCATCAGCGCCCACCCAATGACGCCACGAGCCGCCACGGAGGTTTGTACATGCTTGCATCTCCCTACAAAGAATTCAAAGAAGCCCTACTGGACTTTATTCCCAAAGACCGTATCCACACAGACCCCTTGCGCTTGCTGGCCTACGGCACAGATGCCAGCGTGTACCGACTGATACCAAAAATCGTGGTGGATGTGCTGGACGAGGCCGAGGTAGTGCAACTGGTGGGCTTGGCCGACCGCATGCGCGTGCCTGTTACCTTTCGCGCTGCGGGCACGAGCCTTTCGGGGCAAGCGGTGTCTGATTCGGTGCTGGTGCGCATCGGCAAGGGCTGGCGCAACTGGCGCGTGGGCGAGGGGGCAGAGCGCATTACCCTGCAACCCGGCATCATCGGCTCTGGCGCCAATAAAATTCTGGCAGAGTTTGGCAAAAAAATAGGGCCAGACCCTGCCTCCATCGACAGCTGCTTTATCGGCGGTATTTTTGCCAACAATGCCAGCGGCATGTGCTGCGGCACCTCTGACAACTCGTACAAGACCGTGGTTTCTTCGCGCATGGTGCTGGCCGACGGCACACTGCTGGATACGGCAGACGCCAAAAGCCGCGCCGCCTTTGCACGCACCCACGCCCATATCCTCAACGGCCTTGCCGACCTGCGCAAACAGATCATGGACCAGCCGGAGCTGGCCGACCGTATCCGCCGCAAATTCAAGATCAAGAACACTACGGGCTACAGCCTCAACGCTCTGGTGGATTACGAAGACCCATTTGAAATTTTGCAGCACGTTATGGTGGGCTCGGAAGGCACGCTTGGCTTCATAGCCGAGGTAACCTACCGCACAGTGGAGGAGGCCCCCTTCAAGGCCTCTGCCCTACTGTTCTTGCCCACGGTCAAGGCCGCCTGCGATCTTGCCTCTGCCGTGGCAACCCTGCCTGTGGCAGCGGCGGAGCTCATGGACAGAGCCTCCCTGCGTTCGGTGGAAGGAACCCCCGGCCTGCCCGAAGGACTGGAAACCCTCGACGACAACGTGTGCTCCCTGCTGGTGGAAACCCGCGCCTCCACCCACGAGCAGCTTGAAAAGAACATTGCCACCATCAACGCAGCCTTCAGCGGCGTAACCTTTGTGCGGCCCTACACCTTTACCGACAAGCCAGAGGAATTCACAAAGCTGTGGCTTATCCGCAAGGGCATTCTGGCCTCGGTGGGCGGCATGCGGCCCGTGGGCACATCCATTGTTATTGAAGACGTGGCCTTTACCCTCGACAGGCTGGGCGAGGCCGCCACCGACCTGCAAGAGCTGTTTGCCCGCCACGGCTATACGGTGGCCCCGCTCTTTGGCCATGCCCGCGACGGCAACCTGCACTTTGTGTTCTGGCAAGACTTTGGCGCACCGGCAGAAGTGGCCCGCTACAAGGGCTTTATGGAAGACTTCTGCAAGCTGGTTACGGAAAAGTACGATGGTTCGCTCAAGGCAGAACACGGCACTGGCCGCAACATTGCGCCCTTTGTGGAGCTGGAATGGGGCAGTCAGGCCTATGCCATCATGAAGGGCATCAAAAGTCTGCTCGACCCCAAGAACATCCTCAACCCCGGTGTGCTGCTCAACAGTGATCCGCAGGGCCATCTCAAAAACCTCAAGCCTCTGCACCCCGCCGACGAACTGGTGGACAAATGTATGGAATGCGGTTTTTGCGAATCTGTCTGCCCCTCGCGTGACCTTACGCTCACACCGCGCCAGCGCATTACCGTGTACCGCGAAATATGCCGCCTGCGCGAAGCCGCCCCCGGCAGCAGCGAGCTCAAGACCCTGCAAAAGGGCTACGAATACATGGGCAAGGCCACCTGTGCCACAGACAGCCTGTGCCGCCCCCGCTGCCCTGCTGGCGTGGATACGGGCGTATTTATCAAAAGCCTGCGCAAAAAAGACGCCGGTTCGCTCAGCAAGAACATTGCCGGAAGCATCGCCGACCACTTTGCGGGAACATGCAAGGCCATTTCCATTGCGCTCAACAGCGTGGACACCCTGCACCGCATGCTTGGCACTACCATCATGCGCGACGGCTCGCGTCTTTTGCGCTGCCTGAGTTTTAACAAAATTCCCATGTGGAACAAAAACATGCCCACGGGCGGGGGGTCTGTCTTTCTGCCATCGCCCTATACGGGCAATGCCAAAAAGGTTGTGTACTTCCCCAGCTGCATTGCCCGCAACATGGGCCCCGGTGAGGAACACAGCGACCGCCGGCCAGAGCCGGAAGCCGTCATCAGCGTGCTGCTCAAAGGCGGGTACGACGTTATTCTGCCCAAAGATCTGGACAAGCTGTGCTGCGGCATGGCCTTTGCCAGCAAGGGGCTGGCCGACGCCGCCCACAAAAAGGAACAGGAGCTGGAAAAAGTTCTGCGCGAAGCCACCAATAATGGCGAATACCCCGTGCTGTGCGAAACCAGCCCCTGCCTCTTGCACATGAAGCAGACCCTCGACCCCAGCATCAAGCTTATGGAGCCTGTGCAGTTTATTCTTGAGAACCTCATGGACACGCTCAAGCTCAAAAAACTGCCCAAAACCGTGGCCCTGCACGCCACCTGCTCCATGCGCAAAATGGGCCTTGAGGGCAAGCTGGAAGAACTGGCCCGCAAGTGCGCCGAAACCGTGGTGGTGCCCGACGGCATCAACTGCTGCGGCTGGGCGGGCGACCGTGGCTTTACCCACCCCGAACTCAACGAGGCCGCGCTCAAGGGCCTGCGCATGCAGGTAAGCACCTGCGATGTGGGCTATTCGTCCAGCCGCACCTGCCAGATCGGCCTTTCGCTGCACGGCGGCATTCCCTATTACTCCATTGTCTATCTGGTTGACGAAGCCAGCGAATAAACAAACAGGCGGGGGGCGCCCCAGGGGGCCGCCCCCCGGGCGCGACACACCCGAATGGGCGCCCATAGCACAGGTAATTTTCGGACGCCGCCGCTTGAACAGTTTTTCCAGCTCGGCGGCATCCCAGCGCAAAACGCAGGGGCGGCCGTGGGGGCAGTATTCGCGGTCGGGGGTTTCCAGCCACTGTTGCAGCAGCCCGGCGGCCTCGTCGTCGGCAAGGCGCTGCCCAGCCTTGATGGCCCCCTTGCACGACATGGATATGAATATGTCGGCCAAGTCATCCTTACGGCCAGCCAGAGCCTCGCGCAGAAAATCTCTGGCTTCGGCGCGAGAGAGCACCGGGGGCATGGCGTTGACCCGCAGGTTGCCGCCGCTGGTTTCCAGACCAAAGCCCAGTGATTCAAGCCGGGGCCGCAGTTCAAAAAAGCGCTCCGCTTCTGCCGGGTGCAGGGGCAGATCAAGCGGCAGGGCCAGCAGTTGGCCCGATCCAGCAAATCCGCCGCGCCGCATACGGGCATAGAGCACACGCTCGTGCGCCGCGTGCTGGTCGAGCAGCAGCAGTGCGCCAGAGGCATCACGCAGCACCAGATAGGTCATGGCCACCTGCCCAAGATAGGCAAACTGCCCCACGCTCAGGGGCTGGCGTTCCTGCCCGTGAGCAAAAACCGCAAACCCGGCTTCATCCGCTGCAACCGCCCCATTTCCTGATTGAAAGGGAGTCGCATCGGGATACGTTGCCTGCGCATAGCCGGAAGCGTCTTCCGCAAGACCTGTGTGATCATCCAGACCAGACGTTTTTGAGACTGCAACAAACAGGGCTTCGGCCTGCCGTATTTGCTGCTCAGGCTGCACTGTTGGCACAGGCTGATACGTTGTTGCCTCAGCTCGCCAATCCGCAGCTTCGTGTGGGGTAATGGGACTGGGCTCGTTGCTAGGCAAGCTGGCTTGCCATTGCAGGTCGTGATCCGGCTCGCCTTCCCGTTCCTGCTGATCGATGAGCGGCGGATTGTCCAGCCGCCCCCAAAAGCCCTGCGGGCGGGGGGCAGCGGTTGAGGCCGCAGAAGTGGAAGTGTCATCTGCGGCGGGCCAGATATTCTCCACCACGTCATACGAAGTAACCAGAGCACCCTGCACGGCATGCAGCACCGCAGAAAACAGGGCGGATTCGTCACGAAAGCGCACCTCAGACTTGGCCGGATGCACGTTCACATCCACCTCGGCGGGGTCCATCTCTACAAACAGTGCTACCTGCGGATAGTCGCGGCTGGTCATGCGGCCCTTGTAGGCCTCGCGCACGGCTGCCAGCAGGCGCTTGTCCGTAACCGAGCGGCCATTCACATAAAAAAGCATGCGGTCGCCGCGCGGCTGGCTCACATTGGGCAGGGCGGCAAGCCCCCGCACCCGTATGCCGTGGCGGGTGGCGTCAAAGGGGCGCAACGCTTCCACAATCAATTTGGGCCAGAGCACGGCTAAACGCTCGGCAAGATTTTGCCTTGGCAAAAAGCGCAGGGCCTCGCGTTCGCCAGCGCTGAGGCTCAGGCCCACGGCGGGGCGGGCCAGCGCCAGCCGCGCCAGCCAGTCCTGCGCGCGCTTGAACTCTGTGGAGGGGGTCTTTAAAAATTTCAAGCGTGCTGGTATGTTGGAAAAAAGATCGCGCACTTCCACGCGTGTGCCCTTGTGCAGGGCGGCAGGGGCAGAAACAGTCAACAGGCCTTGTTCCACCTCAACCCTGTGCGCCTGCGGCTGGCCGTCGGGGCCAACAATGGCCGAGGTAATGGAAAAACGCGAAACCGAGGCAATGCTTGGCAAGGCCTCACCCCTAAAGCCGTAAGAGCTGATGTGCTCAAGGTCGGCCAGACTGGAAATTTTGCTTGTGGCGTGACGGGTTACGGCCAGTTCAAGATCGGCGGCGGCAATACCGCAACCGTCGTCCTGCACGCTGATAAGGCTCTGCCCCCCGTTTTCAAGGCAAACATCAATCTGCGTGGCGTCGGCATCAAGGCTGTTTTCCACCAGTTCCTTGAGCACGCTGGCAGGGCGCTCTACCACTTCACCGGCGGCGATCTGATTGCGCAATTCAGGCGGGAGCAAACGTATATGACGGTGTTTTTCAGACATGAGCCCAGTGTATTCGGGCGGGCTGCACAAGGCAAGCGGCCCTGCCCTCGCCGCATGCGCGCCTGCGCATGGCGAACAAATTGCGCCCACGGGGCTTGCCTTGGCGCACGCTGTGCTTATGTATGGAAAGCGAGGCTGCGTATGCGCGCTGCCAAACTACTGGCCGCACGCAAAGCCAGCAGGGAGGTTTATATGCAAAGCAACACCTTTAAAGCCATTGCCGAGCCGCTGCGCGGTACACCCGTGCCCACAGGCTACGACCCGGAACTGCTCTATGTAGAATGCGCCCGTTGCGGCTCCCCGGTCATGTGGGAGCAGGGTAAGGCTACACATATTCTCAATCTGGCGGGCATAGACCCCCTTGAGCTCGATTCTTCCTGCATGCTGGTTACAGACGGCTGCCCCATGTGCAGCGGTAAGGATCAGTATTCCGTACAGATTTTTAGGGTCAGCGGCGAAGCCAAGACGCGCCGCCCCCCGTTTTTCGGCAACGCGTAGTAGCCAGCGCGGGTCTACCCCGCCCGCGTAAACCCCAGCATAAGGCTGCCGGATCATGTGCCCGGCGGCCTTTTTGCGTTCTGGGCTTGTGCGCCACACACTCTTTACGCATGGGCATACCAACTCGCGGATTGCGCACAACCGCTATCTTTATACACGGCCTGTCTGGCATGCTGCGCATCTCCCTGTACCTGCAAGAATCACAGCGCTGGGGTCTGGTATTTCAAAGCCCCCGGCGCTATCATAAAACCAGTATGTTATCTGCCAACGCCAGCCCCAGCAAGGAACCTGCAATGAAGATCGTCATCGCTCCTGACTCGTACAAGGAATGCCTGACTGCCCTGCAAGTGGCCGTTTCCATAGAAACCGGCTTCCGCGAGGTTTTCCCCAACGCGGTCTACATCAAGGTTCCCGTGGCAGACGGCGGCGAAGGCACAGTTGAAGCCATGATCGAAGCCACCTGTGGCCGCCGGGTGGATACCACGGTGCGCGGCCCCTTGGGCAACCCGGTGGAGGCTTTTTACGGACTGACCGGTGACGGCAGCACAGCCGTAATAGAAATGGCCGCAGCCAGCGGCCTTGCCCTTGTGCCGCCCGCCATGCGCAACCCCCTCAATACCACAAGCTTTGGCACGGGGCAGCTCATACGTTCTGCGCTGGATGCCGGGGCGCGTAAATTTATTCTGGGTATTGGCGGCAGCGCCACCAACGATGGCGGTGCGGGCATGCTTCAGGCCCTTGGTGTGCGCCTGCTGGACGCAAACGGGCAGGAGATCGAGCCCACGGGCATGGGCCTTGGCAGGCTTGCGCACATCGACATGTCGACCTTTGACGCCCGCCTTGCCAGCTGCACAATTGATGTGGCCTGCGATGTGGACAACCCCCTGTGCGGCCCGCGCGGCGCATCGGCCATTTTTGGCCCGCAAAAGGGGGCAACGCCTGAAATGGTGCAGCAGCTCGACGGGTATTTGCAGAATTTTGCGGCAATTGCGCGCCGTGACCTTGGCGTGGAAATGGCCGAACTGCCCGGCGCTGGCGCTGCTGGCGGCATGGGCGCTGCCATGTATGCCTTTTTGAAGGGGCGGCTGCGCCCCGGTAGTGAGATTGTGACCGAAGCCGTGGGCCTTGATGCGCATGTGCGCGATGCCGACCTTGTGGTGACAGGCGAGGGCCGCATTGACGGCCAAACCGCCTTTGGCAAAACCCCGGTGGGCGTTGCCCGTGTGGCCAAGCGCCACAACAAACCCGTGATCGCCATTGGCGGTTCCCTGCGGGCCGATGTGGACGCGGTTTTTGCCCACGGCATCGATGCCGTTTCAAGCGTGCTCTACCGCCCCTGCACCATCGACGAGGCTCTTACCGAGGGCAACGAAAACCTGCGTAGAACCGCGCGCAACATTGCCGCCATTCTTGCCATGGGCCTGAACCTTGGTGCGGCCAGCTCTGGCAGGTAGCCCTGTTTTTTCCTATCGGCAAAGCTGGCATACACCCCGGTTTCAACATTCCGCTTCTCTGCGCCATGGCCGCTGCCTCGGTCATCTATTCCCTGCTGTACAAGGCGGCTCTGCTCTGGGCTCCAACCAACCCAACATGCTTGTCTTTGTGGTGGTCTCCCAGTGCCACAATATCCCTGCAATCTGCTCCTCGATAAATCTGCTACGTTTCATTCTTGTGCTCCTATTTCAGGAACTCTAACTTTTCAATAGTATACATTTCGGGATGAATGTCACGTCTGTCAGATCAGGCTAGTACTAGCGCATGTAATGTATAGATATGAAATTATGTATTAATGTCGTCGGATATTTCCCATTAATTACTGGGAAGAAATACTATTTTTAGATAATTTGTTAGTATTTTCTCTGTTTTTCTTTACACCCTTCTTCCCTTTCATTAAACTAAAATAGATACCATTAAATACCTTCTATTACTTGGCTTAGGGCCGGACAACTTGGTTCAGCTTGCTACATCAACCTTTTTTCTTTTTCCCCTCATGCAAGGAAGTAGGACAGGAGTGTAGATCATTCGTCTTTGACTGATCGAATATGCACTCTTTTCCTAATCATTGATGAAACATGTGTTTTTTCAACCCCTGAGGAGATTGGCAATGCGTGACCTGAAGAAAAATGGTGAAGGCAAATGTCCTGTCATGCACGGC
>CAYPRZ010000102.1:0-9630 GCA_964413315.1 uncultured Desulfovibrio sp. | reverse complement strand
CCACGGTCTGCCCCTGAGAGAAGGGGCCGGGCTGCGATACCTGCTCGCTTTCCTGTACGGTTATTTGCAGATTGCCGTGGGCCACCGCCGCGCGAGAGATACGCACATCGCGGCCAAGCACCACTGTGCCGGTTTTTTCGTCCACCACCACCTTGGCAGAGGTGTCGGGGCTGACATCCAGATTTTCCACAGAGGCCATGAGCGGTACAAGGTTGTTGCGGTACTGCGGCGGCACGTCCATGGTCACGCTAGTGGCGTCCACGGCACGGGCGTATCGCCCACCCATGGCTCCATTCAGGCGCTCTGCAATCTGCTGCGCAGTAGAAAAATCGCCCACCCGCAGGTTGAGCGTGAGCTTGTCCTGCTGGTTGAATTCAAAGGGAATGCCCCGTTCCACAATACCGCCGCCCGGTATGATGCCCACGGTGGCAATATTCTTGGTAGTGCTGGCCGCCTTGCCCGAAGCAGAAAAACCGCCCACGGTCAGCGCGCCCTGAGCAAGCGTGTACACCTTGCCGTCCACGCCCTTGAGGGCTGTTTGCAGCAGCACACCGCCCATGAGGGATGAGGCGTCGCCCACGGATGAAACCGTTACGTCAAGCTTTGTGCCGGGCTTGGCTGAAACTGGCATACGCGCCGTTACCATGACCGAAGCAACGTTTTTGATCTTCAGGGCCGAGGCGTCTACACCAACGCCCATGCGGTCCATCATGTTTTTCATGGAGCTCAAGGTAAAAACGGAGTCCTTTTTGTCGCCGGTTCCCGCCAGACCCACCACCAGCCCATAGCCTATGAGCTGGTTATCGCGCACGCCCGAAAACGTGGCTATATCCTTGATGCGCACAGCCTGCGCGGGCAAGGCCCAGCAAACCAGCAGTGCGGCGGTGGTTATCCAGAATATGGGATGGCGCAGTATCGTCAATTTCATGGCGCAGGCTCCTTGCCGAAATACCGGCACAAAGGGGATTGCAGAAAGCATGCCGAACTGATCCGCACACCCCTAGCCCAATTTTTTAGGCCGCGCCTGTCCAGCCTCCTTGCCCTTTGCCCCCTGTTCATCCTTGAACAGACCCAGATCCATCCCTAGTCAGCCCCTGCTCCTCAGCTCAACCAAATACCACGGGGCACAAAAAAGAGCGGCCATGGAATTACCCATGACCGCTCTGTATTTATGTCAGTTTGGTTTTATCGAAACAAACCCGGTTCTTCGCGTACAAGGTTGGCGGCAATAAGCTTGCTGTCCGGCTTGTAGGTTCCGTTAGAAACCTGAATGCGCAGCGCTTCCACTTTTTCGGCCCGCACGTCTGGTGTGTTCTGAGCCGTGCGGCGTGCTTCGGTCAACAGCAGGGCATCTTGCGAAACGCTGACTGTATCCCCTTGTGAAGCGTCTGTGCTGGCAGAGCTGGCCCGATTTTTCAGCTTGGCCTCGCCGCTTTTGTCAAGGCTCGATGCCGTACCGTAAGGATCGAGAAAATTATTGATCTTTCCCTGAATTTCCATAGTGCTCTCCGCTTGTGTCACCTGCCGCCCGGTTACCCGGCCGCTGGCTCGTCAAGCATGCTTTCATCCACTTTTTTTCGCGTTACGCGCCACAGGGCGTTGCGCGATGCACGCAGTGTTTCGTCAGATAAAGGCTCAAGACCGTCTGGCCCCAAACCCACAATACGCAATCTTCCGCCGGGAGGATAGGTAAATTGCACATCCTGCCCAACTTCGCGCCCCAATTCCTGACGAATTTCTTCGACCACAGGATTGTCGCTGCCAGTGTAGAGCAGGGCCTCGTAAAGCTCGCGCGCTACCTTCTCAACCATCAAATGACGTCGCTCGGCCGGGTCGGGATCGTTGGGATCGTCGCCCGCTGCCATTCTGCGCCGCATTCGCAACCGTGCAAGCCGACGGGCTGCCAGAAGCTGCTGTTCATACCCCTGAAGCATCATGCGCACTTGCGCGGCGGTTACATCGGCCATGGTGTTTTCCGTCCTGCATTACTTTTCGGCAGGATCACAAAAAACTTTAGAGACGGGCAAAAAAAGCTTTTGTGCTGCAACGTCAGCGTATTGCAGCCCACCTAACGCTAGTGGCGGTTGCGGGCAAGGGCACAGCCCACTGCCAAAAGATTGAGCACACCAAAAACTATCAGGTCAACACGCATGGCCCCCATAAACGCATCAATATTATGCGCCCCTGCGGGCTCACTGCCAAGATAAAAACCCAGTGTCAGAGTTATAACGGCCATATTGAACAGTTGCCCACCAGTACGCACTGCGCCTGTCAGGCCCGCTGCCTGTCCCACGCGGTCGCGCCCGGCGCTTTCAAGAATAATGGTAGTGTTGGGCAGCGCAAACAGGCTTATGCCCATGCCCAACAAACACTGGGCCGCAACCAGCACATACATGGGCGAATCAACGCGCAACAGACCGCTCACCACAAGCCCCAGACCGCACAGGGCAATGCCCGCGGCGCTGACCTTGCCCGGCTCAAACCTGCTGCACAGCCGCGCCGCCACGGGGGTTGTCATAACCTGCACCACTGACTGCAAGGCCAAAAACAAACCGGCCTGCTGCACGGTCATGCCGCGCCCAAACTGTAGATAGAGGCTGAAAAAAAATACTATGCCAAAAAAGGCCGTATAATTGATAAATGCCGCCAGTGACGAAAGGGCAAAAACCCTGTTGCGCGCAAGCAGACGCAAATCAAGCAGCGGATAATCGCTTTTGAGCTCCTTGATGCAAAAAACAATCATCAGCCCCACAAAGGCTGCCAGCAAACCGCCAGCAAGGGCCGGGGCTGCCGCCAGCTCAGAGGCTCCAAAGGTCAGGCAGGTCATGGCGGCCGCGTAGGCAAGGCAGCCCTTCCAGTCAAAGGGTTTACCCTTAGCCATGCGCCACTCAAGCTTGACGCGGCACTTCATCAAAAGCAGCACACCCACCGAAGCAAGGGCACTACCCCAAAACAGCCACTGCCAGCCAAGCCAGCCAGCCACAAAGCCTGCCACGGGCGGCCCGCAGGCAATACCTGCGTAGACCGAAGACCCGGTGTAGCCAAGGTAGACGGCGCGGCGCCCTTCTGGCGCGGCAGAGGCCAGCAGGGCAAGGCCGCATGCGTTGAACATGGCCCCGCCCACACCTTGCACAAAACGCAATACAAGAAAAAACGGCACAGAATGCACAAAGCCCAACAGGGCCCCGGCCACGGCAAAAAGGGCTATGCCCCACAAAAACACCCGCCGGTATCCCCATATGTCGCCCATGCTGCCGCTGGCCAGCTGAAACACCGCCAAGCCCATGGAATAAAACGCGCCCATCAGGCCCAGCTCACGCGCACTGGCATGGAGGCTTTGCCCCAGCGGCGGCAGCACCGCGTTTACGCCAGCCATCATAAACGGCATAAAAAACAGCGAGGTACACACTGCCACCAGCAGCCAGCCGTGACCTTTCTCGATAGATGAACTCATGGCTTCAGAATAGCGCCGGGGGTGCGGGGCGGTCAATACGCCCCACAGCCCCGGTCTGCCCAAGATTACAGCTTGCCGACAGCCTCGGCCAACCGCAAACACATGTCGGCCTTGTTGAGCGTATACAGGTGGATGCCGGGCGCGCCAGCATCAAGCAAACTACGTATCTGACGAACAGCGTAATCAAGGCCCACCTGACGCACGGCCTCGGCCCCGCCTTCATTGTTGGCCTTTTCGAGAGACAGATACAGCTTGCCGGGAATATTGGCCCCGCACAGCGAAAGCACACGCCGCAGCGAATCAAAACTCTGGATGGGCAGAATGCCGGGTATCACCGGTGTGTTAATACCCTGCCCGCGCAAATGGCTTACCAAGTCTTCATATTCACGCGCGTCAAAAAAGAGCTGGGTAAGGGCAAAGTCCGCCCCGGCACGCAGCTTGTTGGCAGTATGCAGCCGGTCTTGGGCAAAAGTAGGAGATTCGGGGTGTGGCGCAGGATACGCCGCCACGGCTATGCCCATACCCGGTTGCTGCTCTCTGGCAAAGCCCACCAGATCCGAGGCGTGGCGAAAATGGGCGGTGTTCCAATCCCACGGCTTGTCGGCGGGCGGGTCGCCGCGCAGGGCCAGCACATTGTTGACCCCCGAAGCGTGCAAATCATTCAAAAATGCGGCGATGGACTGGGGCTCTGCCCCCACGCAGGTCAGATGCGCCATGGTGGTAATGCCCCGTCGGGCCAGTTCTGCCGTTACGGCCAGCGTGTTTTGCTGCCGCGCCCCGCCAGCACCGTAGGTAACCGAGGCAAACAAAGGGTTGAGCGCACGCAAACGGTCAACCGTGGCGTAAAAATCGGGTAGATGGGCCGCGTCGGAAGGGGGAAAAAATTCCAACGAATAGAAAGGGGCCGAAAGTTCCCTGATCATTTGACCGATATGCATGAAAAGCTCCTTGGCGCGTAATGCCACAGCCATAAGTGCTGCGGCCTGATAGCTTATGTTTATATCAAGATAAATTGATATGTCAACAAAAATATGGCATCACATCTTGCCAAATGGCAAAAGCGGTCGTAATGCAGGTTACGGACATTAAAAACAGACAGCAAGACATGAATACTCGGCAGTTTCTTTTCACAGCAGCGGACTCGATCCGGCCTTCGAGACGGGCAATCCGCACTCTGCCGAAGATATGGCTGGCGGTGTGCCTTGTTGCCAGCCTTGCGGCCCTTTCCCTGCCCGCGCTTGCCGAGCCCAAGCACGCCGAGCAAGCCCATCCCGTACTGGAGCAGCAGCCACCAGAACTGCCAGCCCCGTGGCAGATTGCCAGCAATACGGGCGGCGCTTTGCCCGCTGCTGCCGGCACAACCGCCGCCAGCACAGCCGAACCTGCCCACTCGCAGCAAACCCCAGACGAATCAGCGGCAACAAGCGGCATGAACGATCCGGGCCGCGCCGACTGGCGCGAGCTGGAACAGGGCCTGTTTTTTGGCGAATTTCAGCTCAACGACGGCGATGCCCGCCTGAGTGTGCTGCGCATCGACCCTGCCTACTTTGACTTTACGCTCTGCGCCCGCTCGCAAGACAGCGGCCCATCGCGCCCGCTGAACGAATGGGGTGAGCAATACAACCTTTCTGCCGCCATTAACGCCAGCATGTACCTGCCCGACGGCTCTACCAGCACGGGCTATATGCGTCAGGGCGAGCACATCAATAATGGCCGCATCGTACAGAGGTTTGGCGCTTTTTTTGTGGCCGGGCCCGACGAGCCGGGCTTGCCGCTAGCTGCCATTATCGACCGCGATAACCCCCTATGGCGGCAGCAGATGGAGCGGTATTCGCTGGTTATCCAAAACTACCGCATGATCAATGCCGACCGGCGCATTCTTTGGTCGCCCGGCGGCCCGCACTATTCCATCTCTGCTGTTGCGCAGGACGGTGACGGCCAGATTCTTTTCATGCACTGCCGCCAGCCGGTGGAGGCCTACGCCTTTGCCCAGCAGGTGCTGCACCTGCCGCTCAACGTGCGCACTGTCATGTATGTGGAAGGCGGCGGTCAGGCTGGCCTACTGGTGCGTTCGGCAGCGCTGACCCGCGAGCTTGTGGGCTTGAGCCCCAGCGGTCTGCTGGTAACCGGCGACCTGCGGGCAGTACTGCCCAATGTACTTGGGGCGCGCCGCAAGGTTGCCCACACGCATTCTGAAGGGCATACCCCTGCCGGCTCAGACACACAGGGTAACGGCCCCGCAACGACAACCGCCATAGAGCCCGCTGCCAGCGCCAATGGTGACACCGCACAGCCTGAGAGCCCCGTGCGACACCCCCTGACGCAACAGCCTCAACCCCAGAATACCGAGAGCACTGCGCCCGCGCCGATTCTGGCCCCCATCATGGTTCCCAACCATGCAACACAACCTGGGGCACACCAGCAAGGCTCCGCTCTTCCCACCTCAGGCGCTGACCCCACGCCAGCCACCGAGCCCCTTACCGAACCCGGCACAACACTCGCGCACCCTCCTGTGGGTTCGCCAAGCCCTGCTGGGCCAACAACAGGCAAGCAACCATAAAAATAAAAATTTTAGTGCCGCAAAAATCGGCCAGTAGCGCGGTTTTGCAGCATTTTTTGCAAGTCTAATCTTAGTGATAATAATTACCAATCTCGAAAAAAAGGCTTTACATCGCAGGCCACTTCTTTCACAATGGCTGATGGAAAGGGGGCTGATTATGCGTCACAAGTGTTTCAGCCTGCCCCCACAACATAACCAGTCAAAACAAGTGAGGGACTCATGCCCACGCAACTCGAAGTTTATAAATGCACCCACTGTGGCAATATCGTTGAAGTTCTTCATGGCGGCGGCGCCGACATCGTCTGCTGTGGCGACCCCATGAAGCTGATGGTCGAAGGCGCTACCGACGGCGCTCTTGAAAAGCACGTGCCCGTTATCGAAAAAGTTGATGGCGGCTACATGGTTAAGGTTGGCAGCGTTGCCCACCCCATGGAAGAAAAACACTTCATCGAATGGATCGAGCTGCTGGCCGATGGCAGAAGCTACACCAAGTTCCTGAAGCCCGGCGATGCGCCCGAAGCCTTTTTTGCCATTGACGCAGACAAGGTTACGGCCCGCGAATACTGCAATCTGCACGGTCACTGGAAGGCTGAAAACTAGCTTTTCGCCATTGCAGCACAGTGTGTGCGCTGAACAGATATACCCGGCATAAAGCCACAATTATATTTTCAGGAGACAAGCCATGCAAAAGTATGTTTGCGGCGTTTGCGGTTACGAGTACGATCCCGCTGAAAACGACAACGTGCCTTTTGAAGACCTGCCCGAAGACTGGACCTGCCCCGTTTGCGGCGTGGGTAAAGACCAGTTTTCTCCTGCCTAATTTTCCATCTTTCCCGATCTTTCCCCCGCTTTGCCTTGCCCTAAGGCAAGGCGGGGATTTTCATAGACGGGGATGCCCCAACACTGCGGAGACTTACCATGCAGCCAGTAGAAATTAAAAAAGATATATTCTGGGTCGGCTTTGTCGATTACGACCACAGGGATTTCCACGGGTATTCCCGGTCGCCTGACGGCTCGACCTACAACGCCTATCTGATCAAGGACGAAAAAAATGTTCTGCTCGACACCGTTGCCTCTGGCTGCGAAGGCACGCTGCTGTGCCGCATCGCTCAGGTGCTTGAGCCCGAAAAAATTGACTACATCATCTGCAACCACATGGAACTTGACCATGCTGGGGCACTTGAAGCCATCATAGAACGTTGCAAACCCGAAAAGATATTTGTGTCGCAGACCGGCCTCAAATCCATGGCTGGCTACTTTGACTGCAAAAACTGGCCTATTCAGGCTGTCAAAAGCGGCGACAGCATCAATATTGGCAAGCGCACCATCGTTTTTCAGGAAACCCGCATGCTGCACTGGCCCGACAGCATGGTTTCGTACATCCCTGAAGACAAGCTGCTGGTCAGCAACGACATATTTGGCCAGAACATTGCCAGCTCTGCGCGCTTTGTTGATGAGTTTGGCGACGAAGGCGAATACGCACGACGCGTCAAGGAATACTATTTCAATATCGTGCTGCCCTACTCCCCCATGGTGCTCAAAACCCTGCCCGTGGTGGAAAGCCTTGATATTGACATGATCGCCCCCGACCACGGGCTTATCATGCGTGGCGAAAAGGCCGTGCGCAACATTATCGACATGTACCGCAGCATGGCCGAGCAAAAGCCCCAGCAGCGCGCCCTCGTTTTTTACGACACCATGTGGCAGTCTACCGAAACCATGGCCTATGCCATTTGCAGCGGCCTTGAAGAAAACGGCGTTCCCACGCGCATCATGAGCGTTAAGCAGAACCACCACAGCGCGGTGATGACCGAGCTTGCCGACTGCGGCGCGGTTATTGCCGGTTCGCCCACGCACAACAATACCGTGCTGCCCCTCATGGCCGCCCAGCTTACCTATATGAAGGGTCTGCGCCCGCTGAACCGCATTGGCGGTGCCTTTGGCTCTTACGGCTGGTCGGGCGAAGGCCCCAGGTACCTGCACGAGCAGCTGGCCGCCATGAACATGGAAATGCCCGCCGAGCCCGTCAAGTGCAACTGGCGGCCCGACCATGAGGCCCTCAAGGCCTGCCACCAGATGGGCGCTACCATTGCCGAGGCTCTCAAAAAGAAGTGCCAAGGTTAAGAATCATCTGAAAAACATCTGCCGGAGTATTCTGGCACACGTATAAAAAAACAGCAGCGCCCAAACCGGACGCTGCTGTTTTTTTATGGTCTTTTGCCGCTGTGGGCAGCGGTTATTTTTTCTTGCTCAGTTCCGCTGCCTGCCGCAAGGCTTCAATAAGGCTGTCTTCGCAGGCAATGCCTTTACCGGCGATGTCAAAGGCCGTGCCGTGGTCAACCGATGTACGTATGACCGGCAGACCGATGGTGATGTTCACGCCATCGGCAATGCCTAGCACCTTGATTGGGGCGTGACCCTGATCATGGTACATGGCAATGACCACGTCAAAGTCGCCCCGCCCTGCGCGGTAAAACAGTGTGTCTGCGGGCAGCGGGCCCTCAACCTGCCAGCCTCTGGCCTGAGTGGCCTTGACGGCGGGCAGAATCTTGGTTTCTTCTTCGCCATTGCCAAACAGGCCGTTTTCGCCCGCGTGGGGGTTGATAGCGCACACGCCGATGCGCGGGCTGGCAATGCCAGCATCAACTAAGGTGGCGTGGGTACGGGCTATGGTGCGTTCCACCAAGGCCGGTTCTATCTTTTTGATAGCGTCGATCAGGCCCAGATGCGTGGTCACATGTACCACCCGCAGGTTGGGCGTGGTCAGCATCATGGATACTTCCGGCGTGCCTGTCAGGTGGGCCAGCATTTCGGTATGGCCGGGGTACATGTGCCCGGCAGCGTGCAGCGCCTCTTTGTTCAGCGGGGCGGTACAAATAGCCTGAGCCTTGCCAGCAAGCACCAGTTCCACTGCCTTTTTGACAAACTGAAAGGCTCCATCGCCCGATACGGGCGAAACCACGCCAAATGGATGCCCCGCAGGAATAATCGGCACATCAAGGCAGTCGATGTGGCCGGGTTGGTAGCGGGCGTCCTCAGGGCTGCCCACGGCACGAACCTGCACGGCGGCCCCGGTTATATTGATGGCTTCGCGCAGACGCGCGGCATCGCCCACTACCAGAGCTCTGGCCCATGTGCCGATTTCTGGACGGGCCATGGCCTTGACGATTATTTCAGGGCCGATGCCAGAGGCATCGCCCATGGTGATGGCCACCACAGGTAGCTGATTCAAGCCAGTTCTCCTTTTTTGATTGCAGCCCGCAAAAAATCAAGGCTGCTGGCCAAGGTGCTCTCTGTGCCAAAGGAACCGGCCTTGGTCACAATGGGCAGCGAAAAGCTGCCAAGGGTCATGCCCGCCGGTACACCGCTTTCTACCTCGGCAACCAGACGGATACCGTGAATGCCCACCTCGGCCATGAGATTAGCGGCGGTTTCGCCCCCGGTCACAACCAGACCGGCGGCAGATTCCAGCGCCTTGTGCAGCACCCTTGCAAGGCTGGCGGCAAGCCTGCCGCCCAATGCCATGTTGGGGTGCTCTACTTCGGCTATTTCCACGGCCACATCCCTGCCAGCAGCAAGGGCTGCGGCAATGGCCGCGCCTTGCTCTGCCAGCACG
>CAYPRZ010000101.1:0-9711 GCA_964413315.1 uncultured Desulfovibrio sp. | reverse complement strand
ACCGCATAGCCAAGCACTACAAAATTGGCATCATGAACTTGCCCCTGCCCACCGACGAAGACGTGGCGCTGGTGGCCGGAACGCGCCTTACTGCCATTCTTGAAGGGCGGTTTCGCAATCTCACCGGGCTTGAGCGCATGCGGGTTGGGCGGTACGCCCAGCTGGCGCGCGACCTTGTGACGCAGAGCGACGAAGAAGACAACGTGCTGTTGCTGGCCATGCTGCTGGACGCTTGCCATCAGGATAGCCTGCGTGAAACGCGCTTTCCCGATGGGCAGCCCCGTGCAGCCTCAAGGCCGCAGGGCCAGCAGAATCAGGGCAGACAGGGGCGTTCGCGCTCCGGGCGCGGCAAGCCTGCAGAGGGACGCAGCAGTGATGCCGCCGGGGGCCAGCCAGCGGCAAGAGATGAAGCCGCCGCTCAGGCTGGGGCGGCCAACGATGCCGCTTCGGACGAGGGGAGGCCTTCGCGGTCGGGCAAACGCCGCCGCCGGTCATCGCGCAGCCGTGGTGCGCAGGGAACAGACGGTGCTGCAGGGCAATCTGCCGATGGGCAGGGCCAGGGTTCGTCCCACGAGGGCGAAAACTAGGCATTTTGGGTTTTAGAAAACATACAGTGTGAAGCCATGCAGAACAGCGAAGAAACCACCGCACAGGGGGCATTGCAAGACAATGCCCCGCACGAAGCCGCACGCGCGGCTTTGGAGAATTTTAAGGCATTGCTTGCAGATGCCGACTTTACGCTTGAGCTCGAACTGCTGGGCGTAAGGCGCATGCAGTTTATGCGCCGCCGCCAAATGCAGGGCGAGTTGATGGGACTTTACATAGCATTGTGGCGGCTTGCGCTGGCCCGGTCTTTTCCCGTGGATGCCACGTGCATGTTTGAGCTTTTTTTGCAGGAATACGCGCAGGCCCACAGGGACAAGCATAGCGCCCACCTGCTCAACCGCGCTAGGGAATACTGGGCTATGCTTGAGCCGCGCGGCGATGCCGACTTTAGCGAAGTGGCGCGGCATTTGAGCTCTTTTTCCACTCAGGATCCCAATCAGGCTAAAAGCATCAACCTCAAGCTGGTGCTGCACATCCGCAGGATTTACAAACTCGTTTTCGACCGGCTTATCTAAGCGCCGGGCGTGCGTTATCTGTTCGGGAACCGACATATCTAATGAAAATAGTTCACTCAGTAGACGCGCTGGGAACCCTTGAAGGTTCAGCGGTCACCATCGGTAATTTTGACGGCGTTCACCTTGGACATCAGGCGCTTATCTGCCGCACGCTAGAGGTAGCTGCGCAGGAAGGTCTGACCCCAGTGGTCATGACTTTTTGGCCGCACCCCCGTCAGGTGCTTTTTCCTGAGCGCGGGCATATGCCCATTACCACGCGTGAAGACAGGCTTGCCCTGCTGGAATCGCTGGGCGTCTCTTGCGTGCTTGAGCTGCCCTTTACGCACGAGCTGGCTGCCCTTGAAGCGGGAGCCTTTGTGCAGCACATTCTTGCGCCCATGCATCTGCGCCGTCTGGTTGTGGGCTATGATTTTACGCTGGGCCGCAACCGTGGCGGGCAGGTTTCTGTGCTGCGCGAGCTGGGGGCACTCACGGGTTTTACCGTAGAGCAGCTTGAACCTGTGCTGGTAAGCGGCACTGTGGTCAGCTCTACCTCACTGCGCGGCTTGATCGGGCAGGGCGATGTGGCGCGGGCCGCAACCCTGCTGGGCAGGTTCCACGGCTTTACAGGCGAAGTGGTGCACGGCGACGGGCGCGGGGCTGGCTTGGGTTTTCCTACTGCCAATCAGCGTAAGCCCGATGTGGTGCTGCCTGTGGAAGGCGTCTACGCCACCCGCGCCTCGCTTAATGGACACAAGTGGCCAGCGGTCACCTGTGTGGGGCGCAAGCCCACCTTTGGCGATAACGAGCTGGGCGTTGAAACTTTTTTGCTTGAAGACGGAAAAAATCTCTACGGCCAGATGATGCGTCTGGAGTTTGTGGCCCGTGTTCGCGGTGAAGAGCGCTTTGCCTCTGTGGAAGCACTGAAGGAACGCATAGCTCAAGATGTAAAAGACGCGCGTGCCCTGCTGGCACAGGCTGCGTATTAGGCAGGCCCGCAGCGGCAGGAGAAGGCATGATCTGCGCCGACGTCCATAACCATACCATCGCTTCGCACGGCCTTGCCACTGTGGACGAAATGTTTGCCGCCGCAAAAGCGCGCAATCTGCAATGGTACGGTTTTTCGGAGCATTCGCCCTTGCCGCCCGGTTATTCCTGCCCTTTGTACAAGGGCGATCTTGCCGTTACCTTTCCTACATACGCCGCCGAGGTCATGGCTCTCAGAGAGCAAACCGCCTGCCTGCCGGGTACGCAATCGGCCTCGCCCCGCGTGCTCATGGGCATGGAGCTGGACTGGCTGCCCGTAAATATGCCTTGGATGCGTGACGTTATCGGGCACTATCCTTTTGACTACATCATCGGCGGTCTGCATTTTGTGGGCGATGTGCCGGTTGGTTCGCCGCGCTGCTGGGGCCCGGAGGTTGAGCGCGCAGAGCGTTTTGCCCGCTACGATGCCTATTATGAAATAATGCGGGGGCTGGCCGCCAGCGGCATGGTTGATGTGGTTGCCCACCCAGACTTTATCAAGGTGTGCTGTTACGATGATTTTCAGGCATGGCTGGCCCTGCCCGGCAGCACAGACCGCATTGCCGCAGTGCTTGAAGCCATGCGAGCCACAGATACAGCCATGGAAATTTCCTCTGCCGGTTTGCGCAAGCCCTTTCACGAGCCCTACCCCGGCCCGGCCATCATGCGGTTGGCCGCCGACCTTGGTCTAAATATCAGCTTTGGTTCAGACGCGCACAATACACAAGACACGGGCTCGCATTTTTCCGAGCTGGCTGCCTATGCAGCTGCCTACGGATTTTCGCGCAGCCGTATCTGCGTTGGGCGTGAGCGCCTGGAGCTGGATTTTTAGCTGGCGCATACTGCGCTTGCAGCCTTTTGCACATCAAAAAAGCCCCCGTTTCTGGCCAGAGTGCTGACCAGAACGGGGGCTTTGCCGTAGTGCGAATATGTGTGTCTACTTCAATAAACCCACAGTTTGAATGATAAAGATTTTCCAGCCATCGGGCAGGGGCAGTTTGCCGTCCAGCGCGTGCAGGCCGGAAACGTGCACAAAGTTGCCCAAGCCTGCGGAGGCGCAGTACAGCCCCGCATTCTGGTAGAGCGAGCCCACATGAGCCCCTCCCCATTCGTTGGTCTGCGGAATTGCGTAGAGCAGGGTAAGCGAACCCCCGCCCATTTGGCCGCGCCAATCGCCGTCAAGCACCTTAATCAGGGCATTGCCCGCATCGTACTGCCACACGCCGCTTTCAAGGGCCACGTAGAGGCGCACGTCCTGCTTGTTCATGGCAGTGGGGGCTGTTCTGCGGCCATCTTCACGATTTACGCCCCATGTGGCCCACAAAAGGTCGCTGAGTTGCTGCAACGAAAGGGCCGCGCCGCTGTAATTGGTTTTGGTCGAGTGCCGCCCGCTCAGGGCTTGCATCAAGGGCATGCCGCCGGTTTTGTTGGGGGTGGGCAGCTCCATGCGCACGGTGGTGTCAGCAGCACTGATCACAGTAGGGCAGGCTGGTATAAGAGCTAGTGCGGCCAAAGAGAGCAGCATGGAAAGTGAATGGCGGATATTACGGATCATGGTATCTCCGTGGTGTTGTATGCTTTTATACATAGCATATTGCTAAGATATTTGAGTGGCAAAAATGCCCTGCTCTGCTGCATTGCGCGGGATGGTTCAAATTTCGCTTTGGGGCGCACGTTCGAGCATGGAATCAAGAGCCGCAAGGGCGTGCTCACCGCTCATGCCCATGCGGGGGGCAAGCTGGGGCAGATTTTCTACAGCATCGCAGGGCCGCACATAGAGGGGCTCTATGTCAGCGTCAAAATAATCGCCGTGCCGGGCCAGCAGGCACAGCGAAGCCGTGTCGGGGCTGACCAGCCGGGGCAGGGCAAGTATCTTTGCCTGTTCGGGGGCCACCACAATGCGCATGCCCGCCAGCTCTGCAAACACATCGGCATTGCGGGCCAGACCGCTGCCACATACGTGGGTGCAGCGGTGCGGGTCTGTGCCATCTGGCAGAGGATCGTTCAGGCCTGCCTGCATGCGGCGCAAAGCCTCTTGCGGTGCGCACAGGTCAACAGGCTCGCCCGGCTGGGCAGGAATTTGCGGGCCATAAGAAATAAAGGGCTGGCAGTGCACAAGGTTACGGCGGGCGTGGGTAAGCACCCACACAGGCGTGCCGTAAAAGAGGTTGTGCTGCAACACGGCGCTGGTGGCCAGTGCTTGCATATAGTCCAGCCCCGCAAGGCGGGCCTGACCCACACGGCGCAGGGCGGCTGCGGTGGTGAGCACCAGCCGAATGCCGGTAAACGACCCCGGCCCGCGCACACAGGCAATGCGCCTGAATGCCGCGGGCGTAATGCCAAGGGTAGTGCAAATCTCGGCCAAGGCAGGAGCCAGAATTTCCGTGGCCCGGTCGGCCTTATGCCATTCCTGTACGCAGAGCAGCCGTTCGTCTTCGGTCACTACGATCTGCAACGCGCCTTCGGCGGCATTAAGAATAAGCTCTAGCCCCGTGCCCGTCTGCATTATGAGCCGCTCCCGAACCAGCCGGTATTTTTAAGAATCCGCCACAAATCATTGTAGGTTGCCAGCAGCATGAGGCACACAAGCAGGGCAATGCCCACGCGCATGGCGTATTCCTGAAAGCGCGGATTTGGCGGACGGCGAAAAATTATTTCCCACAGGCAAAACACAATCTGCCCGCCGTCAAGCACGGGGATGGGCAAAAGATTCAGAATGCCAAGGTTGATGCTGATAAGCGCCGCCAAGGCCAACAGGCCAGCCAGCCCCTCGTGGGCCTGTTTGCCCACCATCTGCATGATCATTATGGGCCCGCCCACCTGATCCAGCGGCACCACCCGCTCGGCCAGCTTAACAAAGCTTTGCCATGTCAGCGAAACCATGTCGGCGGTCTGCCCGGCTCCGGCAATGGCTGCCCCTGCAAAGTTATGGTGTTCAAGGCGTACTGCGCCAGAGTTGCGAATGCCAATTAGCCACGCGCTTTCTTCTTCGCCAAAGATGGTTTTGCGGATAGAGCGTTCGGGCGTGAGCTCCACGCTGATGATCATGCCCTGTTGTGCCTGAGTGGGCTCGACCTGTTCAGGCTTGGCGGCAGGGGCGGCAGCTTCTTTGTCCACATCTGCCTGCGGGGCCATGTCGGGGCGCGAAAGGGTCACTTCAAGCGTTTTGCCATTGCTTTGGGCAATGGTGTCGGCCATGGTTTGCCAGTTGCTGATGGCAAGCCCGTTGATGCTTACAATGGTGTCGCCGGGCTGGATGCCCGCCTTGTCTGCCGGGCCGTTTTGCACCACGCCGCCAACTTGCGGCAGCAGTATGGGCGTGCCCCAGCCAAGAGCCAGTGCCCAGCACAGCAGCCATGCCAGAATAATGTTGGCCGTGGGGCCAGCCGCCACCACAAGCAGACGCTGCCATGCGGGGCGCAGGGCAAAGCTTTCTTTTTCGGTAAAGCCAGCGGGAATATCCTTGGGATCGCTTTCGCCCACCAAGGCCACATAGCCGCCCAGCGGAACCAGCGAAAGGGCGTATTCTGTCTTGCCCTTGCGGTATTTGAGTATTTTGGGGCCAAAGCCCAGCGAAAAGGTGGAAACACCCATGCCCAGCCAGCGGGCTACGGCAAAATGCCCCAGTTCATGAAAAAAGATCAGGCCGCCAAGAACGACCACTACGGCAATAACTGTTGTCAGCACAAGGAACCTCCGTCGCGGGCAAGGGTGTACACAAGCTCGCGGCTCTGGCGGTCAAGACTTTGCATGCGATCCGCCAATGTATGCGCCTCATGTTTCAGGGCAGCGTCCGCGTCTGCGGGTAAGGCCGCGCCGTCCAGAGGCGTGCAAAAAGGCTGGTTGCCGGGGTTGGAAGCGGCGTGCGCTTCCAGCGCGGACATTATCAGCCGGGGTATGTCCATAAAGGCGCAGCGCCCGTTTAGAAATAGGTCTACTGCGGCCTCGTTGGCGGCGTTGAGCACAACGCATCGGCCGCCACGGTTTTCAAGCACCTGCTTGGCCAGTCCAAGGCAGGGAAAAGCAGATTCGTCCGGCTCGTGGAAGGTGAGCGGCTTGGCCGTAAGGTCGAGCGGCGGCACATGCACCGGCACACAGCGGGGCCAGAGCAGGCAAGCGGCAATGGCCATGCGCATGTCGGGCGTGCCCAACTGTGCAAGTTGGCTGCCGTCGTGAAACTCCACAAGCGAATGTACCACAGACTGCGGGTGTACCAGTACCTTGATACGCTCGACCGGCACACCGTATAGATGAAAAGCCTCAATGACTTCAAGCCCTTTGTTCATAAGGGTGGCCGAGTCAATGGTGATCTTGGCCCCCATGCTCCAGTTGGGGTGATTGAGGGCCTGCTCGATGGTGACGTTATTCAGGGCATCACGGCTCCAGTCACGAAAGGGCCCGCCCGAAGCCGTAAGAATAAGCCGTTCCACTTCCTGTCCGCGCCCGGCAAGGCACTGAAAAATGGCGTTGTGTTCGGAATCAACAGGCAGCACCACAGCGCCTGTGTGCGCACACACGCGGCGCACAAGGTCGCCCGCAAGCACCAGCGATTCCTTGTTGGCAAGGCAGATTACCTTGCCCGCAAGGGCTGCCGCCAGTGTGCCGGCAAGACCAGCCGCGCCTACCTGAGCAGAAAGCACGGTGGAGGCTTCTGGCAGTGATGCCAGTTCCGCATAGCCTTCGCGCCCTACAAGAATGCGTGGGCGATAGTCTGCGGGCAGCAGGGTGCGCAGTTTGTCTGCGGATTCTTCGTCCAGCACGGCAAGGTGCAAAGGCCGCCATTCAATGGCTTGCTCGGCCAAGCGCTGCACGTTGCGCGCACAGGCAAAACCCACCATGCGAAAAAGCTGCGGGTGCGCCGCAGCCACGGCCAGCGTGCTGCGTCCGATGGAACCCGTGGAGCCCAGCAGCACAAGGCTGCGCGGCCATGTTTGCTGCCAGCTTTCGCTGGGGGCTTCAGAAATGTAATTGATGGAAGGGCCGCCCAGACCGGGCCAAAGTTGCGCCATGGTGCGATTGTCCTTTAATGGGCGCGCGCAGGTGCTCGCGGCGCGTGTGCGCATAAGATAGGTACTGTGGCAAAAAATTCAAGCACCCCGGTGGGGCGGATAACCGATGGTTTCAGCTCTGCAAGCAGGGGGCGCCTGCTGACGCAGACGCCCGATCATTTCAAGATAAAAGGCTCCCTGACGCAAGCAGGGAAAAAGAGCAGATAGTTTAACAGGCCCTAAAAGAAGAAGAACCACTGGTCCACAACTGCCACCATGGGCATGGCAAACAGCAGGCTGTCTGCCCTGTCGAGGATGCCGCCGTGACCGGGCAGGATATTGCCAGAATCCTTGATATTAACCGAGCGCTTGAGGGCCGATTCAAAAAGGTCGCCCAACTGGGCAAAGGCATTGATGGCTATGCCTAGCAGCGCAAACGAAAACCAGCCGGTCTTGCCGTAAATTTCGCCATAAATGGCGCAAAAAATTACGCAACCCACAAGGCTGCCCACCGCGCCCTCAGAGCTCTTTTTGGGGCTGACGCGGGGCCACAGCTTGTGGTGGCCAAAGCGCGTGCCCACAAAGTAGGCCGAGGTGTCTGAAATGGCCACAGCGGCAATAACAAAAATGAGCTTGGTGGTAGAAAGATAGGTGGCCGGCAAGAGCAGCAGCGGCACATAGGCCAGCCCCGCCATAAAGATGCCGCTGGAGGCAAAGGCATTATCCTCTTCCAGAACATCCCACCTGAAAAGAAAACTCATGGATGCCAGCACAAAACCCGCGCCAAGAAAGACCAGAGCGTCCTGCGGTCTGTGCATCCAAGTGAGGCAGATCATACCCCAGCCAAGCACAATGGCACAGATGCGGCTGGGCACGCGGCTGGTACCCCAGAACAACGAGTAAAACTCCCACAGGCCGATGGCGCAGACCAGCAGGATGACGAACAAAAGGGGCAGGCCCCTGAACCAAAGTGCCAGCAACAATACCGCAGCCAAAACAAGGCCGGTAATAATGCGGCGAATGTCAATGGACTGGGTTGAGGGATCAATGGGCATCAATTTGCTCCTGTGTTTTGCCAAAGCGGCGCGAACGAGCGGCGTAGGCGTCCAGCGCCGTGCGCAGCTGCGCTGGGTCAAAGTCTGGCCATGGCACGGGCGTGAAATACAGCTCGCTGTATGCGCACTGGTAGAGCAGGTAGTTGCTCAGGCGCTGCTCGCCGCTGGTGCGGATGAGCAGGTCGGGGTCTGGCTGCCCGGCGGTGTACAGATGGTCGGCCAGTGCTTGCTCGGTGACGTCTTCAGGCCGCAGACCCTCGCGCAGCATGTTTTGCATTGCGCGTACAATCTCGCCCCTGCCGCCGTAATTGAGCGCAAGGTTAAGCACCATGTCCTTGCCGCCCTCGGTGCGCTTGATAGCATGGCGCAGGGCCGTGCGCTGGGCAAGGGGCATGGAATCAAGATCGCCCAGCACCCGCATGCTAATGCCTTGCTCTACCATGCGCGGAACCTCGCGGCTCAAAAATTCCATCAACAGGCTGAACAGGGCGCTGATTTCTGTCTTGGGGCGGTTCCAGTTTTCGCTGGAAAAGGTGTAGAGCGTAAGGTGGCGTATGCCCAGCGACCGGCATTCGGTCACGATGGTGCGCACTGTTTCCGCGCCAGCGCGGTGGCCCGCCTCGCGGGGCAGGCCGCGTGCTTGAGCCCACCTGCCGTTGCCGTCCATGATGATGGCAAGATGAATGGGCAGCTTGTCTGGATGATCCGTCATGCAAAAGCCTGTGGTGATATGTCCTGCGGGCCAGCGGCCAAGCTGCCACGGTGCAGCAAGGCCGCGCCCCGCAGTTGCCTGCGGGGCGCGCGCATCCCCGGCGGATGACCCGCCACGGGCTAGATTTCCATTATTTCCTTTTCTTTGGCCGCACATTTTTTGTCGGCTTCAGCCACAAACTTGTCCGTCAGCTTTTGCACGTCTTCAGAAGCTTTCTTCTGTTCGTCTTCGCTGATGGCCTTGTCTTTTTCCAGCTTTTTAAGGCCGTCGTTGGCATCGCGGCGCACGTTGCGCACCGCCACCTTGGCTTCTTCGGTATATTTGCGGGCCACCTTGACCAGTTCCTTGCGGCGGTCTTCGGTGAGCGGCGGAATCATGATGCGGATGACCTTGCCATCGTTGACGGGCGTAAGGCCAAGGTCAGACTTGAGAATGGCCTTTTCAATTATGGAAATGCCACCCTTGTCCCAAGGCTGGATGCTGACCGTGCGGCTGTCGGGCACAGACACGGAAGCCATCTGGCTGATGGGCGTGGGCGTGCCGTAGTAGTCGGCCTTGATGCCGTCCACAAGCGCAGTGGAGGCGCGGCCTGTGCGCAGCTTGGAAAAATCGCGTTCCTGTGCGCCAATGGCTTTTTCCATGCGGTCTTCGGCGTCCAGAAGGATGCTGTCTATATCCATCAGTGTTCTCCTTGTGGGCTCTAGTTCTGAACGATGGTTCCCACGGCCTCGCCGTCAACGGCGCGGCAGATGTCGCCGCCAAACATGCGGCACACGATGATGGGCACGTTGTTGTCGCGCACAAGGGCAAAGGCTGTAGCGTCCATGACG
>CAYPRZ010000100.1:0-9725 GCA_964413315.1 uncultured Desulfovibrio sp. | reverse complement strand
GAGAGCCTTACAGGCGCATATGAAAAACCCCCGGCTATGCCGGGGGATATTTATTGCGTGCTGTGGCTCAGGCCTGTGCGCGCAGGTTTTTGAAAAACGGCAGTTGCATGATGAAATCACAAAACTGATGCAATACCGGGCTGGCCGTGGAGGTTTTAAGCACGGTGCGCACTTGCGGAAGGGGCGGCAGACCACCACTTCCGTCAAGCACCACAAAGCGCCCGTTCATGTCCCAGCCGGGCAGGGCGGTAATGCCAAACCCCGCCAGCACAGAGCTGCACAGGCTTTCGTAAGAGGCGCACACGTAGGCAAAGTTGTAGGTTCTGCCAGCGGAGTCGAGAGCTTCAAGGGTGGCCGCCCGCCACGGGCTGCCCTCGCTGTAGGTGGCAAGGGGTACGGGAGCGGTGGGGTCGATATCCACGGGGTTGCCGCTCACCCAGTGCAGGGGCTGCTGGGCCAGCACCTCAAAAATGCCCCCCGGCGCGTGGCTGCTGTCAAACCTGTGTTGGTTGATGAGGGCCACATCCAGCCGCCCTTCGGCCAGCATGCTGTCGATATCGGCAGACATGGCGGAAAGCACGCCGATTTGCAGGTTGGGGTTGAGAGCCAGCAGACGTGCCATGGCCGCTTGAAGTTCCACAGTGCTGAAACTGGGCGGAATGCCCACGGTAATGCGGCCCCGCAGTTCGGGCTGGCAGGCCGCGCGCAGCAGGGCGTCAACACGCACAATCATGTCTTCCAACTGTGGCAGCAGCCGTTCACCAGCGGCAGTCAGGCCAAAGGTGTGCCCGTTGCCCCTTTCCACCAGTGTACAGTTGAGGTGCTCCTCCAGCTTTTTGACAGATTGCGTCACCGCCGATTGGCTGCGGCAAAGCTGTTGCCCCGCTTTTTGAAAGCTGCGGCTATGGGCTACGGCAACAAAGGCGCGCATGTGCTCAAGGGTTATGTTGCGTGTGTCAGCGGTGTTGGGCATGTGGCTACCTGCTGAAGGATTATAAGTTCAACTTATTTGAGAATAATAAAAATAAATTTTACAAATTATCAAGCCCCCGGCTACACTGGTCGCAAATATTCCACAGCCGCAGGGGGCAGGACCATGAGCAAGATAAAACCTGAAAACACGGCAGTAGACGCCGCTGGTTCGGCAAGCGCCTCAGGGCACGGTAAGGGCCAAAAATCAGGCCATGCATCTGGCCATGCATCTGGCGTCATCCAGCAGCGCACAACGAAGTTTCACCCCGGTCTAGCGCATCTGGCGCTGGGCTTGTGCTTCAGTGTCATCTGGAGCTCGGCCTTTGTGGCGGGAAAAATTGTGGTCACAGAGATGGGCCCTTTTGTGGGCCTGTTTTACCGCTTTGTGGGAACGGTAGCGGTGCTGGCAGTGCTGTGCGGCAAGAGCCTTTGGGGCCCGCAGTGGAAGCTGGCTCTTGGAGCCGGTATAATGCTTGGCCTTTTAAACAACGTGCTCTATCTGGGCCTGAGTTTTTCGGCTCTGGGGCTGGTGTCTGCCCCCTGGGTGGTTGTGATTGTGTCGTGCTCGCCCTTTGTCACCCTGTTGCTTGGGGTTGCGCGCGGGCTTGAATCGTTCAGTGCCCTAAAGTTGCTGGGCTTTTGTCTTTCGTTGGTGGGTATCGTGATGATGGTGGGCACGGGCAACCTGAAAGCCGGGGCTGTGCTGGGGCTGCTGTTGGCTGCCGGGG
The DNA here is from genome assembly GCA_964413315.1 of uncultured Desulfovibrio sp. Lineage (GTDB taxonomy): Bacteria > Desulfobacterota > Desulfovibrionia > Desulfovibrionales > Desulfovibrionaceae > Desulfovibrio. The sequence continues at coordinate 8,025 of CAYPRZ010000100.1, read as the reverse complement.
CCACGGTGGCTTTTTCTGTAGGGGCTGTGCTGTTTCGGGGGCGGTACAGTGGCCTGCCTGTTTTGCCAGTAAATTTCTGGATGTCTATTTGCGCCATGGTCTGCTTTGCTCCGGCGGCGTGGCAGAGCCCGGTTACTCCACTAACGGTGACGTTACCGGCTCTGCTTGCCCTTGCGTGGCTGACCGTGGTGAGCCTGGTGGGCATGGCGCTGTGGCTGCTGCTTATCCGCACGCAGGGGGCATCTACCGCTGCCGCCTACAACATGCTCAACCCCGTGAGCGGGCTAACACTCTCTGCCCTGCTGCTGGGCGCACCCATTCTAGCCGGTGATTTGGTCGGGGCGGCAGCCATAGTGACGGGCCTTGGCGTGGCCTTGGGAGCGCGACCGCAAACGCGCTAATTTTGTTTTTCCGTGACATGCTTGTTTTTTCACAAGCTACGCGTATGCTCAAGTTGAAAGCAATTTTCAGGATAAAGCATATCCAAAACCAGGAGGAAACTCATGAGCAAATTGCGGATTGCCCAGTATGGTTGTGGAAAGATGTCAAAGTATTCCATGCGTTATGTGTACGAAAAAGGCGCGGAAATTGTAGCGGCCTTTGATGTGAACCCTGCGGTGGTGGGCCGTGATATAGGTTCCATCATGGGCGGGCCAGACCGGGGCGTGGTGGTGCAGCCCGCCAGCGAGGCCGACAAGGTGCTTGCGGCCCTTAAACCCGATGCCTGCATCATCACCACCATGAGCCTCATGCGCGATATAGCCGAGGCCCTCATGGTCTGCGCCAAAAACGGCGTCAACGCCATCACCACCAATGAAGAAGCCATCTTTCCCATGAATTCTTCGCCCGCGCTAACCCGGCAGGTGGACGCAATGGCTAAAAAAACCGGCTGCACCATTTGCGGTTCGGGCTATCAGGATGTGTTTTGGGGCAACCTTATTGCCACTCTGGCCGGGGCCATGCACACCATTAAGCGCATCAAGGGCAGTTCGAGCTACAATGTGGAGGACTACGGCATTGCCTTGGCCAAGGCCCACGGCGCTGGCCTCGACCTGCCGGCCTTTGAAAAGGAAATTGCCGCCGCCGATGCCATCTCGCCCGCCGAGCGCCAGCAGCTTATTGAAAAGGGCGAGTTTTTGCCCTCGTATATGTGGAACGTCAACGGATGGCTGGCCGAGCGGCTGGGCCTTACAGTTAAAAGTCAGGTGCAGAAGTGCGTGCCGCAAATCCACAATGCCGAGCTGCACTCTGAAACATTGGGCATGACCATTCCTGCCGGGCACGCCACAGGCATGTCTGCGGTGGTAACCACTGAGACGGAAGAGGGCATAGTCATTGAAAGCGAGTGCGTGGGCAAGGTCTACGCCCCCGGCGAGGTTGACCGCAACGACTGGACGCTCATGGGCGAGCCAGATACGCAGGTGGTCATTACCCAACCAGCCACGGTAGAGCTGACCTGCGCCACCATCGTCAACCGCATACCCGACATCATCAATGCCGCGCCCGGCTATGTGACCACCGATCTTATGCCGGTCAACAGCTATCGCGTTAAACCACTCGACCATTATGTGAACAAGTAGTTGCATCTTTCCCCAATCGCTTCTGGCGAAGTTTCCGCCGCATACAGCAACTGGCTGGTGCGGCGGATTTTATTTTTATCTGCTTGACAATTCGGCGAGTGGGATTATGCTCATTTGAGCAAAAACAAGGGAGCATGCAGATGAAAGTTGCCGTTTCAAGCGAAGGGCCGGGGCTGGAATCGCAGGTTGATCCGCGATTTGGCAGGGCTGGCGGTTTTGTTGTTGTCGATATGGAAACCATGCAGGCAGACTATGTGGACAACGGCGCGTCTCAGGCAGCGGCTCAGGGCGCTGGCATACAGACTGCGGAGCGTTTGGCGGGCATGGGTGTGCAGGCTGTCATGAGCGGCTATGTGGGGCCCAAGGCCTTTATGGCTCTCAAGGCGGCGGGGCTGGACGTGTATCAGGACATGGACAACCGTAGCGTGGGTGATGCTGTGCGCTGCCTTGCAGATGGTTCGGTAAACCCGGCCACCGCACCCAACAAGTAGGGCCATATGCGTATTGTTATTGCCAGTGGCAAGGGTGGCGCGGGCAAAACCACCGTAACAGCTTGTCTTGCGGCCCAGTGGAAGGGCGACCTTATGTTGGCCGATGCTGACGTGGAAGCGCCTAACCTGCATCTGTTACTACACCCAAACCTCGCAGAGCCGGAAACAGTCTGCCTTGAAGTGCCAGAATTGCTGGCAGACAAGTGCACTGGCTGCGGCGCATGCCGCCCCATATGCGCCTATGGGGCCATTGCCATGCTGGGCGCAAAACCCATGTATTTTCAGGATATGTGCCACGGATGTGGCGGCTGTTTTGCCGTGTGTCCAGAGCAGGCGCTCGGCGTGGCGCAGCGCGAGCTTGGGGCGCTGCTGCTGGGTTCGGTCAATGCGGGCGGGCGCAACATTCCCTTTCTTATGGGACGCAGCCGTGTGGGCGAAGCCATGACCCCACCCCTGCTGCGGGCACAGGAACGCAAACTGGCCGCAGAGCTTAAGGCGCACCCCGCAGACGTGCTTATGGACGCCCCCCCCGGTGTGAGCTGCCCGGCCATGACCGCTGCCCGCAATGCAGATGTGGTGCTGCTGGTGGCAGAGCCCACACCCTTTGGCCTGTACGATTTCAAGCTGGCGCACGCTGCCTTTGCGCAGTTGGGGCGGCCCGTTGCCGTGGTAATGAACCGGGTTGGTATGCAGGGCAACACAGAGTGCGAAGACGAAATGCGCGCATGGTGCGCCGGGGCCAAGCTGCCAGTGCTGGCAGAGCTGCCCTTTGAGCGCGAGGCCGCCGAGGCTTACTCGCACGGTGTGCCGCCCACAGAGGCGCAGGGCATGACCGGGCAACGCTGGCGGCAGCGCTTTGCCGAGCTTGCGGTTAGTCTGCGTAATTTTGCGGAGGGCACGCGCCATGCGTGAGATAGTAGTTTTGAGTGGCAAGGGCGGCACAGGAAAGACCACGGTTTGCGCCGCATTTGCCGCATTGGCGCACGCCCGTGGACAAAAAGCAGTGCTCTGCGATCTGGATGTGGACGTGCCTGACATGCACATTCTGCTCAATCCGCAGGTGCAGCAGCGCGAGGTTTTTATTTCGGGCAACACTGCGCACATTAATCCTGATTTTTGCACTGCCTGTGGGCGCTGCGCAGAGCTCTGCCGTTTTGACGCGGTGCATTTTGCCGACGGCATATACAGCATTGACGAACTGGGCTGCGAGGGCTGCGGCGTGTGCCACAAGTTGTGCCCCGCACATGCTGTGGAATTTCCAGAGCGGCGTTGCGGCGAGTGGTATGTGAGCGATACGCGTCTTGGCCCCTTTGTGCACGCCCAGCTTGATCCGGGGCAGGAAAATTCCGGGCGGCTGGTTGCCCTGCTTAAGCGGCAGGCCCGCGAAAAAGCCACGGCCATGGGGGCCGAGCTTGTGCTGTGCGATGGCTCGCCCGGCGTGGGTTGCCCTGTGATCAGTTCTCTTTCTGGCGCGGCACTGGCTGTGGCAGTGGTAGAGCCCACGCCTTCAGGGCGGCACGATTTTGGCCGAGTGGCCGAGCTATGCGCACATTTTCGCATTCCCGTTGCGGTGCTTATCAACAAGGCCGACCTGAACGCCGATGAAACAGCCCGCATCCACACCATGATCAGGGAGGGCGGGCATCATCTGCTGGGCGAGCTGCCTTTCAGCCCGCTGGTTACGCAAGCCATGGTGCGGCGCAAGACCCTGACGGAAGAAAAATCAGCCCTTGCCGACCTGCTGGCAGCAGCATGGGAGCGTGTGTGCGCTCTGGCAGCGCAGCCAGTGCGGCGGGGCGTTACAAACAATCTGTAAAAGGAAAGCATCATGAGCAAGACTATTCTGGCAATTCCTTCGCAACTGCCCGGTGGCATGGATTCTGGCATGGGCATGCATTTTGGGCACTGCGATATTTACACCATCGTTGAATTGGAAAACGGGCAGGTCGCTGGCCAGTCTACGCTTCCGCCCATTCCCCACCAGCAGGGCGGGTGCATGGCCCCGGTGCAGTATTTGGCCTCCCACGGCGTAAACGCAATGCTGGCTGGCGGCATGGGCATGCGCCCCTTGATGGGCTTTAACCAGATGGGCATTAGCGTGTACTTTGCAGGCAACCAGCCTACGGTGGGCATGGCCGTGCAGGCTTTTTGCCAAGGCAAGCTGATTGAATTCACGCCGGAGCATACCTGCGGCGGCGGGCACTAGGTCGCCATGAAGCGCTCCATCTTGTTGCAAACAGCCAGACCCGCTGTTTTTGCCCCCTTTGTGGCAGAGCTTGAACGACAGGGGTGCACCGTAACCACTGTGCCCGATGCAGCGGTTTGCAATAGCTGCGTACAGCGGCAGGCCCCGCATCTGGTGGTTGTTGACGCTCCCACGCAGGAGCAGGCACGGCAGGATGTCATTGGCCTCATGCGCGTGAATGCTCTGGTGCATACGGCGGTTGTTACCGATATGGCAGAGGAAGTCTTTCACGATGCCATGGAAGGCTTGGGCATTTTGGCTTCGCTTCCGCCAGAACCGGGCGCGGATGACGCCAGCCATCTGGTGCACCTGCTGAACGAAATTCAGGCCTGAGGGTTGACCGCCGGGCTTTAAAACGCCCTTGCCTTATATTTGCGTATGCCCGGATCCGCGTTGGGCAGCGCACTGTGGGCCACTGATGGCGCCCCGTACAGGCGCATTGCCGAGTGGTCTATGAAAACATGGCCGGACTGGAAGCAGGCTTACCCCTCCTGCTTCTGGTTCGGCCATGCCAGTCTGCTTTGTGTCCAAACTCTCTGTGTCTGGCCCTTGCGCATGCCAGTTCATTGGCTTATTCTCAAATAAAACCATATTGCTGGGAAATTATGCCAAGACCTTGTCATTGCAGGCGCGTGAGCGCTCTGCCAAAAAATAGCTGTTTCAAACCCAACGGAATACCCCTGCACGAACTTGAAGAAGTGGTGCTGTCGCTGGATGGGTTAGAGGCCCTGCGTTTGGCCGACCATGAAGACTTGAACATGGATGAGGCCGCTGCACGCATGGGCGTCTCGCGGCATACCTTTGGCAGACTTTTGCGCCGTGCCCGCCGCAGCGTGGCTCAGGCACTTGTGCTGGGTCAGGCCCTGCGCATTGAAGGTGGGGTGTGCGCGGTAGATGCGCCGGAGGAGCCCGATGCGGGTAATGATGCAACCATGGGTGAAGCATCTGCGCCGGGCGGTCTGTTGGTAGCTGTGCCCTGTTTGGTGCCCGGTGGGCCAGATGCCGCGCCCAATGCGCATTTTGGCCGTTGTCAGGTATATACGCTGGCAAGGGTGGTAGACGGCAAAATCACTGAAATAGACGTGCGCCCCAACCCCATGCATCATGGCGGCGACTGCGCTGGGCCGGTGCAGGCCCTCTTGGGACTTGGGGTAAATACCCTGCTGGCTGGCGGTATGGGCATGCGGCCCTTGCAGGCTTTGCAGGCGGCGGGCATTGCCGTGTATTACAATGCCAACCTGCCCACGGTGGCTGATTGCCTTAATGCCTTTACCGCTGGCAGGCTTGTGCCTTTTGGGCCGGGGCATTTGTGTCAGGGGGGCTGTGCTTCCAAACGGTAGGCCCTCGCAGGTCGCGGCAATGGCCAGCAAGCGCCTACACGTTTGGAAAGCGGTTTGTTTGCAGCCCGGTGAGCAAATTCACCGGGAACGTTGGTTAAAAGGCGTACAAGAAACCCCCGCTCAGCGAGTATTTGTTGCTGCGCTCAACCATTGGGCTGTTGCTGACTTCTTCCCCCAGAAAAAGTGCCTTTCCACTTACAAAGGCGCTCCAGCTGTCTGAAAGTCCCACCCGCAGGGTTAGTTCTCCGTACGGGGCAAGGGCTGCCTGTGGCGAGTAATGACTCAGGCCGCTGGCCTGCGCCTCGCTTTTGCTCACGCCATAATAATAGTCGTTGTAATTTACGTCAGTCCACTGCACGCCCAAGGTGGGGGTAAGCGACATGCTGGCAAAGCGGATAGGGTAAGAATAGGACGCGTTTGCTGTTACGCCATTGTTCACGCCCAGCGCGTCGGTAGAAAGCGTGGCTGCCAGCACGCCTAGGTCGGTGCGCAGCCGATAGTTGATTCCTGCCATGGCCGAGGAATATCGGTCATCAAGCTTTCTCATGGCAGAGCTTTCGCTCCACGAGGCGTAAAAATTTTGCGGCAAATACGAAAGCTGCACGTTTATTTCGTGGTTCTCGTTTTTGAAAAGGTGTACGCCGCCACTTAGTCCTCGCAAATACAGCCAGTCGCCTTCGTAGCCCAGCAAGGGCAATGCCGTTCCCAGCCGTTCCACTCCCCTGTATTCAGAAGTTGTTACCGTAGCGCCAATGCCAAGATTAAAGCCCCAGCGGTTGCTGGTGCTCGTGCTTTCTTCTGCCTGCACGGCCACTGCAGCACAAACAATTATGGTCACTGTTGCAATGCACGACAGTACCTTTTGACGCATGTTTCCTCCTGCGCAATAAAAATCTTGCACTTTTCATCGAAAGTAGATAATCGATTGATTACACAAAACACTAGCTCTAACTTCGGAGCTGTGTCAAGCAGCAACAAGTACAGAGGACGAACACAATGGTTTCTGATCGCAAGAAAGTTTCAGCGCCACAGCAGAAGCGCAATGCCGCAGAAACGCGCAACCGTTTACTGCAAGCAGCAAGAAGGCTCTTTGCCAGTGCTAACTATGTGAGCGTGGGTATTCGTGAGATTGGTGCAGAGGCTGGGGTTAATCCCGCCTTGATCAGCCGCTATTTTGGCTCGAAACGCAATCTTTTTCTTGAGGTTGCTGGCATACTTAACGACGAGGGCAATGCTGCCCTGCCCGAAGTGTCGCCGCTGGAAAGAACCAATCTGGCCATGAGCGGTATTTTGACCGAAGGTGCGCAGAGTGCATGGGTGACGGATTTTCGTATCACCGCGCTTTCTGCGCTGGATCCCAACGTTTCAGGCGTGATGACTGCCACGTATGACAAAGTTCGCGAGCAGATCATGGCCGTACTGCCGGGCGAGCACACAGCCACCCGCGCCGAATTGATCCTTGCGCAGCTTATGGGCGCTGCTCTTGTGGTCAACCTGCTGCGGGGTGATAAGTCGCCCCAAATTGATCTGGAATTTATGAAGCAGTTTTATGCGCGGCAAATGGAAGAGCTGTTTGGCGAAAGCACAAACAGCTAGCCCTGCTACCACGTGTGAAAGGGGTGGCCCTGCGGCAAGGGGTAGCGCGGGGCCACCCCAAATTGTTGGGTGCTAATAGCGCCCTTCGCGAAAGCCACGCTCAGCGGCGGCGCGTTCTGCGGCATCGGCCAGTTGAGCGGGTACAATGGTTTTGCCGATAGGGCAGAGCGCCAGAGCCGCCAGTTTGACGTGTTGCCAAGCAAAGGGAATGCCGATGATGGTCACCGCACACATGATGGCTGAAAGCAGATGTCCCATGGCAAGCCATATTCCTGCCAGCACAAGCCAGATAATATTACCCACCGTGCCCAAGGGCCCCGTGCCCACATCTTGTTTGCCTGTAAGCACATCGCGCGCCACCGGCATTTTGCCAAAGGGAAAAAAGGCAAAGTTGCCCATGACAAAACAGGCCCTGCCCCACGGAATGCCTACAATGGAAACAAAGCAGAGCAGCCCGTAAATCCACCACACAAGGCCCATGAGAATGCCGCCGCACAAAAACCATATGGCATTGCCAAGACAACTGATGGTGCTGTTCATGAAGGCCTCCTGAGCACATTACTGGCAAAATATTTTGTGTTCTGCTGGCGGCAGGTTGTGCACTGCAAGCCCAGCAAGCATAACAAACCGACCGTGCTGCTGCGCTGCGGCATCATTAACGCTGTGGTGCACAGTGCACTGTGGGGTTTTTAGGAATAAGGGCCGCCCGGTGTTTCCGAGCGGCCCTTGTGGTAGGCTAGAAATTGATGAGAACCTGTTCTTGGTCGTCATCT